>CAZTTF010000134.1:0-23230 GCA_964616365.1 uncultured Lewinella sp. | reverse complement strand
CAGAAACAGAAGGTTCGTCGGACCGCTCAGCGAGATCGGAGGTTGTCAGTTATGGGGTCTTTCTTACCCACTACCCCCTCCCCAAGCCTTGGCACCGAACTAGCCTGTCTAGTATAAACCGCAAGAGGGCCTGGCCTCGCGCAGGCGCAGTTTCCCTCTCTTGTGCCACTTCGTTACCTTAGCAGTAATGACCTCCTATTTTCGCTTACTTTTGCTTTTACTTTTTTACTCACTTGCCAGCGGCTTAGCCGGGCAGCGATTTGCGGAGCAAATGGACCAGATCGCTACTACCTCGGATGATGAACTCCGTCAGTCGCAGTATCAGGCGCTGCTCGAATTCCATGAGACGAGGTTACAAAATGCCTGGTCACCTGGACCGGAAGGCTACCTTGAGGTAGCGATGGCTGCCCAGTTGGCGGGGGCACCCAAACGCGTTAAACATTACTTGAAGAAGGGGATGCAGCAGGAACCCCTTAAGATGCTGGAAGCTTACGCTAAGTCGTCAGTGGCGCGCAGATTTGAAGGCGGTGCCTTCGCCGATCAGTTCAAGCGACTCATGGTAAACCGCTTGAGCCAGAAGAATTGGGCGGACAAAGAGGTGCAGCATATTTACAGCGCCCGGAGTGAATTATATCTTTTTCATGCGGTGTTGGCGCGCCACTTCACCGGAATCGGGGATACTGAAAGGGCCTTAACGCATTACCGAACGGCATTTAAGGAAGGTTTCGGCAGTTTTCTATCACTGCTGCGGGCCGGTTATGCCGCCGCTTTGGAAGATCAGGAGGACGAAGCGAGGCGGTTTTTAGGGCAGGCATTTAACCTTGAGGCGGTGTACGGACTCACTTATTTGCGCTTGCATAAAGACTTCTTGCCGGGGGCAAAGCACCCCGTCTTTTTGCGTACGTTGCAGGCGGAAATCGATCGGTGGTTTCCGGAGTTTAACCCAACGCTTGTCCGGAAACTTGATGAGATGTGGTACGAACATATCACCTGGTACGGCTTTAATCCCGGGCTGCCGGATAGCCCCAGGGTCCGTGAGGCAGATTGTTTTTCGGAAATGTACCACCCTGATTACCTGGAGTACCGTGATGCCTTGACCCGTTTGCGGGAAGCCCAGTTAGACACTATTTTTTCGGAGTACGGGATTCCTACTTCTCATCAAATCGCGGATCGGGACGTGATTTTGATGGAGTTGCTGCGGGGCACTTCCACGGCCTTCCTGAATCGGCACTGGGAGGCACTGCTGAAAGGTAGGGAAACTGCTCCTTGCGCTATTTTGGACCCGCGCACTTTGGGCCATTATTACGACCTTGCCTGCGTACGTGAAGGGAAGCGGCAGCGCTACGGCTCTGTTATGCTTTGGGATGCGGACATGCGCCAACGGGAAGGCATCAACTTTTGGCCGGTTGAGGCACCGCAGTCGCTGAACGCCCGCCGCAAACGCCTGGGGATGACCACGATCAATGATGCGTTTGCCTTCCGTAATTTGACCTTTTCTCCGGAGGCACATCTTTCCTATTCCGGTTTGCCTGTGGACTTTAAGCCGCTCGTGGTGCCGATCAAAGCTTACAATGTGGAGCTTCCCCAGTTTCGGGTCAGAATAGGCAGTCCGTGCAATTAGTCTGGTAAGTTATAATTGGGCGCGGACGCAGGAGCCCGTGCGACTCCCCCAAGGAGGGGCAAGGTGGAAGCACTTGAGGCACACTCCGCGGGAGGCTGTATCTTCGGCCCATGATTCGCATCGCCCCCTCTTTGCTCTTTATCCTTTTGTTTTGCACCTGCGGCCCCGCCACAGAACCCGAAACATCTGTTGTACCTCCTGCCTCCGTAACCATTAAGTTTGGTGATCAAAAAGTAACCTTTGAACCGGAGCACGGCGGTAGAATGGCAAGTTTCACCGTCAAGGGGCATGAGGTGCTAAAGACCACTCGTGACGAAAACGGCTGGCAGTGGGGGAGCACGGTCTGGACGAGCCCCCAATCGGCCTGGAACTGGCCACCCGAGGCTACTTTTGACGCTGAACCCTTTACCGTCATCGAGCAATCGGCAAATGCCGTTACCCTGGAGAGTGTTGTAGACCCCGAAACCGGGCTACAGTTGACTAAGTCGTTTACCTTCGTTAAAGGTCCGAAAGGACTGCAGTTGGAGGCAGACTACCGTTTGTATAACCGGGGGCAAAAAACGATTAGCCGGGCCATTTGGGAAAACACGCGGGTGCCCTACGGAGGAGAGTTTGCTTTCATCGCTGATTCCATCCGTCAGGACAAACTGGATCTCACCTTCGGAGAACGAGGCGAGGTAACCACGGTGGATATGACCGCTGCAGATACTCAGAAAGGGAAGCTGTTTGTGTTTCCCGGAAATGGGAAGGCTACTTTCAGCGGAGATAAGGTCCGCCTGCGCAAACTCTGGTACTTCTCTGAAGCGGATAAAGTAGCCCCCGGGCAGAGTCCGCTGGAGATCTTCCTTTCTCCTGAAGAAGGTTTTGCCGAATTTGAGGTGCAGGGCCCTTATCGTAAGATCGCTCCTGGAGGATACAACAACCTCGTCGTAAACTGGCGGGTAGGGGCGCTGCAGTATAAAGATTGATCGGGGTTCCCCGGCCAGCAGGACACAGGAGTTGGTTGGTTAGATCAACGTCAGGTTTGGACGAAGCAATAATGCAAGTTGCTGACTATCATCCTTTAACCTTCCGTGATTATCAAGTCTTTTAGTCTTTTAGCTTGTTGGGCAGTCATGACCGTCTAACAGACCAAATGACTAACAGGCGAAACAAGCCAAACATAGTACTTGATCCATTTCAGCAAGAGGAAACCAAGCATTTTGGCCAAACCTCACGTTAGATCAGCTCTTCTAACTCAAATTCGGTTGCGTAGTACTTCCCCTCGCGGACGTAACGAATTTTGATTCTTCTGCCCGGTTTTCCCTCCAGTTTTCTGATGATGTTTGAAAGGCTGAGGAAGGAAGTGCTCAGTCCGTTAAAGGAGACGATTCGATCACCTACCTGCAGGCCTGCCCGGCCTGCGGGACTGTCAGGTACGACATTGGCTACATTAAAGGTGCGCAATTCCCGACCTCCTGCCAGCAAGGTGAGTCCGCTGCGGTCAAAACGAAACCGTTCGCGCCAGCGCCCTTCGGGCTTCAGGAGCACTTGCCGGTTGAGGTAGTCGATGACCACGTTGAATCGTTTCAGGATCCGGTTGCCGATGATTCCTTCCCGCTCATTGAGGAATTCCGCGCCTACCGTATCAATAGGCTGGAAATAGGTTACTACCCCATTTAAGGACTTGCCAGCGATGTCAACTGACCTGGCACGGCCTACGCTTCCCTGCAACTCTCCTCCGAGGCCGTTAGCAATAAAAGTCGGTACGGTCTGTACGGGCAGGTCGATATTCGTGTCCGTAGAATCGCCAAAAGTGTGCAGTAGCAGGGTCAGGCCGGCGCCGGAATCGATCAACAGGCGCCGCCGTGTTGGCGCAGCGGCATTGATCGTAATTGGCAGCTGGACGTAGGGGCGGTTCCGAACGAAGGTCGCCCGTAACTTTTTATGGCGGGAGGAGGCTTTAAAATCACTTGGTTCGTGTAGGATGAGTTTCTGCTTACGGTAGTCAATCTCTACGATAAAGCGCATCAGGAAGTCCGCTCCGAGGATGCCCTGAATGTTCTCTCCGATAATACGTTCGAAATTGAAGTAATTCTCTTTCAGGACCAGCATGGAACGGTCGCGGGCAAGCAGGGCGTCACCTAGCCGAAGGTCGATCCCCGTAGCCAGGTAGGCAGTGAGGAGTGTTTCGAGGTCTGCTCCACGAACGTTGTACGTTCGGCGGTAATCAACTTCAAGCATGTCACTCATACGCTTTTCGAGGAGTACCGTGTTTTCAGCACCGGTATCGACGATGAATTGCACGGGCAAGACATTGTCCAGGAGCACATTTATGACAATGAAATCATTCACCATCGTGAAGGGGATCGCAATGGTCTTTCCCTTTTTTAATCGTTTCAGGTCAGAACGTTGCCCGTCAAGAGTAAGACCGGCCAGCAGCAGCAGGGCCAGTAGTAAACCGGAGCGGAGAAAAACTAAACGATGGGAGATAGTTGTAAACATACCTTGCATTGGCGGAAGATAAATACAAACACTTAAGCAGCGTTTTGTTGTTGGTTTCGTTAAGGGATTGTTAAGTCAAGTTCTGGCAATCCATTGCGAATTGACCCTGAAAAGTGGCAATTTGAGTCCTGAACCGATTAATAATTAGGGTTCAGACTTGTTTAGTCAGCTCGGATTTTACACTTTTGTACAGTTTTTTAGAGGAATGCCCAAAATTTTCGGGCTTCTGACTCACGGATCATGCAAACACACCAGTCTTAAGGTTCCATCACTAAAGCTTGGAAGAATTGCATGATGTATTGAACTAGTAATTTTCACATTGCTCCTGCCTTGCTGGCGCTTTGTGTTTTTATACATCCAATTTTTTTAATCTTAAGTAGTAGTATGAAGCTTATTACCAACCACATCATGCGTGGTTGTCTGTTCCTCCTGCTTGTTCTTTTTACCGGTGTCATGATGGCACAATCAACGGTTAGCGGAACAATCACGGACGCTGACAACGGCGATCCCCTCATCGGGGCAAGCGTACTCGTAACCGGTACCTCCACGGGTACGGTTACCGACTTCGACGGTAAGTTTACCGTCAACGTGCCGGCTAATGCCGAATCGCTTACCATTTCCTACACCGGATACGCCACCCAGACGGTAGTGCTTGACGGTACGACCAATTTCACGATCGAACTCGCTGCCGGTGAGTTGCTCGACGAAGTTGTTGTTGTAGGTTATGGTACTGTAACGCAGAAGGAAGTAACTTCTGCGGTAACAACTATTGACTTGAAAGACTTCAACGTTGGTGATATCAACGATCCGACCCAGCTCATTCAGGGTAAGGTTGCCGGTCTGAGTATCTCTAAAGCTGGTGGCGACGTTAACGGCGGCACTGAGATCCGTCTTCGTGGTCTTTCCAGCTTCGGTGGTAACACCAGCCCGCTGGTAATCATTGACGGTGTTGTAGGTGCTGACCTCCGTACCGTTGACCCCGCTGACATTGAGTCTATCAACGTACTTAAAGATGGTTCTGCTGCAGCTATCTACGGTATCCAGGCTTCTGCCGGTGTAATCCTCGTAACTACGAAGCGTGGACAAGCTGGCCAGGGGCAGGTTGAATACCGTGGCTACGTTTCTGCTCAGTCTATCGCTGCTCAGCCAGAGCTTGCAGGTCGTGACGATTACCTTCGTCTGCTTGGCCGTGCTGCTGACCTGAACCGCGCCCAGAACCCTGACCAGACTGGCCTCCCTACTGCAGGTGAAGTACAGGCTGCCAACGATTACGGTGGCGAAACTGACTGGGTTGACCAGGTAACACGCACCGGCATCAGCCACGTGCATAACCTGAGCTACTCTGGTGGTGCTAACAACATGACTTACCGTGCATCGGTAAACTACCGTGACATTAACGGTATCGGTGCTATGTCTGATGGTTTCCAGCAGCTGAATGGTCGCCTGAGCATCACACAAAAGGCAATCAACGATCGTCTCGAGCTTAGCGTAGACGTAACGGCTACCGACCGTCGCGCTGAATTCTTTAACGGCGACATTTACAAGTTTGCTACTACCTACAACCCAACCGCTCCTATCCGCGTCGACGATGCTGGTTTCAACGTTCCTCAGGCGATCGCTGATCGTGCTAACGACGTTTACGGTGGTTACTTCCAGGTAGAGAACTTCGACTACGTTAACCCCGTAGCACTCATGGAGCAGTTCACCAACACGCAGCAGCGTGCTGACTTCCTGTACTCTTTCCGTGGCTCTTTCGACATTACTGACGACCTGAGCCTCAATGCTTCTTACTCTCGTACACGTGAGAACACCACTGGTGGTACTTACGGTCGCCGTACCAGCCTCGGTACTGGTGGTGCCGGTGGTGCTGATGCTTTCCTCGGTCGCGCTAGCCGTTACGCTAACGACAACCGGAATGAGCTGTTGGAGATCACGGCTAACTACAAGCTGGACCTCGGCAACAACGAACTCGACCTGTTGGCTGGTTACTCCTGGCAGGAATACAACTTCCAGGGCTTCAATGCTAATGGTCGTGGTTTGCCTTCTGACGCCTTCGGTTTCAACCGTCTCGGTGCGCTTAACGACATCGGTGAAGGTCTGATCGGACTCGGAAGCTTCCAGTCTATGTACCGCGTAATCGGCTTCTTCGGTCGTGCTCGCCTCGGTATCGGTTCTGCTTACAACATCACGGCTTCTGTACGTCGTGACGGAACAAGCCGTAACGGACCAAACAACCGTTGGGATATCTTCCCATCTATCTCTGCCAGTGCTGACCTCGTTGACGCACTTGAGCTTACTGGTCCTGACCAGCTGAAGTTCCGGGTAGGTTACGGTATCACGGGATCACTTCCTCCCGGTAACTACGACTACCTGAACACCTTCGCTCCTGGAGGTTTCTTCCCAGTAGGTGGAACGTTCGTGCCAACGATCGGTCCAACTTCTAACGCTAACCCTAACCTCCGTTTCGAGAAGAAGGGTGAGTTCAACGCCGGTATCGATTTCGCATTCATGGAATACCGCCTTACCGGTACCCTTGATTTCTACACACGGACTACACGTGACCTGCTCTTCGGTGCAGAAGTACCTACTCCTCCATTCCTGTTCCCAAGCGTACAGGCTAACCTCAACAACGTAAACCTCGTGAACACCGGTGTAGAACTGGCACTTGGTTACTCTGTAGAAGGTAGTAACTGGACCTGGAACCCGAACCTCGTGTTCAGTACGTTCAACACTGACATCGTACAGACTGATGAGGTTCCTGACTTTAACTTCGGTGACGGTTCTGAGCTTATCGTTCAGTCTACTGTTCCTGGTGCTCCAGGTCAGAACGGTTTCCCGGTAACCTCTATCGAGATCGGAACTGAATTCGGTGGTATCTACACCCTGATCATTGACGAAGCAGCAAGTACTGCTGCTGGTCAGTACGTATTCGTTGACCAGGACGGTAACGAAGGACTCAGCAACGCTGACCGTGTACGTGTAGGTAATGGTCTTCCTAACTTCAGCATCGGTTTCGCCAACAGCTTCACCTTCGGTGAGCACATCGACTTCAGCTTCTTCCTCCGTGGAGACTTCGGTCATGACCTGGTGAATATGCCACGTAACTTCTACGGCCAGTTGGGTAACGCTGTTTCTCGTCCGATTGACAACATCATCCTGACCGGACTGAACGAGGACATCATTTCTGCTCCTATCCTGAACCAGACCTTCGTTGAGGACGCTAGCTTCCTGGCACTTGATAACGCTAACCTCGGTTACACCTTCGACCTTGGTGGCAACTCTGGTTTCCGCAACCTGCGTGTTTACGTAGCTGGACAGAACCTCTTCTACATTACTAACTACAGTGGTGTTGACCCCAACGTTCGTTACGCTGACCGTGTTAACCCACTTAACCCGAACAACCTCGCTCCTGGTATCGACCGCCGGAATACTTTCTTCCGTACGCGCACCTTTACTTTCGGAATGAGCGTAGGATTTTAATCAGTAAACTATCCAACATACAACAGGGGCTTGGTCCGCTGAGCTCCTGTTACACAAACTTTCTATTATGCAATTATTCACTAAAATGCGAGTTGTAGGCTTCCTCTTACTGGGGGCGCTTATGCTACCATTTCAGTCTTGTACGGACCTGGAGCCAGAGGTTTTCTCTGACCTTACGCCGGCAAACTTTCCACAGTCTGAGGCCGACATCGTCTCCTCTTACCTGTCTTGCTACACCCGTCTTTACCCACTACTCAACCACGGTGGTTACATGTCAATCATGGAAGTTTCTTCCGATGAGATCATGATCCCACAGCGTGGTTCTGACTGGTTTGACGGTGGTATCTGGCTGCGTACGCACCGCCAGACTTTTGACCCACAGGATCCTCAGTTCAACGGAGCATGGATTTTCCTCTACCAGGGTGCGCTTCAGGCTAACCTGGTAATTGATGCCATTGCAGGTTCTGACCTTCCCGAAGAAGACAAAGCTGTCTTCCTGGCGGAACTCAGAACGCTGCGCGCTTACTTCTACTACCAGCTGACCGACGCCTTCGGTGACGTGCCACTGGTAACTGAAGAAAGTGATCCTTCTGACACTGAGCCGGCTGCTACCCCACGTGCCGACATTTACAACTTCGTAATCTCTGAGCTCGAAGCTGCTGGTCCCGATCTCTCCCGTGAAACTGGTGGAGCTACTTACGGCCGTATTAACTACTGGGTTAACCGCGCGCTGTTGAGCCGTTTCCTCCTGAACGCAGAAGTAATGACTGGTTCTGCTCGTTGGGCAGAGGCTGCCGCTGCTGCTGACGAGGTGATCAACTCTAACAACTTCAGCCTCACTGACAACTACTTCGAGAACTTCGATCCTGACAACGACAACGGTTTCCAGGGTACTTCTGAGAACATGTGGGTAATCCCTTACGATGCTCCGGCACTTGCAGGTGGATTCAACATCCCTCAGATGACACTGCACTACTCTAGCCAGCAGACGTTCAACCTCCAGGATCAGCCTTGGAATGGTTACTGTACCCTGCAGGAATTCTACGAGAGCTACGAAGACGGTGACGCACGTAAAGGTGTTTCCGGCGACAACTCTGTACGTGGTAACTTCCTTGCCGGTCCACAGTTTGACATCAACGGTGATCCACTGATCGACGGTTCTGCTGACGATCCGGGTGGTGTTGAAATCGTATTCACCCCAGAAGTAAACGCACTGGAGCCTAACGCTTTCCGCCAGGCAGGTGCACGGGTTTGGAAGTACGGTTACGAGACTGGTTCTCCTAACTCTATCAAGAATGACTTTCCAATCATCCGTTACGCTGAGGTATTGTTCAACAAAGCTGAGGCGCAGTTCCGTCAGAACCAGGGTGGTTACGGTATGCTCGTAAACATGATCCGTGAGCGTGCTGACCTTGACCCCGTTGCTGAAGGTGATATGGACGCTGCGTTCATGCTCGCAGAGCGTGGCCGTGAGTTCTTCTACGAAGGTACTCGCCGTCAGGACCTCATCCGCTTCGGTGAGTTCACCAGCCCATGGTTCGCTAAAGGTGCTACCGGTGAAACGGCAGAGATCTTCCCGATCCCAACACCACAGCTGAATGCTAACCGTAACCTGGAACAGAACCCAGGCTACTAAGCTACTTTCACACTGAGACACTGGATGAGCATAGACTCATCTGCTGGCCAGTATGAATCATAAAAGCGCCCCTCTCCATTGCTTTGGAGGGGGGCGTTTTTATGTTTACGGGGCGCAGTCGCAGGCTACAAGGCAGTGCTATCCATTGGTATGGGCTTAGTCCATATCCCCGGGCTTGACATTGCTGTAATAGCCTAAAGTCTATAGTTATGTGCACCTTACCCAGCACCTGCGTCCGCGCCCATCGTAAATCAGGGGCATCCTTACTTCTCTTTTACAAAAGCCATGTTACCTTTGCGCCCGATAACTAGGGGTGCCTACCCGGAATATTTCCGGATGGCTGAGATTAGACCCTTGATTTTTTAATCAGGAACCTGCCCGGGTAATGCCGGGAAGGGAAAACCGACTCGCAATGAAGCGATTATTACTCTGCGCCGGGCTGGCGCTGGCGTTTTTCAGTACGCTAACAGCTCAAAAGACCATTACAGGATTGTTGATCGATAGTCAGGGCGACCCGCTTGCAGGCACCGCTATTGTCCTGGAGGAAACTACGCTTGGGGCCATCACGGACGTCAACGGGAATTTCTCTATGGAGATCCCCAAGGAAAACCTCAACGGAATCCTTCGCCTTGACGCCGGCTTTCAGCCGGCAGCGGTAGCCGTGTCTGAATTCCTCCAGGGGCGTCGGCTCACCGTCGAGCTAACGGACCAGGGCGTTGTTACTTATTACGCCTTCGATCAGGTATCAGTTACGGCCACCAAGGCTACTTCCGTTACCCCGGTAACCTACACCAACGTAAGCCGGGAGGAAATTCAGGAGCGTAACCTTGGCCAGGATGCGCCTTACCTCCTGAAATGGACTCCTTCGGTAGTGGTGAACTCCGACGCTGGAACCGGTACGGGATATACCGGAATCTGGATTCGGGGCTCCGACCCGACCCGTACTAACGTCACTATCAATGGTATTCCTTACAACGACAGTGAAAGCCAGGGCGTCTTCTGGGTTAACCTGCCGGATTTCTCCAGTTCTGCCGACCAGATTCAGATTCAGCGCGGAGTCGGAACAAGTACTAACGGTGCGGGAGCATTTGGTGCCACCATTGATTTCAACACAAACCAGATCGGTGAAGAAGCCAAGCTTAGTCTTGACGGTAGTGCCGGAAGTTTTGGCACCCGACGCGGAGCGGTAAACTATACGAGCGGCCTGTTGGAGAATGGCTTGAAGATTGACGCACGCTACAGCCGTACGGCATCAGACGGTTACGTCGATCGGGCGTCGGCAGATCTTGAAGGATACTACGCCGGACTTACCTATGTGGGAGATAAAGGTGCCGTCTGGCGCTTTAATGCCTTCGGCGGCAATGAGGTGACTTACCAATCGTGGAATGGCGTGACGCGGGAAGAGATTGCCGAGTTTGGCCGGACCTACAACAGCGTAGGAACCGAAAAAGAGGGAGAACCCTACGATAACGAAGTGGACGATTACGGTCAACGCCACTACCAGCTGCATTACAACAACGAATTCGGGGGTAAATGGAGCCTTGGTGTTAGTGGGCACTACACGCGCGGGCGTGGATTTTTTGAACAGTACAAAGCCGACGAAGACCTCGCAGACTACGGGATTACACCCGCGCCGGGTACGTCGGAGGAGTCGGATTTGATTCGACGCCGGTGGCTGGATAACCATTTCTACGGCACAGTGTACAGCCTGCGTTACAAACCCAACCAACAGTTGGACATCACCTTCGGAGGCTCTGCTAACGAGTATCTGGGAGGCCACTTTGGAGAGGTCATCTGGGCCCGCAACGCGGGCGACTCTGAAATTCGGGACCGCTACTACGACAATGATGCTACCAAGCGCGATTTCAGCAACTACCTCCGTACGAACTATGCTCTTAAGCCTGGCTTGAACGCTTACGTAGACCTACAACTCAGAACGGTTTCTTACGACTTTATCGGTGTCGATAATACCGGTGCTCCGCTGGATCAAAGTGCGACCCTCACGTTCTTTAACCCTAAGGTGGGACTTACCTACGAACTGGGAACCACCGGCCAGGCCTACGCCAGCTTTGGCGTTGCCCAACGCGAACCCAACCGAAATGACTTTGTGGACAACCCCGTTAGCAGTCAGCCACGGCCGGAAGCACTCTACAATACGGAGATTGGTCTCCGTCGCCAACAAGGGGCCTTCAACTACGGCGTGAACCTATACCATATGCTATACCGGGATCAGCTGGTCCTGACAGGACGTTTGAACGATGTTGGGGAATACATCCGGACAAATGTGCCAAATAGCTACCGCCTCGGCCTTGAGGTGCAGGGAGGTTATCAGGTAAGCGACCGTTTCACGGTCGGTGGTAACATCGCCCTGAGCCGGAATCGGGTAAAGAACTTCACGGAGTTCCTGGATAGCTACGACGAAAACTTTGACTTTATTGGTCAGGATGAAGTAGTACGTGAGGATACGCCGCTTGCCTTCAGCCCTTCAGTTGTTGGCGCGCTGGACTTGAATTACCGGGTTGTCTCAACCGGACAGCACCTGTTCGAAACTGGCCTCCAAACCAAGTACGTTGGGGAGCGGTTTGTTGATAACAGCGGCTCGCCGGATGCCGCGCTTGGGGCTTACCACTATGCTGATTTGCGTTTGGCGTATACCCTCAGGCCTAAGGGCGACAGCCCGCTGGGGGCACTACGGTTTACGGTGTTGGTTCGCAACATTACTGATCAGCTTTACTTCTCGAACGGATGGGGCTACCGCTTCAATTTTGCGGGAGAAGAGTCATTCACGCAAGGACTTTACCCACAGGCCGGCCGTAATATTCTGGTTGGCCTTGGGTTAGACTTTTGATCAAAAAAAAATATTTTTTTGCAAATATTGAAATTAAATGTTTATTTTAGCTTAGCTCAAAAAGTAAGCTTATGGCTATTTCAAAGGCATTTACATTTCAGGAAGAGGAGCAATCGGCAGCTGCCTTTGGACTAGCCTTTGCTCATCCTGCTCGGGTAGTGATCATGAAAAGATTATTATCCCAGCAGGTTCTTTCTTTTTCTGAATTAGTTGAAGGGCAACCTCTAACCAAGTCCACCGTCAACCAGCATTTAGAGATTCTCAAGCGATTGGGCATGGTTAAATCAAGCTTAATGGCCAATAACCTGGCTGGCTACAGTATCAGCTACGAGGTGTATCGCCGAGGCGCGAACGCTACCCGTGAACAGTTTCGAACAGCTGCTACAGTTCCATTACGGCGTTTTCGGGTAGGGGAGGAGGAGGTTGGGTAGTTTTTGGGGTAGTATATATACATATGTACGAATTGCTTTGAAAATAAAAGTAGGTCGTATATATGTATATGTACGACCAAAACCCTAAACCCACCAATCCGTTATACTCCCAATGCGACTTCTCCCTATTCTCTCCCTCCTGTTTCTTTTCGCTTGTAGCGAAATTCCTCGTGTCCCGTTACCTGATTTCGGTACCGCCTCTGCCCCCATCATCTATGATAATTTCGAAGATGTTGCCGGACTTTTTAATCAGCAGTCGGACACTACCTACGTCGTGAATTTCTGGGCGACCTGGTGTCGGCCTTGCCGTGAAGAAATTCCTCTGTTGGCACAGCTCGCGCGTGAAAGCGAAGACAAAAAGCTGCAGGTAGTCTTGGTCAGCCTGGATACAGAGCCCTCTGCGATTGAACGCATTCCGGCCTTCCTGGAAAAGGCTGCCCCGGAGCTGCCTTCGATCGTCCTTACTGATGAGGACCCTGCTTGGGGTAAAACCATTGACCGCGTCTGGGCGGGGTCTCTGCCAACGACGATTATATACCGCAAGGACCTTAAGTATGTCTATCGGCGTGAGTTTCGAACCTACGTAGATCTTACCGGTGCCGTAGCTCCCTTGATTGGCGAGTGACAGGAACAAGGATTATCGCTGCTTTAATAGCAGTCCTGATCCCTTAAATCACGTAGACTTTGATGTCAACCTGCTGCTTGCGCTGAACCTAAAGGGATTTTTCATATTTTAGTGTTGAGTCCAAAGGTTAACTATGCGTTTCATCTATACCCTGATCTTTATTCTTTGTTGGTCCCTTTCCGCGCAAGCTGCTGAGCTACGTGGCTTTTTGCTTACGCGTGACGATCATCAGCTAACCGGTTACTTCAACGTGATCAAGTACTCGCCAACGGGTAACCTGATTACCTTCACCAACGATTTTGGCGACGTGTATTCCATCCACCCCATGCTGGTCAAAGGCTTTGGTTTTAGTAAGGATGGGCTGAATTACCGGTTCATTAGTCGTGAACACGAAGGACAGTGGTTCTTCCTCCGTTTGGAGCAGGATGGCCGGGCATTACGGTTGTTTAGCCTCCCCGACGGCTCTGACCAATGGGTCGATGATACTTTGCTGCGGTTTTTCTCCAATCCACCGCCTACTTATTGGTTTGAATTCGGGCAACAGCAATTACTGGGCATACCACGGTCAGGATTCAAGCGAATCGTCAAAGCTTTTATGGAACAAAACAGCCCTGCACTTGCGGGGAAAATTGGCAAGAAGGGGTTCCGCTATAAAGACTTGCACGAAATTGTGATCGCTTTCAATGAGCTGAGAGGACGTAAGCGGCGGCGACTGTAGTTGATACGATCTGATGAATTCCCGGTACCTTGTGGTCTCGGCTGCACCTTCTTTTACGGGAACATTGTAGCCGGAATAAAAACCGCACGTGGAAGATCAGCAACTGGATATCATTGAACGTGGCCATCGCTGGGTGGTCATCAATAAGCCTGCCGGAATCGGAACGGAGAAGAATTTCACCAATGATACCGTGGAGGCGCGGGCGCTGGTGCAGTGGAAAAGACCAAGAAGCACTAAGTTGCCTTATGTGGGTATTGTCCACCGGCTCGACCGGCCGGTTAGTGGCGCGTTGTTGCTTGCGCAGAACAAGTCTACCCTGGTTGCTCTGAATACCGCTTTTGCGGAGCAAAAGACGCAAAAGACATACTGGGCCTTAACGGCCAGTCCGCTGCCCCAGGCCGAAGGAACACTAAAGCATTTCTTGTCCCGTGACCAATTTGGTCGCAAGGCCGTTGCTTCCTTACGCCCGATCCCCAAAGCTAAAGCGTCAGAACTGCACTACCAGTTACTGGGCAGGGTAGGAGAGGACTACCACTACGAGGTGCGCCCCGTCACGGGGCGCTTTCATCAGATTCGGGTGCAGTTGGCGGCCGTAGGCGCGCCGATTTTGGGGGATGTTACCTACGGTTCCGACCGCTTGATCGCCCCCAATACCATTTGCCTGCACGCCCGGGCGCTTACCTTTCCAACGCCGGAAGGAGATACTATTACCGTCGAGGCCCCCGTTCCGAATACCTGGCCCCGTTAGACCAATAAACCAATGTATTAACATGAAGCGGACTTTCCCTATCCTGATCGGTCTGGTGGTAGCAATGCTACTCGCCGGATGTACCTCTTTACGTGTCAAAGATGAAGCAGAAAACAAAAGCCAACTGGTTGCTTTGCAACAGGCCATGACGGGGTCTTATGATTCCTCCTCACAGGCAAGTGCTGACCCGGAGTATTTCAACATCCTGCTCCACATGGAGCCGATCTGGACGGATACTGATGCGTTTTACCTCTACGTAGAGCAAGCGGTTGTTACGGATCGGGATAATCCTTACCGACAACGGGTTTACAAACTGGAAAAGCAGGGCCGTAAACTGGTTAGCCGGGTGTTTGAATTGCCGGAGCCGGAGCGCTTCGTTGGCGCTTATGCCTCACCGGAGAGTTTCAATACTATTAGCCCGGAAGTGCTGGTGGAAAAGGTAGGTTGCGCCGTTTACCTGAAGATGGATAAATACGGTGTTTATCGGGGGCAGACCAAGAAGAAGTCTTGTAAGTCTTCTCTACGAGGAGCTTCCTATTCTACCAGCCGGGTATCGATCAACAATACCTTCGTGCAGTCCTGGGATCGTGGGTTCAACGAAAAAGGCGAGCAGGTATGGGGTGCCGAAAGTGGCGGGTACCTCTTTTTCAAGCAGGTTGACTAAGCTCCTGTTAGAGAAAAAGGGCCTCTACTGCTGAACGCAAAAGCTAATGATGATAAATTATTAGTAATCATTCATTTATTCCCGTACCTTTGCAGCCGCAAATTTTGCTTTACCCGATCCCTGTGATCTCAAAAGGCTTTAACTATGCCAGTTTATCTCCCCAAAGAGAAGATGCAAGAAATCTTCGCTGAATTCGGAGGCGACGCCAACAATACCGGTTCTACCGAAGGCCAAATCGCGCTTTTCACTTTCCGTATTCAGGAACTCAGTAACCACCTGCAGACGCACCGTAAGGACCACAGCAGCCGTAAGGCCCTGTTGAGCCTCGTAGGTAAGCGTCGTCGCCACCTGGCGTACCTGCAGAAGAAAGACCTTAATGGTTACCGTGCCCTTATCGCTAAGTTGGGTATCCGTAAGTAATCGGAAGTCAATAACTACAATGAAGCCCCGCTACCAACTGGTAGCGGGGCTTTTGTTTTTTGTCATCCTCCATAGCAAAGGCAGAAGCCCCGAAACGCAGGATGCCCTGTGTCGCATAAAACAAGAAAAGCCCCTTCCACAGATGCGGAAGAGGCTTTTTCTACGTGATTCCTCAGGGGCTCGAACCCTGGACCCTCTCATTAAAAGTGAGATGCTCTAGCCAACTGAGCTAAGGAATCATAGTGCTTTCTTTCAAAAGCGACGCAAAGGTAAGACTGTCGGTAAGACATTTGCAAGGTAAAAAGGAAAAATTGTTAATCTTTTTCACCGTTGCCCTTTGGGTTAGCATTGTAACGGATGATCAGAGATATTGTTGGAGCAATTCAGTAAGTCTTTCTTCACTGAGCCCTTGTTCGAGGGTACCACTGTGTGCGAATGAAATACGTCCTGATTCTTCAGAGACTACGAAGCAGGCAACGTCAATTTTTTCGGTAACGCCTACGGCGGCACGGTGACGGAGGCCTACGCTTGCGGGCAGGTTCATATTTTCTGATACAGGAAGGATGGCACTGGCACGGGTGATGCGCCGATTGTGAATGACTACGGCACCATCGTGCAGCGGACTTTCCTTATTAAAAATACTGACGAGCAGGCCGTAGCTTATGTCTGCATTCAGGGAGGTTCCTCCGGAGATGACGGTGTCGGTCTCAGCTTCCTGAGTGGCAACAACGAGGGCGCCGGTTTTACGGCGCGCCAGGCGCAGGAATGCTCTGCGGACGTCTTCTACTTCAGGAAGCGTACCGTCTTCATCCTCTTCCCTGCCCAGTAACTGACTCCATACGGAGTCACGCTGGCGCAGGGTGTTGGTCCCCAGTAGCAGTAAGAAACGCCTGACTTCAGGCTGGAAAATGATGATGAGGCTGACAAACCCGATATTGATAAACTGAAAGAGAATACTACTCAAAAGCTCCATACCCAGTGCCTTGAAGGCCTGGTAGCTTAGAAAGAGGGCAACCATCCCCACGAAAATATTCAGGGCAATGCTGCCCCGGAGCAACCTGTAGAGCTGGTACAAAAGGATACCTACGATAAGGATATCGAGTAGGTCGAAGATGTCTACTTCGAGAAAGCCAACCTGAAAGAGGAGCTCAGTCATAAAGCGAAATTAGTTAATAATCGGTTGCCAGTTGCAGGCGTGGTACTTATTGCTGGCTGGACATATGCCGGTATGACTACGGTATAGCCGCGGGTATAGCTTCATCGTAAGTGGCTTGTCTCATTATCACCGTTATCTTTGCCGGTATAAACGCAGAAGGCCATCAAAAGCACAACAATTGTTATCGGCGGGGGAGCTGCCGGATTCTTTGCCGCCATTCATCGGGCAGAACACCATCCGGAGGAAAAGATTATGATCCTGGAGCGGGGGAAGTCGGTATTAGAGAAAGTCCGCATCTCCGGAGGCGGGCGTTGTAATGTTACCCACGGCTGCTGGGATCCGCGGGAACTGACTAAGTTCTATCCCCGGGGCAGTAAAGAGTTACTCGGCCCTTTTAATAGCTTTGCCTGCGGTGATACGATGGGGTGGTTTGATGACAAAGGAGTGGAGCTGAAGATTGAAGAGGACGGAAGGGTGTTCCCCGTTACGGATTCCTCGCAGACAATCATAGATTGCCTCTGGAACGCGGCGAAGCACCTCGGGATAAAAGTGTTGACCCAGATGCGGGTGGCGGACATCATAGCTCCCGACACTTCCGCTGCACCTGCGTCCCCGCCAAGCCCCGCATCTACTGGTACTAATCCTGATACTGCAGGGCAATGGACGGTGGTTACGAAGACGCAAACCTTTGCGGCGGACCGCCTCATCATTACCACGGGGTCAAACCCTGCAGCCTGGAAGCTGCTCGCTGCTTTGGGCCATGAAGTTATACCGCCGGTGCCGAGCCTGTTTGCTTTCGATACAAAAGATACCCGCTTGCGGAACCTCTCCGGGATATCGTTGCCCTGGGCGGCGCTCAATATTGCCGGTGATAAGCTGAAAGCCGAAGGTCCACTCCTGATTACCCACCGGGGCCTGAGCGGCCCCGCAGTACTGCGATTGTCGGCCTGGGGCGCCCGTAAATTGGCACCAAGAAAGTATAATTTTGAGCTCACGGTGAATTGGCTGGCGATGCGTACCGTGGATGTATCGGACCAACTGGATAAGCTGAAGAAGCAGGAAAATAAACGGCAGATTGCGGCAAGGGCTTACTTTGAACTACCGACCCGACTCTGGAAATCCCTGGTAGAAGCTGCAGGTATTCCCGGAGACCAGCAATGGTCTCAACTCAGCAAACACCAGCGCAACGCGCTGGCCAGTCAACTCACCGATGCCCGGTTTAACATTGCCGGGAAGTCTACTAATAAGGATGAGTTTACCACTGCCGGAGGCGTCAACCTGAAAGAAGTAGATTTTAAGAGCTTCCGCTCTAAAATTCACCCCAACCTATATCTCGCGGGCGAAGTGCTGGATATTGATGCCATCACCGGAGGGTTTAATTTTCAGGCAGCCTGGACTGGTGGGTACATGATCGGTAAGGCAGACTAAGCTCTTTGATCAAAGGAGGACGTTATTGGGGGGCTTTTTCCGTGAGTGGTAGTAGTAGTTTCCAGGCCTCTGGCTTAATCAGGGGCTTTAACATGGCATAAGGAAGTACTATCTCGATCTCACCAGCGGTATAGGGGGCAATTTCGTAGGGGGGGTAGGTGAAGTTGATTCCGGCTTCAGTCAAAGCAAAGTTTTCGGTGGGTTCAACGGTTCCTTCCGGATCATCCAATTGGTCCCGGTCGGTGTTATCTGTTAGTAACTCGCCAAGTGCTCCCAGAGAGGATGCTTCAAATATATTACTCAGGCTGAGGGAAGTAGCTGATGCTACGGAGTAAGTGCTCAGGTCGGTGTAGTAGTTTCCATGGGCACCTCCGGCATAGCTATAGTGGCTGGTCATCAGGCTTAGAAAACCTGCGGTATTCAATATTACCTCTGTCTCGTAAAACAGCTCCAGCGTGTAAGCTTGTGGTATGTCACGTACTTCGGCCGTGTCTATATTTTGCCGCCGGTAGTTGTAGAGAGTGGTTGCAACGGCTGATTGTAGTGTCTGCGGAAGATTGCTGACCTTGATCGGCACCTCATCTCCTGCCATAAGACTTGCGAGGTCTTTGTTTATGGCCAGGTTCAGGGCTTCGTCAGCAGCGTGCGGAACAACGGTGCTGATCTCGAAACGAGCCTCGGGACTAAGGGAATCCCCCGTTATAAGTAAGCTAGAGTCTGCATAATAGAAGACTGAGAGGGGAACGGCAGCATCTTCGGTAGTGATCAGGTTAGGGCTTGGGATATCCTCAGTTGGCTCGTCAACGGAGAGACCACTGTCACTTTCTTTCTTACAAGCTACCAGCAATAGAATCAACAATAGTGGGAAGTAACGCATAAGGGAGTTATTGGTGTTGTAAGGGGAGGGTGTGATTGGAAAAAATGCGGCTAACACCAACAATGGTAAGTAATCCACAAACCATGGCCAACGTACGGAACATGAAATCATCAGGATAAGGGAGGAAAGCAGGGATGCCAAGGGTTGGTTCTCCACCACCAAAGCGCAGGAAGGCTGCTACCAGGAAGCCCGCCAAGGCTCCTCTGGCGTTCGCTTTAGGATCGAAGAGGGCGCAAACGAGGGCAGGGAAGAGGAGACAATAGACGAAGTCTGAACAAAGTACCCACAGCTCATAAACGCTCGTGACGTTCAGGGCAATGAGCGTTGCTGCCACCCCGATGATCCAGATGCAACGTTGGATGAGTTTGGCCAGCTTCCCGGAAGGCAGTCCTGGATCGACCAGCGGGCGGTAAACGTTCCAAACCCCCATGCTACTGGCTGAGAGGACGGAACTGTCAACACTGCTCATCACGGCGGCAGCTACGGCGCCGAGGCCGATGACCGCCACCCAGGGATTGGTCAGGTAACGAATGACCCAGGGTAGGGTGGCACTGTCGTTAATGGGGGCTCCCGCTGTAATGGTACTCCAGTCAGCAGTTGCCGAAACCATGCCAATTGCGATGGGAGCCAGCGCTGCGATGAGGCAAATAAGACCGGCAAAGAGGCTTAGTTGAATGGCTGTTTTTTCGTCGCGAGCTGCCAGCACGCGTTGGAAGTACACCTGCCACGGGATACCGCCGAAAATGAGTAGGAGGGCATAGTCCCACCAGAGCCAGTAATCACTGCCAAGGGCTTCTTTGCTTGGCAGGAAGGAGGCTGCTGCCCCGAATTTGTCCTGGTAAGCAGCATAGGTTGCCGAAAATCCCCCGGTAAATTCGAGGGCGAAGGGCAAGATGATCGCCATGCCTACCAGGAGAATGCTCATTTGCAATACGTCCGTCAGCGCAACGGCCCACAGGCCTCCGAGGGCGGTATAGGCGACGGCAATGGTGGCTGAGAGCACGATGGAAGTCTGCAGGTCAATACCCAGAACGGTAGAGAAGGTGGCGCCCAGCGCCACCAGGATGGCCGAAGTCCAGAACAGCTCGCCCGTCAGGGCGGGCAGGAAGAGGATCGCAGTCATTTTTTTACCGTAGCGTTCTTCCAGTGGGTCGAGCATGGTGCGGTAGCGGCGGCGGCGCATCGTCCGGGCAAAGAATAATCCTCCGATTACCAGAGAAAGGGCATAACCCCACGGCGCTTGAACCCAAACCAGGCCAGAGGTCGCCGTGTATTCGGCAGTACCATTGATGAAACCGCCACCTACCCAAGTGGCACTCATGGTAAAAATGGCAATCCAGATAGGGAGGTTTCTCCCCGCCAGCATCAACCCGTCGGCATCGTTTTCTTCACCCTTCTTTTTGGTTGCTGCCCGGGCCCCAACGTAGTAAATGGCCGCGTAGAACACGGATACGCTGGCAAAGGCAGGCCAGTCTACAGCATTGTCAGTGAAAAAGTAAAGGTAGGCGGCGGCGAGCGCGAGAAGCGCCAGGAGCTTAGTCATTGGGTAGGGGTAAGGACAGTCAGGAACGGAAGAGGTTAGCGTGTTGCTTGCGTTAACGACAACTCCGTAGATCATTCATTCCTCGGGAGAAAGGTGGGAGATTTTATCCCGGGACGTGATCGTAATTATACGGTTATTTCGTGGCTTGTGCTCGGGAGCGGGTAGACGCTAACCGCCAAAAAGAAGGCTGTAACTCCCTGTTGCCTTTGTGCTCAGGTAAAGTAATCGGTATATGCTTCGGCGCATCCCTAAAAAGAACACTACCCCGGAAGTTGCGGTATTAATTGGTAAACCCAGTACATTACTGCAGATTCCCAACCGCCAACCGCCAACCGCCAACCGCCATGCGTATCCTCGCCTACCTCGTTCATCTGTTTACCGCCTCAGGCCTGTTGGCCGGATTCATGGGGCTGCTGGCTGCTGTTGACGGAGATTACCGCGCTTCCATGCTCTGGATGTTGGCCACCCTGGTGATTGACGGTGTTGACGGCACCTTTGCCCGGATGGTAAAGGTGAAGGAGGTCCTTCCTCGTGTAGATGGGAAGACGATCGATTATGTCATCGACTTTTTTACCTACGCCATCCTACCCGCCTACCTTTTATACGTAGCTATTGATCTGCCTCAGTGGTCACTCCTGTTGTGTTGTTTTTCTATGCTGCTCTCCGCTGCCATTTACTATGGTCTTGAGGGTATGGTTACCGCTGACGGGAAGCATTTTGTGGGTTTTCCGGTACTGTGGAATATGGTGGTCTTTGTGCTGATATTCGTATTGCCGGACCTGCCGGACTGGCTCTTGATTACCTCTATTGTTGCGTTGGCTGTCCTGCATTTTGTTCCGATCCTGGTGCCTTACCCCAGCCGTGGGGGGCGTTGGTGGGTGCTTACGCTTATTGCTGTGTCGGTATTTATCGGCTCTGCGGTGGCGTGCGTGTGGTGGTATCCGGAAGTGCCCGCGTGGGCCCGTTGGGCCAATTTGGGAAGCATTGCTTACCTCGTTTTGGTCACAATTCTGGATACACTAGCGGAATGGGCGCGGCCGCAGGTGCAAAGTGAGGGGTGATGACTGGCGTATTCCGCTGCTTTTTAGCCAATCATTGCACCTGCGTGCGCGACCGGATCTTAGTATAACGTAGGTTTGGCAAAAATGCTTGGTTCCTCTTGTTGAAATGGATCAAGTACTATGTTTGGTTTGTTTCGTCTGTTAGTAATTTAATCTGTTAGGCAGTCATGACTGCCTAATAGATTAAATTACTAACAGACTTGATAATCACGGGAGATTAAAGGATGATAGTCAGTAACTTGCATTATTGCCTCGTCCAAACCTTACGTTAGTATAAGGAGCAACGTATCCGTTCATAAGCCAATGGGATCCGCCTTGGTGGAGGAGCTCTGCTCCGAATTATTGCTAGTCGGAGCAGAGCTCCTCTACCAAAGCACCCACTTTTTTTTGACGGATATAAAAGCAACACCTACCATGAAAAGGAGGAGCACCCAGTGGGTACTCCTCCAGTATAGCTCAGATCGAAGCCTTCCGGGCGGAAGGTTGAGCGTCGGAATCGTTTATTTGACTACAAAACGGCGGGCCCAAACACCATCTACACCCACACCTCGTAGGATGTACAGGCCAGGGTTCAGGTCTTTGACGTCAAGCGAGCGTACTTCCACTTCCTGATCGTTCAGCGCCGGGAAGGTGCGGACGCGATTGCCCTTCAGACTATAGAGCTCCAGGCGGTTGCCCAGCTGGAAACGCTGGTCGAGGTCCATCAGGTTAATAACGGATACGGCAGGGTTCGGGAAGAGATCGAGGAAACTGTCCTGATCGCTGATCAAGTCATCCGTTCTGAAGTCGAAGCTCGGGAAGGTTGTCCAGCTGCGGCACTGCGTGCCGTCATCACTTGTCCGCGTAACCGTCATCGCAATCTGGTAGCGTCGATTCTCAACGAACGAGAAGAATTTCGAATAGCCAACCCCCAGGTTTATCCACGGTTCGGCGGGTTCGAGTTTACGTACGCGCCATCTGATCAGATCACAGGAGTTGAACTGTGCTGCGGGAAGCAGCAGGTAGTCTCTTGGCCCCGGACCAACGTGTACGGTGTCTACGCCCTGAGCGACGAGGTCACGTACTTCATCACAGTTACATTCGTCGATCACACAATCTGGCAAAACGATACAAGCTTCGAAGTTGCAGCAGTTGAGGTGGTTGAATTCGTCATTTACCTCATGCAGGGCGACCGTAAAGCAAATCGTATCTCCCGGCCCGGCAGGACCACCGATTTCAATGCCCACAAAGGCAACACCTCCCGGTGGGACAGCACTACCGAATACAATAGTGGTATCGTAAGCACTCAGCCCTGAAGCAGGGGGGAATTGGATATGTGCTTCGCCCATTGGGAAGTCCGACGTATTCACGATGTTACCCTGCCAGAGGTAGTAGCCATCTTCGCAGGTTACCAGTTCTTCTTCGAGGTAACCGCAGTCTGGTTCACAGAATACGGAAATCGTATCCCGGCAACGGACCCCCGTCTCGTCAATCCATTTGATCTCAATGAG
>CAZTTF010000133.1:0-9397 GCA_964616365.1 uncultured Lewinella sp. | reverse complement strand
TGCGGAGACTGCTTTGGCGTACGGCATCAGGTCCTGCATGCCAACGTAGCGATCGTACTCATCAAGACAAGTGCGCCAGTCGTCCTTATCCCGGGTGATACAGAAATTACCGAAATCGGGCAGTGTTCCGCAGTTATCCATCCCGGTGCCGGCGATGACGCCGGCGAGCCACTTCCCGTTAGAGCTGTAGCCTCCGTGGTTCTCGACGATAACGTTGATGTTTTTGTCTTTAGCGAATTCACTCAGGCGCGCCAGCCCATCGGTGGCCGCAGCGGCCACTTCTTCTGCGGTGCCTTCTCCCCGGGCATTGACCCGGATGCTGTGACAGCCAAGCTCCGCTGCTGCATCGACCCACTTGTAGTGGTTCTCAATGGCCGTGGTGCGTACTTTTTCGTCGGTTGCTCCGAGGTCCCCCTCTCCATCAATCATGATCAGGAGCTGCTGCACGCCGTTATCAGCAGCGCGCTGATTCATTTGGGCGAGGTAGCCCGCATCCTGCGCTTTATCCTTGAAGAACTGGTTGACGTATTCAATACCCTCCAAGCCGTAGGTCTCCCGGGTCACCTTGGCAAAGTCCAGGTTATCCATCTTCCCGTCGAAAAGGGCTTTGTGGAGACTCCACTGAGCGAGGCTGATCTTGAACCACAAGGGGGCTTCGGCAGGGGCAGCCTCGGCAGGGGCTTCGGCCTCGGCAGTAGTTTCGGTGGGAGATCCGCAGCCAATCAGGCCAGTGGTTCCGAGCAGGCCGAGGCCAAGCCCGGCTTTAGTAGTACGGGAGAGAAATGTTCTTCTTTGCATGGTATAATGGACTTTTGAGTCCCGATAGATACGAAAAATCCTTGATCTTTAGCGCTCAACTTCGCTACAGATGCCTCAGCAACAGCCTTCTTTTATTACTGATGATTTCCTGCTTAGCAACGACTATGCCCGATCGCTGTACGATCGGATAAAGGACTTGCCCATTATTGATTACCACAATCACCTGCCTCCGGACCAACTGGCCAGCAACCACCAGTTCGACAACATTACCCAGGCATGGCTGTATGGCGACCACTACAAATGGCGCGCGATGCGCGCCAACGGGGTCGAAGAACGCTTCATCACCGGAGATGCCTCTGATTGGGAAAAGTTTGAAAAATGGGCCGAAACCGTTCCCTACACCCTCCGTAATCCATTGTACCACTGGACCCACCTGGAACTGCAGCGCTATTTTGATGTGGACATTCTCCTGTCGCCCGACACCGCCCGCGAAGTGTATGATCATTGCACCCGCGTCCTCGCCCAAAAAAGTCATTCCGCGCAAGGACTGCTGGATCAAATGAACGTCGTGCTGGTTGGTACCACCGATGATCCGACCGACCAACTATTGCACCACCGGGTCGTTGCCCAAAGCGACTGGAAAACGCAGGTTGCCCCCTCCTTCCGTCCGGACAAAGCAGTCACAATCAATGCCAACTGGAACAGCTATTTACTACAGCTGGGTGACCCCGACAACTATGATGCACTACTCGAACTCCTCGAGTACCGGGTAGACTATTTCCACGATCACGGCTGCCGCGTGAGCGACCACGGCGTAGAACAACTTTTCGGTCTGGTGGCCAGCAAGGAAGAAGCCCGCAAAATCTTTAACGAAGCGAAGGCCATGGGCGCGGACGCAGGTGCCCTGGACGCCTCCAAGAAGCAAGCTTTCCAGACCAGCGTACTGATTGAACTCGGAAGGATGTACCACGCACGTGGCTGGGTGCAGCAATTTCATCTCGGGGCGATCCGCGACAATAACGGCCGCCTGCTCCGCGAACTGGGCAATGATGTCGGCGTTGACTCCATCGGCGATTTCCGGAATGCCCGGGGACTGAGCGTGCTGCTCAATGCGCTGGACGAGACCGACCAACTGGCCCGGACCATCGTCTACAACCTCAACCCCGCCGACAATGCCATTTTTGCCACCATGATGGGCAACTTCGCCGACGGCCGTATTCCGGGAAAAATGCAGTTCGGCTCCGGGTGGTGGTACAACGATCAGCTGGACGGCATGCGGGACCAAATGAACATCCTGAGCAATATGGGCCTGCTCAGTCGCTTCGTCGGGATGTTGACCGACAGCCGCAGCTTCCTGAGCTTCCCCCGGCACGAATACTTCCGCCGCCTACTTTGCGACCTTTTCGGCCGCGACATCGAAAACGGCCTCCTGCCCAACGACCTTGACTGGACTGGAAAGATTTGTGCAGATATAGCCTATTATAATGCAAGGGACTATTTCGATTTCCAATTCGAATAACAGCAGGAGTCCTAGGACACGATAAGGGAAGGGCATGCCCTTCCCCTACCTATCCGGTAGTTCGGCACCAGGTTACTCGCGAAACCCCGTAAATACTTATCTGGCAGCCCCTTCCACTTCAATAGCATCCACCCAGCCCAGTTCGCCTGGCCGGTGGTGGCCCATGTCATCCGTTACGACACCGCCTTCGCCTTTCCAGATGAGGTACAGATCACCGTGCAACTGCTGCGCAGTTGCCGGCAGTGCGAGGCTGACTCGATCAAAATCGGACCAATTCGTGGTTTTGGGCGGAGCCGTAGAGGCCAGTAGTTTTCCGTCCGGGGCGCCGTACCGGAGCTCTAACGCACCAAGCTCTTTCGCTTGCAGGCGAACGACGAATTTGCGGACGCCCTGCAAGTCGATATTAGCCAGTTTCAGCCAACCTCCCGGACGGAAGGCAATTTTTGAGAAGCCCTGGTAGGCGCCGCTGCCCGGCAGGGCAGCTCGGTACAAGCCGTCATGCTCGTGCTCCACCTCCAGGCGGGTTGGCCGCAAGACCACAGCCTGTTGCCCCTCCAGTGCCGGCACGCCGCGGCCGCCACCATCGCGGTAGCTCGCAGCCAGAACGTAAGTTCCCGAACCGGCCCCGGGCTGAACGCGTCCGGCTAGCGGCAAACGACCGCTATTGTTCAGGCTGAGAATGTAGCCCACCATGGTTTCTGCATCCTGCTGCGACAAGGACGGGTGCGCCGACATCAAGCGCTCGCCCCAAACGCCGTTACCACCATTGATCACCTTGCTCGCCAGTTGCTGAATGGTGGCCTCACTGTCATCATATCGCTCGGCCACCGCGAGATAGGCTGGACCAATATTTTCGGCACGTTCCTTGTGGCAAGTGTAACAATCGCTGCCAGCGATCAGGCCGGCACCGGCTGCGTAGCGGAGATCACCGGCCGGGAGGCGGGCTTCGCCCCGCCGCAAGCCCGCCACAAGGCCGGGGTCATCCAACCAGGCAGCATTTACGACCACCTCTTCCGGTTTCAAGCGGCCAGCAGCCTGATCCTCAGGGTCACTAACGGTCGCCGCATAGGCAAGGGCATTACGCCCCGGGAACAAGAAGGTCTGGTTGCCCTCGAGGGCAAGCGACAGGTCAGGGCGCTCGTTACCGACAACCAACTGCACGGCCGCTTCACTCACACTACCTGAGGTGTCACGCACTTCTACTTTTACCAGATGCGCCCCCGCTTCGGTAATGGTTGGGTGATACGTAACCTCCTCAGATTGCAACGCTCCATCTAAGAACCAACGATAGCTCAGGGAATCCAGTGGGTCAGGGTCTTTGCTCCCGGCAGCCGATAAACTAGGCGAGAAGGGAATTCCGCCTGCCGTTTCATCAACCGCCAGTGCGGCAACCGGTGGCCGGTTGCGGGCAGAGTAACTGATGCGCACCAGGCGCGCATCGGGATTGTTCAGGAAATAGTCATTCCCGTATTCGAGGAGGTAGATGGAGCCGTCCCGCGCAATTTTGAAATCGATCGGTTTACTGATCGTTACATCCTTAAGGAAGTCCTCAATTTGTAAGATCTCCTGCCGGTTGGAATCCAGCGTAACCACTTTGATCCAGCTGCGGGCCCATTCATAAATGAACCACTTACCGTGGTAGTATTCCGGCAAGGCACTGTTCGTAATGGGCACCAGGTTATCCATATTGTAGAAAGGTCCGGCCATGGCGGACCGGCTTCCCTCTCCCAGTTGCGGAAACTCCTTGCTTGGTCCGTAGGGGTACCAAATAAAGGCTGGCTGCGCGGGCGGTAAGACCTTCGCTCCATAGTTATTGGGGCTTTCATTAACGGGACGGGCGGGGTCAAAGAGCGCGCCTACCTCGTCGGTAGCAAAATCCCGATCAGGGTAAGCATAATTATCTCCGACGAAGTAAGGCCAACCGAAATTGCCGGCGGCCCGCGCCTGGTTCCACTCATCATAGCTTTCCGGGCCGTAGCGCCCGGCGGCACCGACATCCGGCCCTACATCCCCCCAGTAGAGGTAACTATTCCAGGGATCGATCGCGATGCGGAAGGGGTTCCGCGCACCCATCACGTAAATTTCGGGGCGGCCGCCTTCGCCATCAGGGAAGAGATTGCCTTCCGGCACCTCGTAACCACCGTCGTCCGTTGGCCGAATACGCAGGATCTTACCCCGCAAGTCAGCGGTATTACCGCTGGACTTCTGGGCATCAAACGGACCTCTTCCCGGGCGCTCATCAATCGGGGTGTAGCCGTCACTTTCTTTGCTACTCGTGTTGTCTCCGGTACTCAGATACAGCAGGCCATCGGGACCAAACTCCAGTCCTCCCCCACTGTGGCAGCATTTGTCACGTTGCACCGTCACCCGTAAAACGATCGCTTCGCTGGCGGTATCCAGCACCCCGTTTTTAAAGTCAAAGCGGCTGAGGAGTTGGTCCGTAGAATCACAGGGGGCAGGGCTGTAATAGAGGTAGATCCAATCATTTTCGGTTCCGTACCCGGGGTCCAGGGCCAGCCCGTGCAGGCCATCTTCATAGTTTCCTTCGATGCACACATCAAAATCGTGCACGAGGCGGGTTTCTCCCTTGACGTTCAATTTCATTTTTCCCCGTCTTTCGAGAAAGAGCACATTGCCATTCGGCAGAACTTCCATCTCCATCGGTTCGTAGATGTTGTCATCCAGGATTTCCATCTGAAAGCGATCGGCCTTGGGAGCTGCGGGGGGGAGGCTGGCCGCGGACGCAGGTGCCATGTCTGCTGCACTCGCAAAGAAGGCGGCATCTGGGGTAGCGCCGCCGTTTATCAGTTGCACTCCGGGGTATTCCTGCTGCCCCGAAACGATGGCGTTGTACCAATGCCACTGGTACGGGATAAGGTCCCGCTCCTCCCGGATGAGCACGCGGCCTCCGGCCGCGACGAAACGCTCTACGGAAGTACGCCGGTGTGCCGTCAGGCTATCGTGGCTAACGGAGAGCAGGATGAGGTTACGGTAGTGGAAGAGGCTATCCTCCTCCAGCATCCGGTACGGGGCCGTGAAAGACTCCTTCCCTAATGCCTGCTGCATCTGCTCGAGTGGGCCCTCGTCGGCATCGCCGACGATGAGGACCGGGCCATCAGCCGGTAGGTTGATCAACGCCTCCATGTCCGAAGAGGGGCCGCACCCCGAAAAGCAAAGTAACAGACAGCAAAACAGCGTGACGAGGTAGTGAGGGACAATGTATTTCATTGATAGTATGGGGTATGATAGCTAGCAAGGGAAAGCCTAAGGTAACAAGGTTCTTCCGATGTCTAACACACGTGGCACCTGCGTCCGCGCCCGAAATCGATTGCACCTAGGAATACCGTCTACGTTCCGCTTACTTTCGTCGAGCAAACTAGTGGGTCACCGTAACAAGTCTCACTTTAGCGCCATCAACAGAAAACACCCTACCATGCGCAAGCTATGCTCTTATGCTCTTATGCTAATGCTTTCCTTTACCTTCTGCGCCTGCGGCGCCGACGGAGAAATTGACGAAGCCCTTGTCCGTGACTTCGCCCGCCAATTCCAGGAAGAGGTACTCCCGACAAAAGAGGAGTTCCGGAAAATGGCCGAGGCTAAAATTGCTGAAATGCCTCAGGAAGATCGCGCTCAGGCCTATGAAGACCTGGAAGAAGCCCTCGCTAAATGGCCTACAGACGAGAAGATTGATGAAATGGTCGACAAGGCAATAGCGGACATGCCAACCCGTGCCGAAATTGACGAAGCCCTCAACCAACTAGGAGAAGACGTTCCCGGAGGAAAAACCCTCAAAAACATCATCGAGAACGCCATGGACGAAAAGCTCCCCGAAGGAGAGGAGGTAAACAAGCTCATCCGCGAAAGCATGGGCAAGCTCAAAGAGGCTATCGACTCAGTGAAAGTTGAGGTTGAGAAGAATTAGGTAGGCAAGTAGTGGGTAGTGGGTAGTCAAATAGTAGTACGAGACTATCCGCTACTTGACTACTTACTATTTGACTACTTGACTATCCACTACTTGACTACCCACTACTTGACTAAATAAACTGCCGTAAGTGTCGGTAACTCTGCCGTAAACTTTCTTTGCGTAGTTCAGTGCTTCCTTCAAACGTTCGGTCTTCCACCTCGACGCAGACGGCGCCGTCATAGCCCGTCTCCCGCAGGTAGCCGATGAAGCGCCCCCAGTCGACATCGCCGAGTCCGGGAATCTTTGGCGTATGCCAAAGGTTCGGGTGGCTGAACACCCCGTGAAAATTTCGTTTCTCTACATCAATGCGGGCATCCTTCGCGTGTACGTGAACCATGCGTTCGGGATAATCCCGAAACGGAGAAGTGTAGTCCATATGCTGAAGGACAAAATGACTGGGGTCATAGTTAAGTCCCCAATTAGCGTTCGGGATATCCGCCCACATTTTCTCCCATACTGCCGGGCTGATCGCCAGGTTGGTCCCCCCTGGCCATTCATCCTTGGTGAATCGCATGGGACAATTTTCGATACCTATACTGACGCCTTGCTCTTCTGCATAGGTGACCAGCGGTTTCCAGGTAGCAAGGAAGCGGGGCCACTGCGCCTCGATGGTTTGTGTTTTATCCCGGCCAACAAAGGTGGTTACGCAATTAATCCCCAGAAGAGCGGAAGCATCAATCAGTTTTCGGATATGGTCAGTGTAGACTTTAGCGGCAGCCTCATCTGTGGTCAGGGGGTTGGGGTAGTACCCCAGGGCACTGATGCTTACTCCATATTGTGCTTGTAAGTCTTTTATCCGAGACACACCATCGGCATTCAGGGTACTAACATCCAAATGGGTAACCCCCGCATAGCGGCGTTCGGCTTTTCCCGGAGGCCAACACATCACCTCGAGGCAATCATAACCCGTGGCGGCGGCGAAGGCGAAGTGCTCTTCTAGTGAAAGTTCGGGAAGGATGGCAGTAACGTAGCCTAGGAGCATGAGAGAGGAGTTGTGGTTGCAGTGGTTGCAGTGGTTGCAAGGTCGAGTATACAGAGAAAAATAAAAAAAATTACCGCAGCTGTCACATTTCGCTTTCGCTTCGGATATACGATGATAGACGCCCTGCTGAAACGGCGTTCACCATCTCGAAAATCATCCGAAAACGATATTATGAAAATTCAATTTTTAGCCCGGCTACTGGCCATTTGCTTTATCACGACTGCGATCCTCAGCTCCTGCGGCCTCCTGGAGAACGACGATTTTGAAATTCTCACCGAATTTGACTGCCCAGACCTGGAACTGAACTTTCGGGATTCCTGCATAGCTGCAAATGGAGAGATTGGTCAAGTCAGTGGTGAGTGTCTGTGTATCACCAACAGTACTGTTGATTGTCCTGACCTGAACCTGAATGTTTGGGACACTTGTCAGACCGCCGATGGCAACCTGGGCGTCGTGACACCAAACTGTTTCTGTGACACCGGCAGCAGCCCGTTTGATTGCCCTAGCCTGCAGCTCAATGTTGGCGACACCTGTATGACGGCCGCCGGCCAGGTGGGTACCATCACCCCCAACTGTTTCTGTGACGCGGGGAGCAATACTTTCGACTGCCCAGACCTGCAACTCAACTTCCGCGACACCTGTATGGCCGCCAACGGGGAGATCGGTCAGGTTGACGAAAACTGCCAGTGTTTTACCGGCACCCCTACCTTCGATTGCCCTGACCTCCAACTCAACGTACAAGACACCTGCATTGCCGCCAACGGCAACATTGGCATCGTCACGCCAAACTGTTTCTGTGACCCTGGCAGCAATACCTTTGACTGTCCAAGCCTCCAGCTAAACGTTGGTGACTCCTGCCGGATTTCAGCCACTCAATTTGGTGAAGTTGACCAGAATTGTAATTGCATTGACCCCAATCCGACGTTTGACTGCCCAGACCAGCAAGCTAATATTGGTGACAACTGCCAAACCACCACTGGCCCCGGGCAGATTGACGCTAATTGCAACTGTGTCGAACCAACCTTCGACTGCCCAGACCTGCAAGGCAACATCGGTGACAACTGCCAAACCACGACTGGCCCCGGACAGATTGACGATAATTGCAACTGCGTCGAACCGGCCTTCGATTGCCCAGACCTCCAACTTAACATTGGTGACACCTGCCGCATTGACGCCACGCAATTGGGTATCGTCAACCCCAACTGTCAGTGTAATTAAAAGCAACTTTGGAATAATTCAAATATCTTGAGCAGTGTCTTTGTGCGCCACGGGTAAAAACCGTGGCGCACATTACTGTTCCTGGCAGAACCACTATATGCAAGCAGGCAGTATTCATCCCGCGTTGATTAGAGATTGCCTCGCCAACCGGCGGGCAGCTCAACGGGAGCTGTATGACCGTTGCCTGCCTTACCTCAGCGTTATTGCCAAGCGTTATTTACGTGATGGTGAGAACCTGAAGGATGTGCTGCAAGATTCCTTCCTTCAGCTCTTCAACAAACTCGATCAATTCGATGCAAGCCGGGCAAGTTTTAAAACCTGGGCAGCCCGTATAGTGATCAACAATTGCCTGAAACGCAACTCGCGGGCAGAGAAAATGCCGCTCGAAGCACTTGTTCCGGAAACGCATACTGTCGCAACGGCACCAAAAATCCTGGAGCAGCTGGATGAGGAAGCACTGATCGCCTGGCTGCAGCAAATGCCTACTGATCTGCACGCGGTATTCATGCTGCACGTTGTTGATGGGTTTTCCCATCAGGAAATCGCGGAGATGCTCTCTATCTCTCCTGCTCTTTCTAGGAAACGACTTAGCCGCGGCCGGAAATGGTTAGCGCAGCAGCTGGCCGAGCCTAGATCTCGCCAGCAATTGCGCAGGCTGAGCTTCGTGCCCCTGGCCCTGACCCTTTACTCCTTCATTGAGCAATTATAACCTCCTTCCCGCCCCACTCACAAAGCCGAAAAAGCTATGAATCGCATCGAGGAATACATCAAAAAGCTGCTGAGCAAGCAATCGCCCCCGGCGGAGCTTGACGCAGATGCGCTATGGGCAGACATCGCTAAAGGCTTACCCCCGGAGGGGCAGGAGATTGCCGCTCCGTCTACCGGCTGGTCAGCGGGCTTTATGCTTAGTGTGCTAGCCATAATATTCGTCGCAGGAATCTGGTGGTCCGTCAGC
>CAZTTF010000132.1:0-26413 GCA_964616365.1 uncultured Lewinella sp. | reverse complement strand
CGTCCGCACTGATGGGGTAGCGTTGCTCATGGCTGTCCTGCAACACGGCATCCTGCGTCCGCGTCTCCTCATCCACTCCGGAAAAACTGAGCTGTACTTCCCGGTCTGCTCCCGTTCGGTTGATGGCGAGCGTTGCCGCTTCGCTTTCATCTCCTGCGACCAGGAAGCGGGGTAGATACAGCTGGGCTTGCAGCGGTAAAAAAGCATTGGTACGCGCTGTAGTAAAGCCTACGCGCCGCTTGCGGTCCTGGCCTACGGCAAAGGTATTCCAGGCCGTGATGTCGTCGGGGAAGGTAATATCAAAGACAGCCCGGCCCTGGCGGTCGGTCCGCAACTCGGGGTGGAAGGCGGCGTAATCGGCGAAGTTGGACCGGGTATCTGGTAGTGGCAAGCTGCTTGCATTCAAGCCTGCCTCTCCGCTCCGGGTAGTGATGATGACGACGCCGTTCGCGGCAGCTGCGCCATAGATGGACGTCGCGCTGGCGTCTTTGAGGATTTCGATTTTGGCAATTTGGTCTTCCTTTAGCTGATCGATATTGTCAACTGGCTTACCGTTCACGATATAGAGTAGCTGAGCACCAGCGACGGTGCTGAGGCCGCGGATGTTCACACCCGCGGCTTTGCCTTGAAGTGATTGGGTGAGCTTGGCTTCGATCGCTGGTCTGGACAAATTGGCGACAGCACTCACTGAGCCATAACCTGTCACCACTATTTCTTCCAAATTGGCGCTGTCTTCTAATAATATCGTTGTTGGTAGCTCGCCTGCATAAGCATCTGTCAGTTTAATTGTCTGCGTTGCATAACCGGTGTAACTAATGACTATTTCTGTTGCTCCTGCCGGTATTTGCAGGGAGAAGTTGCCGTCATAATCTGCTACGGTGCCCGTACTGGTACCTTTTACCAGGATAGATGCTCCAATCAAAGGCTCCCCGTTTTTATCGGTCAGAATACCCTTGATGGCACTCCCGCGGAAAGTATAATCAACGTACCGAACGGGGATTTCCTTAATCGGTGATTTTACGGACAGCTTCACCGTCCGTTTAGGCCCTGCAAAGGGACGAGTGTCTTGACTCTGATACGCCAGGAAGTAAAGTTGGTCTGCGGACAATTCGATCCGCTGTTGCCTGACGGAGTCTCCGTGAAAATGGTGAATCAGATCATAGGTTCCGGCAGCCAGGACATTGGGACTGCGTAGGTCTAGCTCAAAATAACGGTCTTGATTCAGAGGAGCGACCAGTAGCCTCTTTAAGTTTTTGGGAGAGAACGCAAGCTGCAAACGACTCCTCGCTGTGGTGGGTTGTAGGGCTGGGATCTCTTGCGCGACGGTATCCAGGAAGAACACCGATCTAATTGGTGAAGAGCTATAGTTGTAAGCTGGTAGCCCGGGCGAAACAGGTCCGCTTCCTCGCCTTGTACTCATAGCTGATTGTAGTGTCTCTCGTTGCAAGGGATACAAGCGATCCCTTTTTTCCGTAATCCGATACCGTGCCCGGGGCTCAAAGGGGATGAGTAAACTATCTCTTCCAGGCAGCCAAACGGTGAGTTCACTGTCGGGGTTAGCAAGACCCAGAGGAATGAAGTTGCTGTTACGGTAATAGCGCCCGGCTTGTATTAAACCCGTTACCGGGTCCCGAAAACGAAACAGGCTGTCCGATTGAACTCCCGCCAAGGCGAAAATTCGATCGTGCACGGCGCGGCTATCAGATCCGGGAACTTGCTTGACCTTTTCGCGTTGCCATCCCGCACTGGCCCAGCGCCGGGCGTCGAAGCTTAGAACCAGCTGCTGCCGCGCCGGAAAGTGTAATCGTTTGCGGAAACGGTAGCCATCAATCAACAGGCTTACCTGATGGTGGCCGCTATCGAGCGGAATGCTAAAAGGCGTACGTATATCGGGGTGGTACCAATAGGCCAGCCGATCGTCTACGAATACCGTGCGGATAGTCTTAAGCTGGTGGTCTTTCACTACAAAGGGGGCGAAGTGCGCCTGGTGATGGTGCCCTGGCATCAGGGTGTCCAGGCTACGGAGGTGCTGAAACTCCGGCGTAGGATAACGAAGTTGGTAAGCCAACGCAGTATCGAGCGCGTAATCTGCGATGAGCCATCCTGGCGACGTCGTGGCGTCCTTTTTTCGCTGCTCTTCGAGGGAGTACCCCTGACGTCTCCTTTGGCGCTTGTCCTTACGGAGGTAACTTGGGGTGGTAACGGGACTCTCCTTAAACCGTGCATTGTACGTCCCGGCCGTCAACCTTACGCCCGGTACAGGGCGACCTTGTTGGTTCGTAGCCTGGAGGGTTACCCGGACGGTCTCTCCGGGACGGACACGCGCGGGTTGGTCCAGGGTGATGTCCAGGATATTTTCATGGGAGGTCAACTCATCGTAGGGTGGGGCAGCAAGCCGTTCTCGTTGTACCCACCATTCCCCGGCACTGAAATACTGATAATTCAGGGTGAGCCTTTCGCGAGGGGCAAACCCGCCTTGTTGGTATTGCGGAGTATCCTGGTCTCCTGCCGCCAAGACAGTCTGCTCCTGCCGTAGCTCCCATCGGAACTGCTGCCAGTGGAGGTTGGAAAATCGCAGCCTAAGCGTATCGCGTGACCAATTGATGAGCTGAGGGTTCATTGGTCGTAGGGATAAGTTATCGTGCTGTTTTACCTGATCACCAAAGACGAGCCGGTAGCTTTTCTGTTTATGATCTATGGCGATCGTTTGCGGCAAAGTGATCGTTTGCCGGAGGGTGTCAGCCTGGGGGCTGATGGTTTCGAGGAGGACTTTGGTGGGCGCGGACGCGGGTGCGGGGTTAAGGGTGAGGAGTAGGCTATCCCCGATCACGGTGATCTCCGGTAACTGCGAATACCGCCGGTCAACCACCATCGTTTTAGCAATTTCCTTGTACTCACCGGAAGGACCGGTGAGTTGCGTCACCACCTTTACTTCCACGGCGAAGCCTACAGGAAACAGGCTGTCCGGTAGCGTCACGCGACGTTCCCGCCGGTTATCCGTCCCTTCCTCGTGGCGGTAGAGGAGGTCGGGCAGGCGGAGGGAGGTCGTATCCGTAAAGGCCGTGATCCGGTTGGTGAGGACTTTGACGGCGAGCTTGCCGTCGGGCAAAGCGAGGCCATTGATGTCCTCGGTCCGGATGTCGAGCCAGGCGGAGCCTGGCAGGCGGGCATCCCTGGAAGCTTTGACCTGAAGGCTGTATTCAGCGAGTTCATAATCTTCCAGCCGGAAGGTGATTTCGGGGTTGATGCTTCGGGAGAATAGTCCCTCGTTGTTAAACGATACGCGGTATTTCCGGTCTAGCGGCCAGTCGTCGGGGATGGCCATTTCGTAAACGTAACGTCCCTTATTCCGCCGCCCGATCATGGCTTCTAACTGTTTTTCACTGCGCCACCGATTTTGGCCGCTCCCGTAACTGTAGATGGTCATGCCTACCGAGTCGCGTACCAGCGGCCGCCCCTTCGGCTTGGTCAAATACGCGCTGATGCGGAGGGTGTCTCCCGGCCGGTAAACCGGCTGGCTGGTGGTAACATAGCCGACGATTGATTTGGGATGTATGAGTCGTTCAACGGCACCTTTAAATGGATAGCGATATATGCCCCAGTTGCCATACTTGATCCCTCCTTTGACGTAGTGGTAGCTGTTTCTTACGACCCGATACGGTAGCAGAGTAACAAATCCGAAGGGGTTATTCATGCTGTGGTAGAAGTCGTGTTTGAGTCGACTGTGGCGAATACTTTCCCGCACATTATAGAACAAGGTGTCGTTATCCACGGCCACTTCCAGGAAATCGATGCGCCAGTCGCGCCGCCGGTAGGCGGCGGTTTTGGGGCGGTAGCGGACGGGCTTGCCGTCGGCAAGCACGGTGGCATCCGCCCGGGCGATCCCCTTGGGGTCATAGACTCGCACGGAGAATTTGCCCGGGGTGGGCTGGACTTCCACGTGGTGACGGTAGTTGTGGAAATATGTGTAGTGGACTTGCGGCCCGCTGAGGCGGGCGGTGAGGTAGTGCCCAGGAGGCAATGCTTCCGGTAAGGTGCCTACGGGGAACGGGGTGCCTGGGTCGGCGAGGTCTTCAAAGTTGAGATCTCCTTGCAGCAAGGCGCGGGTGGTGCTTGCGGAGATGGGGTAGATCCGTTCGGTGGGGTCGGGGAAGGTGAAGTCCTGGGCGGATGCGGCGGTCGTCGTATAAACCAGGAAGGTTACTGCGGCGATTAACCGTGAAAATCTTGCGCCTCTGGTGGAGGTCGTCCGACGCGTTGTTTTGGCCTGGCGCAGCTTGCCAAAACCTCGTCTGACGACTCTAAGCGGGAAAACGAGGCCTAGCTGACTAGCTCCGCTGGGAGTCGTTCTAATACCTTTTAGCTGGCTGCGCCAGACGTCCAAGACTAAAGCAACTAGTTCGCTACGAGTCGTCAGACCACCTTTTAGCTGGCTGCGCCAGACTAAAAGAAGTGGTTGGACGACCTCCGCTAATTTTGATGAGAAACAACCAATAAGTAAACGATGTAGCATAACGGGTATAGTGTTCCCGTTATGGATGCGGTAGGTAGAAGGAATACACAAACGGTAAGTATAGGAAGCACGACGAAGATTACGTTTTGTCACTGCCCTTGAGCCTCTACCTGGCATCCTGCGTCCGCGCCTCATAGCGTCTGTTTCTGTTGTTTGTCTAACCTTCCTGCAGTGCAACTGCAGGCTCAGGTAAGCAATTCATATTATTACACTTACGTATTCCACACAGTCTCTACCCGTTGGTCCATCCACGGTAGATTAATAATTGAAATAGTCCACGGCAGAAAACTGAGGATGATATCATATCCAGCGGACTCAACTTCCAACGACCAATGTTCTGCTTGCTCCAATAATGCTCCGTTGCGCAACAGGAAAGCGCCCCGCAAATTCTCTACGCTAGAATTACTCATTTTATTCCAGTTCTGGAGTACTGCGTTCAGGATTTGGTCAGATATATTTTCTTCTTCCTCCGTCAGTTCAATGCTGTTGGGGACGGGAGTGCTTATCTCCAGTCCACACAAAATTTTGTTGAATACAAGCTCGTGTTCGGGCACCTCCGTTCGGCCGGAAGCCAGGTATTCCAGCAAGAGCACCCCGCGTGTCGCGGTTTCCTCGTCGAGAAACTGCTCCCCTTCCACCATGCCAAGTAGGGTGAAATAGCGATTTAAAAAGGGCGCTAAAATTACCAAGCCGGCGTTATGGATATATAGGGAGCCTTCCATAGGATATTGTTTATCCGCCAATCATTACGGTTGGTGCTCCGAGGACGATGCTGCCACCGTGCGCAGTCGTATCCCCCATACGTGCGGCGGGTTTGCCGCCGATCATGACCGTTGCCGACCCTTTGATGATGGAGTCTGGCGGGCCCACGCATACGCACATATCTCCCACTACGGCAGCGGGCATTTTGGCAATCAACACCGTTGGGATTCCGGGCCCTACGATGGGGCCGCCAACGTGGGGGATGGGCGGTACGCCCGGGGTTTGCATCGGGCAGGTGTGCATGTCGGTAAGGCGGGCTGCTGGGGGCATGAGGTTAGTTTTATAATGAAGAATTACTGGTTTGGCGCGGACGCAGGTGCAAGGTCCAGCCCACAAGGGATGCGTGGTACGGTTAAAAGGCAGGGTTAGTTAATCATGACCATGGCTCCTTTCACGGTCGTCTGGCCACCGGCACTGAGTTCCGCAGTGGCGCCTCCTTTCATTTTGACGCCGACTTTTCCGTCGCCGTTGACATTGACTCCTTTAAGGGCAACGTCACCTCCAATGGCGGTGGCTTCAATGTCCTTGGCTGCTTTAATGGTCGCATTCCCACCGGCGTCAATGGTGATGTCTTTAGGGCTCTTGATTGTAATCCCTGTACTCCCCATCGTGATTTTGTTACCATGCTCATCGGTCATAACGATTGATTTATCCTCGTCGGAAAGTACTACAGTGTTGCCTGCAGGAGTGCTTACGGTAACTATCTTCTTATCATCATTCAGTTCTAGCTTGAGCTGGCTTCTAGTTGTGATTGCTTTAATTGAATTCTTATCGTCGGCAGTATGTGGCGGGGCATTTTTTGAGCTGTACACACTACCCAAAATGATGGCAAAGCGGGGGTCGTCGTTCAGGAAACCGACGATAACCTCGTCTCCGACTTCAGGTAGGAAAAAACTACCGTGGCCGTTACCGGCATAGTTGCCTCCGAGGCGGGACCAAATGTCTGCTCCCAGTACGGGGATGGTGACCAACACGCGGTGTTCCCCGTCCGGGTCTGCGTGGACCTGCTGCACCGTTCCGTTCTGCAGGCCGTTGATGGAAGGAAGCAAGCCGTTGCCACTTCCTGTATGATGCTTTTGGTGGTGAAAGTCCGGTGATAATCCAAATCCCGTTTCTGTCCGCCATTGACCTTCTTGTAGAGTATGCTGTACGCTAGAAATAAGGGCCTCTCCGTTAAATCGGGCGCCAAAGCCACTAAGCTTGATCAGGGTATTCAATTTTGGCGAAGCATTACCGTAAAAGCTTACCCGGCCGCACATAGCTGCCAGCCGGGAGCGTAACAAGGTTCCTTCAGCAATTCCTTTTAGTTCCTCTGTTTCCATTGGTCCTGTAAACTGAATGGCAACATCCTTAGCCTCGAGAACATCGGCCATTTTCTTTCCAGTAGGGTCTCCGTGTGAATTAATGGACGGTTCGGTCGAGGCAGCTTCCACAAATTTACCGCTAGTGAAATCCCAGCCAGAGGCAGTTACTGATGGAAATTGGTAGCCAGCATCGAGTGCTGCTTCAAAGTCAAAAACATCCCGGTCGTAACTGAGTTCCAGCTCTGGTGTGCCACTTGCTAAAGGGGCTTTGACGAAAACCTTTCCCGCATCGGCGTATACCAGGAGGCCATTAGCTTCGGCCCGGCTGATGATAAAGTCCCAGTCCGTCGTGCCAGACTGTATAAGCTGAGGGTAGGTATAGGTTGTCGCTTCAATTTCCTTGTTGAGGCCGTGCGCACCGATGATACTCCCCATGATGGCGCTGTCGGTCTGCTCCGTGAACGATTTGAACTTCCGGCCAACGGTTAGCTTAACGGCTTTGTCCTGACAATGTAGCACAAGCTGCGCGCGCTGGCCGCCCTTCGCTTTTAGTCCGTGCCTGACGATGATTCCCTTGAAGATGGTATCGGTCTTAGACGCATAGCCAGCCTTGATCTCTACTTCCACCCCCGGACGAAATTCATCGCTTTCGCTGATCGCAAAAGTCTCTTTCTCCGGTTCTCCCCGGGGTAGCAGAATCGTGAAAGTAGCGTGCGGTATGGCGTTAATGAAGGATTCCGTGACTAAGGATAATAGCTCGTAGGTTTCTTTTATTTGTTTTCCATTGACGAGAACGTCGACGGAAACATATTCCATGTTTTCAACAAGTGGGGAGGTGGCCATGAGGTGATTTTGGTGGTTAAGAAGGGGGAGAGTACTAATCGTTTAGCGCCGCCAACGATCATCCAGCATTTTGCGGACTTCCCGCAAAATATCGTCTATTAACTCCTGGCGTTGTTCCGTAGACAAGGCGCCTTCGGACCGGATGCTCTCCGCTACCTCCCGCTTGACATCATCAATGTCTTTCGTGGTTAGTAACTGCGTCGAGTGCGCTTCCCGGTCTTCCGGGCGGGACAGGCTTCCTTCAATGACTAATTCTCTGATTTCTATTGGCATGGTGTACTGTTATTGGTGGGGGTAGTCGTGCGCGCCGGGAGCATCTCCTTTTTCAAAATAACTGTAGGCGAAGGTGATACTCTCTACTACAATTTCACGCTTTTGCGCGTCCAGCGTCGATACCTCCCATTTGATTGGGTAGGCATTGGTAAACACCCAGCTCATTAATGCTCCCACACCATCGGTATTCGCGTCCAGTAGAGATACCTTAATGGTTTTAGGCTCAATCTTTTTGTTCAGATTTTGGTTCAAAATTGAGAGACACCATTCCCCCAGGGAAGACGAGCGAACCATTAAACCTCGTTTTAAAACGAGGTTTTCATAGCCCGCCCGTCCGGGAACTTTGTGTGTGTAACGGTTTTGTCCTCCCTCTGATATCTGCTCAGTTGACAGGGTGGCAGAAATGCCTGACACTTCCTGAAAACTGGCATCAGCCGGAGGGAAAGGACGATCGTTCTGCCCTAGAATCTGGACTGAAAAGTAAAAACTAACGGGAGGGATATGGCCAGTGAATTCGTTATTCATGGTTTAGGATTTTTCAAAAGACAAGCCCTCGTGCGCCAGGACAATTTCTTCCACGGCAACCACGCTATTTTGCGCGTTGAGGTCCGTTCCGACAACTTTCATCGGAAAAGCATTCTTCAGCGTCCAGGTGAATAGGGGGGTGTGCTCCTCGTCCAGGAGTTGAATGGTCACCGTTTGCCGCGTAATGGTATTCATCTTGATCTCGTTGAAGTAATCATAGAGTGCGGTGTCATCTCTGAACATGCCTTTCTTCAGCGTAACGTCAGATCCCTTGCGGAGACCAGGCATTTTTACGGTAGAAAAGTCAACGCTGTTCCCCGCGCGGTATTCAATGACGTCGTATTCTGTATCCAAGCCAGATACTTCCTGAAAGGACATATCCCCTTTATCGCCAAAGGTGACTCTGAAGTGAAACTTGGGTACGGGCCAGGGGGCTTCTTGTCCTTCGCCTGCCATGGGTGCTGTGTTTAGTTGTAGTGGTTGTAATGTTGTTGTAGTGGTTGCAGAGTTGCAATTGTTATATCGTTGCCTCGGTTGTCACATCATCAGGTATAGTCTGATCGTCGGCAGCAATTAAGTGCCGTATTGCTTTGTGTAATTTTAGGCGGGGCCGCAGGTGGAAAGTGGGGGATAAAGAGCCATGCTGCTCTCTCTTCATCACGTTGCACCTGCGGCCGCGCCACCTCTTCTGCCCCTAGCTCTGCTGCATCTTCTGCTCGAAAGTGATGACGATGAACTCCGCCGGACGCATCACGGCAATCTTTACGCTGATCCGCATATAGCCATCAAGAATGTCTACGGGAGTCATGGTGCTTCCTAGTCCTACATCTACGCTGAAAGCGTCTTCGGGCCTAGCACCGGCTAGTGCGCCCATTTGCCAGACGTTAGTCAGGAAGTTAACGATCAGGGCCTTCATGTTTGACCATGTCGCCGCAGTATTCGGCTCGAAGACATAGGGCTCGGCGGCGTACTTGATGGACTGTTCGATAAAGATAACCGTCCGCCGGACGTTGATGTAACGCCAGTCATTGCTGTTGCCGTCCAGCGTCCGGGCGCCCCAAACGAGCACGCCTTTACCCGGGAAACTGCGAATGGCGTTGACGGCCTTGCCGTCCAGCGGCATATTTAGGTCTTCCTGCTGCTCATTACTGATGTTGAGGGCGGGTTGTATTACTGAACCAACGCCGATATTTGCTGGAGCTTGGAATACACCAACCATGTCGTCAACCATGGAATAAATGCCTGCCATCGCAGCACTCGGAGGCAGTAAGTTGAGTTCCTTGCGAACGTCCTTCATGACGGCCTTGAACATCGGACTCAGGTTGTTTAATACCTGCGTCAGATTGCCGACCGTTTCAGGCGTTACTCCTTCTATCTCCTTGATTAATTCCTTTAGTGCTCGGGCATTCTTTTCTTTGAGCTCACCGTCAAATACCCTTTTGTTCACAGATTGATCCAAAAGTGCTACCAGGCAGGTTGGAGTACCAGCCAGGAAGGCTTTTTCGTAGCCCGCTCGGTCCTTGATAGCCCCATTCTCGAAGGTGTTGTCGGCAAAGTCAACTACATCAGCAGCAGTTCCACGGTTCTCGATATTGAGAATGTCGAGCTCGGAGGCTGCTACGGCAGTCGTCTCCAGCCACGGGTAGTAGGCTGCTCCCCAGGCTAAGGCGGGGGAGGCGGCCGATTTTCGGAATAAGCTTACGTCATTCTCGATTCGATAGTCCTCGTCTTGGTACCGCTCCCGGTCCATCCATACGTCCAGAATGGCGAAGCGGTTGCGCATCACAACACCACAGTGGTTAAGTACTTCGCCGTAAAGTCCGTAGAGGGCTTTTACGTCGTCGTCTGCGGCATCTCCGGTGTCACTGCGTGTTAGTTGGATGGTGGTCAACTCAGGGATGACAACCATGGTTGGCTCCATTTCCTTGAGTAATGGGGCGATGCCTTTTTGCAACTGGTCTACAGTAACAACACCTTCGGTATCTTCGTAACTACCAACCGAGACGATGTAGCAATCTGTTCCTCCATTTGAGAAAAATAGCTTCATTTGGTTGTGCAGCGTGAAGTAGTTCTTCTCAATGCTCAACTTGTAGGGAACGCCCGCTTCGGTAGATTCCGCAATACTCATGGTGGTTTTGGCAGGACCACCAAAGAACATCAGGTATTCTCCATAGGAGCTAATCTTAGTCGGTTTCAGGGTCAGTGGTTTCTTGTCCCGGACGGCCTTTTCCGTATAGCCAATAAACGCAGGTACGGCAGTAGCCACCGGGACGGCGGAGTTGGGGAAGGCGCTCTTTTCCTCAATGTAGACGCCTGGGGTTTGGTAGATTTTTGCCATGGTTGTTTTGCTTACAGGTACACGTAGATATCTGAATAGGGGAAGCCTGCTACGCTGGTCTCCCTACTGACGGTGTTAGGGCTTGCCGCTGGAAGAGGCATGGTCTGTTGTGCACCGCCCTCTGATTTTGTCATTAATAACTCAAAACCAATTTCAGGATATTCGCGGAGCGAAATCGCAGTGGTAGAAGTAAGTACCTGTGCCTGCACCCCGTTGGGGAGCTCCCGCATTTCGGGAGGGGCTGCAGAAGCACCAACGGTAGTCTTGGTGGCAATATCCCTTAGCTCCAGTCGGTCAAATGTATTCTGTGGATCGATTATCCAATAGCGCCAGATGGTGGCTCTGGCGGTGAACGTGATACGGTGGTTATCCGGTAAATTGTCTTCGGCTACAGTGTAAACGACCTGGTTCAGGAACTGTGCTCCCGGAGTTCCGGCAGGGTTAAGTTGTAGCGAACTTTGGCTGCTGGGAACATCGGTATATAGAAAGAAGCGGTGGTCCGTTACCTGCAGCAGGAAGGATAGCTCAGTTCCTGGAGTTACAGGCCGCGCTACATCGTGAAACAAGTCGACACCATAGTCTTTTGGCACTAGCCGAATGTTCTGCTGCTGCATAACCGCCGCGGTTGCCTCAGTAGGAACTACGTTTACTACGGGGCAGTTGCCATCTGAAAAGTAATCGTGGCGCAGGCTCAGCTTTAGTAAAGGAAGGTATTCTACGTGCATGGCGGTTCTCTGGTTATGAGTTTGGAGAAGCAGTGATGTCTAAACCAGTAATTTCTGGCATTTCACTCATAATCTGATCCCCTGAGAGAGCAGCCATTCGGACTTGAATACTGAAGGAAGGCATCATTTTGGCACCGATAGCCTGCCAAAGTTGATGTTGAGCCTGTTGGTCAAGGTTGTTGAATTCTACCGTTACTTTTTCAACTCCGGCGGGGAGGCCTGGCGTATTCTGGGGAGTAAACACCTGCTTGCCCTGGAAAAAAATAATAGCCTGTGAAATAGATTGGAGCGCCTCCAGGTAGTTGCCCGGGAAGTAAGCCGCGAACAGTACGTTCAGTTTAAGTTGTAGGGGTGGGTTTTGCCGTGTCGTGTGGGAGGTAGCAGGGTGGAAGCTGGTATGCTCTTGCTCGATGGAGGTCAGCATACCGACTACCTTATGCTCACCCGGAAATGCTATTGCGCCCTCCTGGTCAACTAAGTTGGATAAAATTGCTTTTTCTTCCGAAGCAGAAGACGACCGCCTGAGATAGTCGTTCAATTCTGAAGTTATGGTGTTTAACGCTAGGTGGATCATAGTCCCTAAAGCTAAGGGAAATCGTCAAAGCGCCCAATGAAAGTAGGAAAAACAGGTGTTTTTACCGGTAAGGAGGGTGCGCATTTTATTAGTAGTCTGGAACAGGGTGTTTCATCGACAAAAAATGGACATTCGACGGAAAGAACCGGGGCCTGGCGGGGGCTTTCCGGCCAGATGGTTACCTTCATAGCCCTCAAATCACCCCACTATGCACCTGCGTCCGCGCCCCCGTATACTGCTGTTCGGCCTTCTGTTCAGCCTCTCCGCCACTATATTTGCCCAGGGAACCCGCCTGCTGCGCCAGCCCAACCTCAGTAAAGACCGTATCGCCTTCGTGCACGGCGGTGATATCTGGACCGCTGACCGTGACGGTAGAGACGTCCAGCGAATCACCAGTACGCCCGCGGTGGAATCCAACCCTCAGTTCTCACCTGACGGGAAGCAACTCGCCTTCAGCTCTAACCGGGCCGGTGGCACTTCCGTTTTTTTGGTTGATGCTCGCGGTGGTAGCCCCACCCGCCTGACCTGGCACCCCTCCGGTGGTGCCGTCCGCGGCTGGACACCCGATGGCAAAAAGATACTTTTTGCCAGCACCCGGAACACCGCCCCCTCCAGCTATAACCAGCTGTGGACGATTCCCGTAGCTGGCGGCCCCGCAACCCAGCTCACCCACCAGTGGGGCTACGATGGTAGCTTCTCGCCCAACGGAAAGCAAATTGCGTTAGATAAAATGTCGCGCTGGGATACCGAATGGCGTGCCTACCGCGGCGGCCAGAATACCCCTCTGATCATTCTCGACCTGGCCACCAACAACGAGGTCCTGATCCCCAACGAGAAAACAACGGACGTCCAACCCAACTGGCATAAGGGAGAAGTGTTTTTCCTCTCCGACCGCGACTGGACAATGAACGTCTGGGCCTACAACGTAAAAACCAAAGCCCTGCGGCAGGTGACTAAATTCAAAGGCACCGACGCCAAGTGGCTCGATGCGCGTGGTGACCAGCTTATCGTTGAGCAAGACGGCTACCTGCACTACGTAGATCCCAAAAGCGGAAAGACCTCCCAGCTCCGTATTGACATCGTGGCCGACTTCCCCTGGGCCGAGACGAAGTGGGAGGATGTCAGCAGTCGTGCCGGCTCTATCTCGCTTTCTCCTACGGGTAAGCGTGCAGTGATGGCCGCTCGGGGCGATGTGTTTACCGTCCCCGCTGATAAGGGCGATAGCCGCAATATTACCCAAAGCTCCGGTGTCGCTGACCGCGCTCCTCTCTGGTCGCCCAAAGGCGACCAACTCGCCTGGTTCTCCGACGAGGATGGCGAGGGCTATGCCCTTCAGCTAACGGATCAGAATGGCCGGGGCGAGGTGCGCAGCCTGTCCATCGGTGTCTCGAAAATGGCCTGGAGCCCGGCCTGGTCGCCTGACGGGAAGCACATCGCGTTTGTGGACGATGATGTCCGTATCCGCGTCATCACCCTCGAGGATGGCAGCATCAAGACCGTAGACACGGGAGGGAGTAACCTTGATCGTACCCGTACTCGTCCGACCTGGTCGCCCGACGGAACCTACCTCGCCTACGTGAAATCTGCCTCGAATAACTTCCGGCAGATCATGACCTGGCATCAGAAAAGTGGCGAGATCAAACCACTGACCAATCGCTTTGCGGATGCCTTCGCTCCGGCCTGGGACCGCGACGAGAAGCACCTCTATTTCCTGGCGAGTACCGATGTTGCCCTGGGTTCTGGCTGGGCCAATACCAGCGCAATGCAGGCTGACCCTAACTATGCCGCTTACGTGATTGTGCTCAAGAACGATGAAGACTCTCCCTTCCTGCCTCAGAGTGATGAAGAGGCGGTAAAGGAAGCGCCCAAAGAGGAAACTGAAGAAACGGGCGCGGACGCAGGTGCCGCCGATAAGGACCCAGCAGCTATGGATGATGCCGAGGAAGCTACAGCGGAAGAAGAAGAGAAAGGAATGTCGATCGATTTTGATCGCATCGAACGGCGAACCATCCCCTTACCCGTTGCTAATGGCAATTACTACGCTACGGCTGCTGGCCCCGCTGGTACGCTGTTTATCGCTAAAGAACGCAACGACAGCCCCGGCGGCTCCCTGATGAAGTTTTCCCTCAAAAAGCGGGAGGCTAAAGAGTTCGCCTCCGGCCTGCGGCAGTTTTCCGTTTCGGCGGATGGTAAGATGATCCTCGTCCGGACCATGGGCGGCTGGAAGCTCGCCAAGACTGGCGGCCCCAACGCCAAGGGAGGCAAATCCCTCCGGCCCAAGCTCCGCATGAAACTCGACCGTATGGCTGAATGGAAGCAGATGTTCGAAGAAGCCTGGCGCTACGAGCGGGACTACTTCTACGATCCCGGCCTGCACGGCCGCGACTGGAACGTCGTCTACAAGCGCTACGCTCCCCTTGTACCCCACATCAAGCACCGGGCTGACCTGACTTATATCCTCGACCAAGTGAACGGGGAGCTTTCCGTAGGACACAGCTTCGTCTTTGGTGGCGACTACCCCGCTACCGAGCGCTCGCGCGTCGGCCTGCTGGGCGCTGACCTGGCGGCCGAAAACGGCCGCTGGCGGATCACCCGCATCTACACTACGGAGAGTTGGAACCCCCGCCTGAGTAGTCCGCTGGACCGCCCCGGTCTCGATGTTTCCGAAGGCACCTACCTCGTCGGTGTCAACGGCCGGGAGCTTACGGCAGCGGACAATCCCTATGAGTTCCTCGACGGAACGCGCGGAGAACAGACCGTGCTGCACCTTAATGACAGCCCGGCTTTCGATGGTCAGCGGGAAGTAACCGTAGTGCCGATCTCCAGCGAGAACGCGCTGCGGCAGCGCGCGTGGGTAGAGGACAATCGCCGGCGGGTAGACGAACTCTCCGGTGGCCGTCTGGCCTACATCTGGGTGCCAAATACCTCCGGTGCGGGTTTCGTTAATTTCAACCGCTACCTCTTCGCGCAGCAAGACAAAGAGGGTGCCGTGATTGACGAACGCTTCAATGGAGGAGGTCTCCTTGACGACTACATGGTGGACCTCATGACGCGGTCGCTCCGCGCCGCCATCACCAATGAGGTGCCCGGAGGCGCACCCTTCCGCCTACCGGCTGGTATCCTCGGCCCGAAGGTCCTGCTCATCAATGAACGCGCAGGTTCAGGGGGAGACTTCTTCCCCTGGGTCTTCCGGCAGCAGAATGCTGGTCCGCTAATCGGGGCAACTACCTGGGGCGGCCTGGTCAAGTCTTCGGTTCACTACAGCCTGGTGGATGGCGGTGCCCTCACCGCCCCGGACAACGCCGTCTTTGACCCCATCAAGGGCGAGTACATCGGCGAAAACGTCGGCATTGCACCGGACATTGCCGTCCGGCAAGACGCCAAGTCACTGGCTGCGGGCCGCGACCCGCAGTTGGAGCGGGGCGTGAAGGAGGTGCTCAAGGCCCTGGAAGGGGTGCGGAAAGTGGAGGTTAAGAATCCGCGGTATCCGCGGCCGGCGGTGAAAAATTAAGAAGAAAAAGAAGCAGCTATCGATGGAAATCGATAGCTGCTTTCCTAAATAAGAGTACCAGTATAGGGCTTGCTGAGTGCTGAGGTGTCCTGTAAAACAATCAATTACTAGCGTGGCTTGAATAAGTCGTTGGGAAGCTGTGACTTGTTGGACTTTTCTTTAAGAATTGGGGGCTGTCCATTGATAGTCCCACGAGCTTTTCTACGTACATTGTCATTATATAGTTTATGTCTGAACCAGAGGAGAACCCCGAAAGTAACTGGTACTAATAGCGGGATGATCCAGATGAAGGAGGGGAGGTCTTTTTCGCTTGCCTTTCCCGGGTTGAAGTTGTCATCTTTCGGAACATCTTCCTGCTTTTCGTAAGGAGCAGATCGCTCTGGTGCTGGTTCAAGGGAGTTGTCTGTCTGCTCATTTACGGGACGGGAAACCTGCGCGCTGAGCTCAAAAACAGGTTGTGTTTGCAGGCGTTTGCGAATTTTACGGGCATATGCATCTGCTTGGTCACGTAGCTTTCGCTCGGTGGTTAAGAGAGCACATGAGTCCACTAGTGCTTGTCGAAGGCTGTGCTCATTGTTTTTTACAGTAGCAAGTAATGCTTTAAGGCTGTCATATTCTGTCGATAAGAATGCTCTTTGGGCCTTTTCATCCTGAACGACACCCGTTAGTCGTTGAATCGAATCCCTTTTTACAAAAAGGTTCCCCCTACATGCTTTCCAGGCATAGTTTAAATCTGCAACTGAATCGATGGCTTCCCTGAGCTGACGCTTCAAGGAGACCAGCTGATTGCGTAGCACTTTAACTTTTTGGGAGGTGTCTGCCAATTGAGCGACGGTGGCCTCATGCCTACGAATTTCTGCTTCCAGGTCCATCTCTCCTCCTCGAACTTTCAGTTCGAGTTGACCTGATTTTAAGACTAGGGCAGATATACTGTCCCTAGCATCTCTTAGTCCAGATTCATATCCTGATGCATATGAATGAGGTATCCATGGGATATACCAAAATGCACCAATGGTAACTAGGACGCTTAATAAACAAATAATGACTCCGCTCTTCATGACTACTGCTTAAGGGTTAACAATGGTCCGGGTGAAAGCGTACAGTTGTTGATGTGTAATAATTGTGTTACTATTACAGTACTATCTTATTAACTGTCTCTGCCCCAACCGGGTATGAGCGAAGGTGGAGGTGGAGAGTGATGGAAGAAAGTGAATGGTGAATCCTCAATAGTATTCACTGAACGATCAGGCGAAAAGATGCAAATACATGAGTGTTCTAACTGAAGATGCTTTAAATCGACTTAACTGCAGAAAAGTTAGTGAGGTCTTGAGTAACCTTGATTACTATATTTTCAAAGCTGAAAATTGTGTGCACAGTAGAGCTAACCGTCAGGGAGAAACTCCCCGTCAAATAATACAGAGGATTGGAGGATTTGATAACCAGAGTTACACGGGAAGGGTGATGACTCAGAAGTCAAGAAACTATTTAGAAGACGGGAAGCAACTTATTCGAGCTTTACGCGATGAGTATGACCTCGTTATTTTTGAAGACTTCTCCTGTTCTAGACGAAATACTGAGCCGAAATCTGCTTTATTGCGCTTGGCTGGTAAGCTTGCATTAAATTTAGTTGACGTTTCTACTCCTACAGATCAATACGAAAATGTCCCCTACAATAATATTTTAAGAACAGACGATCTAGCGTCGAGAAGGATAGGTGCAAAGCATATTGAGCGTGAACGTTTTGTTGTAGTTGTTGGCGCTGATGCTAGTACTGCAGCTACATCAGGAAGTAAACCTCTGGCTGATCAGGAAGAAAGTGCTGAGTATTTGCGTGAGAAATTTGAAGGAGTTAAGCCAGAACTTATTGATAAAAAGATAACATCAATAAGGAAGCAGAGCAATGCTATGGACTTGAATAACTTTGAAGCAACTGTTCAGGCATTGTGTGACTTCAACCGGGATATGGTAATACAAGGATTAGAAGAATTATGTGGCTATAAACATACTCCAAGTCTTTCTTACGAAATTATTGCGCACCTCCTGAAACACCGATTTGTTGACGTTGTCGTAAACTTTAACAATGATGAACTGCTAGACAATGCTATTGAAGAGGAGTTGCCCGATTCAGACGATTATCGATATATCTACACCGCTGGACATTGTCCGCAAAATGTGAAAGATCTGTATATCGATTATCGTCTGCGCAAACCAATGTACGTTAAGTGTCACGGTACAATTTCTCACCCTAACTCACTGCGACTAAGAGGACGAAAAGCTTTTGTAACAGAACCTGCTATTCAGCAGCATTTGACAGACACTTTAATCGGTAAACTTGAAAAGGAAAATAACTCAGACGACGAAGAGCTGCCATTAAACTTGATAATAATCGGATTCTCGATGGACAACATAGCATTCAATCGAGTGCTACAGACCGTTCTAAATAATAAAGAGAAGCCAATTACCGTATGGCTTTTTGATTTCGATGGAGGCGAAACAGAAGGCAAGGTCAGTAAAAGGATAAGTAAGCTGTTGCGAGCCTCGGAAAAGAGGCCTTCCGTTAAGGTTGAGCGTATTCCTGTTGGTAAAGGTGGGAGACTAGATGATCAGTTGTCCAAACTCTGGGAAGTGACCAGTCAGTGTTTTTCTGAACCTTATGTTCCCCAAGGTATTGCACGCCACCAACTGGTAAATCATGTTTTCAAAAACTATTCACCAGTTACTCTTAAGGCAAATTTAAAACGAAGGCTTAATTATTTAAATGATCGCTTATACCTAGAATTAGCAATCATGATGCTACAAACGGACGGGTTTATTCATCTAAGTCGCGTAGGTAAGAATAGAGCTGGTAAATTTTACCAACTTTTAAGAGCATTAACTAATGATCATGTTCATATTGGGGAGCATCTGAGAAATATGGGGATGTCAAAATATCGAAGTTTTATGCACGATACGTACTATATACACCCTGAAAAGAAAGTACAGTCAAAAGATGAAATCCTGGATCATGTAATCAAGCATTTGCGTAGTAACAAAACGTTGACTAATAAGACTTTTTTAGCCCATCCAGGCTCTAGAAATTTGTTTATTAAGTACGCTAAAGCAATCCAAGAAAAACGCTTAGGCATGATTAATCCTAAGTATGTTGATATTCATGGTAATCGGTTTACGGAGGTGACCACTAAAGATGTAATGAATACCAGTCTGGCGTGGGTGTATAAGTATAGATCATTTTTATCAGAAGAGGGCCTGAAGACGTGGGATGTAATGCTCACGGTTACAGAGAAAGGCCGCTTTCTATACCATGATCTCCGTGAGACAGTAAGTACTGATTTCAGCAATAAAAAATTTGCAGTAGTACTTGCACGCTTTGATTGTGATGCGCCAATGACGGATTATACCAAAAGTTTAAAGTCTCGGCTTAGGATGCTGGGGGATGGTTTGCGCTTTCGATCATGGTGGACGCATAATCAACATATGGTTATCTTTTTGAAGCGAAGAGATAACTTTCCTTCGGATCCGGAAAAGCACAACTGGAGGAAAGACTGGCATCGGGTCGGCGGCTTTTACTACACAAGCCGTATGCTGTCCCGCAGGATCAGCCCGGTTCGTCTCGAATCATATGATCTCTTTAAAGCCATGATTGACTTTGCGATTTACTACAAAGGTTCTGCGGTGGCGTTTACTGAAGAGAGGTATGACCCAATTGTAACTGAAAAAGACGTTGATAAAACCCTCAATGAATTGCTTTGGAGCTATGTGGATGAATAGCCCGTAATGAATTTCGAGCCATTGTGTATCTTTCTAATAACTACAACCCTAAAGCATATGAGTAATGAAAGGAAGATAAATCAAAATGAAGTGGCAAAACCTTCAAAAGAGAGCCTTTGGAATCGTATAAAGGCTGTTGTCAGAAATGTCTGGGAACGACTGGATTTTCTTTACTGGCTAGAGCTAGGTTTGGAGCGCTTGGGACGATTTATACAATCTTACGAAGGACTAGCGCTCATTTTTTTTGGTGTCGGTATTAGCATTTCCGCTTACTCCATTTACGCGGGTAAAGCTCGTCTAGCTAGTGGTATGGGTTTATTGTGGCTATTCCTTTTCATTGGCCTTTTCTTTTTGTTTAGCTTCACGAAAGAAGGTGTTATTGCCGTTAAAGCATTTTTGAATAGTAGCAAAGACGGTTCTGATGGGGAAGTAGCCATTGTCCTACAAAGTGTGCTGCAATTCTTCGCAAAAGCTGCAGAAAAGGTAATAAATACGCTAGCAAGCCTGACTATTTCTCTTGCTTATCTAATAGGACAATTACATCTGAAATCGGCAGCAGGTGATTTAGACCATCTTTTTGTGGCTACTCAATGGTCTTGGATGGATTGGTGCGTATTGGTGTTGCTACCACTAATTGGACTTGTATCAGATGCTATTTATCATCTGAAAAAGATCGTTAAGAAGAATTCAATCGTTACAGTAGCTGGGATCGCTCAGTTTTATTTTTTGGGCGCTATGCTGGTTACTGGACTCATAGGTGGAGCCCCCCCTTTGGAAGCAGCTGGGTGGATTTTTGAACATCCATTCGAATGGGTCTTTTCGGAAGTGCCAAACGTTGCATATGAAGAATCCAGGGCATTCGCAATTATCAAGGGCGTTGGGGTATTAACTTTTGTTTACCTCTATTTTCTTATGCCCGTCTATATTTATAGCCATGCAAAAGATGAATTAAGAAAGGAGGAGGAAAATGAAGCAACCCTTTATAGCCCTACCGCTGCAAGAGGACTAATAGGCTTCAGCTTAATTTTCATGATGATCTTCCTTTATGTTGCCTGGCAACAGGGCTGGATAGTTATGGCCTTTGAGATGCTAGTTATTGCAATAGTTTGGATTATCCAGCAAATTGGCAACGTTTTACACTGGTTAGTTGATCTTTTTAGCTAGTGATGAGGGGTATTACTTGTCCCTTTAACTCAAATGATACGATGGCTGTGGTCATGAACAGTGAGAGTTTTTATTGTAGTTGTTATCCGTGCTATGAAAAGAACAATTTACTATTTATCCTTTTCATCATGGTGATGAAATCGCTAATGCAGAGCATGTCGAACCGATACCCATTGATAAATTAATGGATTGTGAAAAGAAGCCCAAGCCCAGTATGTAAATAGTTTCTTCCGCATCAATACAACATCAACGCCCCCAACACCCCAATCCCGAAGGCAGTCGACAAAATCATCGTGTAACCAAGGAAGAGCAACCAGGTCTTGATGAGTGTCTTCCCCCAGCCCTGACGGTACACCCGTTTGAGGGCGACGACGAAGTATATGATCGTCAGAGGTATTGTGGCCCAGAGGAAGGCGGGGGTGTCGAACCAGTAGAAGACGATGGCGGCCAGGGCCTGTAGCAGAAAGAGGAAAGCGTGGACGTGCAGAGAGAACACGAGGTGCTCGACGTAAGTCCGTTTGCGACGGATGTAGATGATCTTGAGCATCAGGGCGGCCAGGGGGATAATGAAGGCGATACCCCAGATGAGTTGGCCCATCATGCCGGCAATGGCGCGGCTACCGCTGCGCATGATCGCGTGGAGTTGTTTGGCCTCGTACTGGGCCAGCCAGCCCTCCACTTCGTATTTCTCCAACAATTCTCTCGAGCTAAGGGTGTAGAAATCAGCTTCGGAAACCTTTAGTTCTACACCTTCGACGTTATCCTCATCCACATCGAGGAGACCTAAGGTAAGCGAGTCCGGAGAGCTGTTAAGGTGTTGCTCTTCGATGGTCTCCAGGAGGGTGGTGGCTTCCGGGTCCGCCATTTCCATTGCCATGGTGTCCAGCTCTGCCCGGAGGTTGGCTTCAAACAATCGCTGGTACGCACCTGCCCGGGCTTCTTCGATGGAAGTGTCAAAGGATTCGCCAACCCGATCGGCCGTGAAGATGGCGTAGGCACTCAGCATCAGTACGGTGGAGACAAAGAATAACCGCAAAGGCTGGAAGAACGGACGCTGCTTGCCGGCGAGGTACTTGATGGACAGCTCACCGGGAATGACAAGATCACGCAGGGTCCGAAACAGCCGGTTGTCGAGGTTGAAGACCGTCTCGAAGAAGTCGCTAAACAGCGACCACAACGTGGGAGGTCCGTGATACACCTTCTGACCACAACCCGAGCAATACCTGGCGCTGCCGGGCAGCGGCTGGGAGCAATTCTTACACAGTTCTTCGGGCGTATGGAGCGAATCAGACAAAGCGGATGATTTTGTGGATAAGTGAAAATACAGCGACTGAGCTTGATTGCCGTGATTTATAGACGATTGTTTCCGCCAAACAGCTTAACGACACGACACCTGAAGGATTTTCATCACAAAGGCTGGAGACGCTACGTTACAGCTGAATTGTGCTACTGGAGGTATTTTAAGTGCCGCATAGGTTACCCGTTTAAACCAGGGTAAGGGAGGATAAGCTCAGCAGCCGTCAGCAGCGGTTGTAGGGGGTGGTTTTGTCTGAATACCGGAATAAAGTAAGGTAGACCAATAAAAATCGAAAGTATTTGTAACGTCCACGAGTAACTTGGGTAAACCCAAGAAACCACCTACCTATGCTTTCTCGACTTTTTCTGGTGCTTTGCAGCACCCTTCTTACCCTTACGGTTGCTACTGCGCAGTCTGCACTTCCCGTACTGGCCAGTAACGATACCATCCTGACGGTGAAAATTAACGGAGCCGTTAGCCCTAATACCTGGACGCTGGCCCCACATCTCCGCCCCGATCCTTACACGAGCAGTACCATCGGAGACCAGATCACTTTCGTCTCTGACCTCGATTCAATCACTGCTACCGTGACGCCTGATCAGCCGTTCGACTTTGTCGTAGTGTGTGGCAAAGACTCCGCTTTTACCCGCGTTCTTTACCAGCCATCAAAGCTTGCCGTACTGAAGCAGCATGCTGACTATGACACTGACGAGGTTTTGGAGGTACCGGCTTTTTCCTACGCCAGCCCGGACTTGCCAGCATTAAAGGCACTGCGGGAAAAGTACCAGTTGGATTCCATTGCCGGCTACGGAACGGATGTCTCCCAAATGCTCAACCTCATGCGTTGGGTCCACAACTCGGTGGAACACGATGGGAGCCGGGGCAACCAGGGCGCCAGCAATGCTGACGCTTATCTGACCTCCTGCAGTGCAGGTAAAGGGACGCTTAACTGCCGGGGCCTCGCCACGGTCCTCAACGAGGTCTACCTCGCCATGGGCTTCCCCTCCCACTTCGTAACCTGCTTGCCGAAGGATACTACCGATATGGATTGCCACGTCATTAATACCGCCTACTCAGAACACCTGGGCAAATGGGTATGGCTGGACCCGACCCAGAACGCCTACGTGATGGACGAACAAGGAATTCTACTCAGTATCCCGGAGGTGCGGGAGCGCCTGATCAACGACAAACCCCTTCTCCTTAACCCCGATGCCAACTGGAATTACCGGGGCACTACCGATAAGGCCTGGTACCTGGAGTATTACATGGCCAAGAACCTCTTTCGGTTCTCCACCCCGCTGCACAGTACCTACGATTATGAGACTACGGGCAACGGTAAAGAGCGGGTGTACGTGGAACTCTGGCCGGAAGGAGAAGGAGAATACCTGCAAGCTACTGCCCACAAAAAGTACGACAACGGCACTTCCCGTACGACTTACCGAACGCATAATCCTGCTTTGTTTTGGACCACCCCTACCCCAATGACAAGAAAGCGATAGCAGCGGTCTTTTCCCTGCTTCACTACCATACTTTGCACCTGCGTCCCCGCCCCGCTATGACCACGAAAGTGCTGGGCGCGGACGCAGGTGCAGGGTAAGTAAAATAAAGCGCAATGTGTCTGAACACTTGCCCCTCCGGCTTAGGTAAAGGCGAAACACTTTTGCCCGATTGCTGTTAGCCCAGCAAAACACGCACCATGCCGCTTTCCTCCCTGACCCCTTTTGTCTTGCTTGCCGCCCTCTTGCTGATGATCCTCACGGGCCTCTTCCCTTCTCCCTGGATGATTGGCCTGACGGCCGCAGCTACCAGTGCCCTGGTCGCCTGGCAGGTCTACGCTATCCTGCGTGATGAAACCGGGCCTACTCCCCTGGAGGAACGGTCACGCTACAAAGGCTACTTGCGCAAGTAAGCTGTTACTCCACCACCAGCTCATCCAGATAAATCCTCGCTTTCCCGCCGGCCCGGAAGTGGTCCGTCGGAATTGATCCGTAAGCCTTTAGCTCAACACGTAGCGCGGTCACTTGCTCCTCGGGAAAGGTGAGGGTGCTCACCACCTTGTTGCGCCCTTGTATCACGGCCTCATGCTCCTGGTTCAACTCAGCTAATGGCACAAAGCTACCAGCACTCGTGGAGGTAATAGCGGATAGTGCTATCGTTTCCGGTGGGTAAATACTGGAAATGGTATAGCGAAGGGTGGTGAGTTGCAAGGTGCTGATGCTGGTTGGTGCGTCAAACTGAAGGGTAAACACCGCCTCGTTACCGAACTTATGCCAGTTGGTGTCAACTGGGGTAAATCTGGCATACTGGAGGTCGGTAAGCTTGGGGACGGGGTTTTGCGCAGCATCAACCACGGCCGTCCGGGCGGCCTTATGTATTGGCAGGGCCAACGACGCCGGGTAGCCTACCGGCTCCCCCGCAAGGAAGTTTTGGGCCGTCAGCACTTCGCCCGGCGCCAGCATGACCGCCGCAGTGTAAAGTGTCGAACTACTATCAGGTACACTGCCATCAAGGGTGTACCGCGTGTCGAGGCCATCGGCCTCGGTCTCCAGCGTGACGGATATTTGGCCATCTTGTTGTTCGTGGTGTATCCACGGACTGAAGGCGCTGACCGCGTAGCGAATGTTTTGTGCATCAAGTCGTTCAAAGCCGTACAAGACCCGTTTGGTGAAATGCTTCCAGTCTTTTTGCGCAGGAGCCGTCCATGCATTCTCCGCAATTGCCCATACCCTCGGGTAGTTCATGTAAGTGAATTTCGACCAGTCGCTGATGGACTCCGTCCACATATTGGCCTGGATGCCTTTGATGAGGGCAGCCTGCTCATTGGTAAAGGTGTCCGGAATCACCTGGTAATCGTACGCCGTGGAGAGCAGCAGGCTAGAGTAACCAAGATTAGGCTCCTGGTCGTCATGCCCTTGTTTCAGGTCAAGGTAACAGCGTTTACTTGGCGTCATGACGACTTCGTGGCCGGCATTAATGGCGGTAATGCCTCCAGCTTCGCCGCGCCACGACATGACGACGGCATTCGGCGCCAGCCCGCCTTCGAGGATTTCGTCCCAACCAATCATTATCCTGCCCCGGGCGTTGATAATTTCTTCCATCTGGCGGATGAAATAACTTTGGAGTTGTTCTTCGGTTTGCAGGCCTTCGGCCTGCATCTTGCGCTGAGCATCCGGATCAATCTTCCACTGCTCTTTGTTGCATTCGTCTCCGCCGATATGGACGTAATCAAACGGGAAAAGGTCGATCACTTCGTTCAGGACATCCGTAGCAAAGGCATAGGTCGCTTCCCGACCGGGATTGAGGGTGTTGTTCTTGAATACTCCTCCGGTAGCAACACTGGTGCTGGCGTTTACGCAACCAATTTCGGGATAGCTGGCTACGGCCGCCTGGGCATGCCCCGGCATATCGATCTCAGGAATAATCTCAATGAATCTTGCTTTGGCGTAGGCAACGATCTCCCGGATCTGTTCCTGAGTGTAAAAGCCCCCGTAGGAGGGCTCCTCGTTTTCCTGCAAGGGGGCACGGCCCCACCAATCGGAAATCTGCTCATCATAGTTGATGCGGTCGGCACGCCACGCGCCGATCTCGGTCAGTTTAGGCCGGCTCTTGATCTCGATGCGCCAACCCTGGTCGTCCGTGAGGTGCCAGTGGAAACGGTTAAGCTTTTGTTTAGCAGCCATATCGATAACTGCTTTCACCTGGTCTACGGTGAAGAAATGCCGGGAAACGTCCAGCATATATCCGCGCCAGCGAAACTGGGGAGCATCCCGAATAGTGACGGCCGGCACCGCAAAACGTACGTTGTTGAGGTAAGTCCTGCCCATGGCAACCGGCGGAAGCAGTTGCCGGAGACTTTGGAGGGCATAAAAATGCCCGGCACTGTCCGCTGCCGTAATTGCAATCCTGTCGGGGTTAATGTCAAGCTCATAGCCCTCAGCCGGCAGGGTAGGGTTGGTAATCATACTTATCCTGGCCTCTGCCGGCGTTGCGGCGGTAGGAAAGAACTGGGAGGCAGACTGGGCGATGTCACCCACAAAACCATCAAAGGTAGACCTGGCTACACCATCGTCAATGTAAACACTGGTTTCGGGACCAAACACAAATGTCCCTTGTTGTACCGTCATTGCGGCGGGTTGCGGAATGATGAGCGGCTTTCCGGTAAGGGTATCCATCTCTTGGAAAGAGGCGGGGCCGCAGGTGCAGAGTAGGGGAACGAGAAGCAACAGGAGATAAGTACGCATGGGCTAAAGCTAGGGTGTTTTATACTTCCAGCTGTTGGAAAACGCGAGTCGTCAGACGAACTTTGTTTCGGTTGCACCGGAAACCAAGGATTCGTCGGACGACCGCTCAGCGAAACAGGAGGTTGACTCGTCTTCTGGCCGAAGCCCCCGCCCCCTAGCTCCTACTGTCTAGCTCCTGTCTCCTAGCTCCTAACAATCCCCATCTCTCCCAAGTCAAGCGCGATGCGCTTGCCACCCTGGCGGATAGAAGCATAGATAGCTTCGCAGATGATCATGTCGCGCTTACCCATCGCGCCCGGCGCGATGTTGGGGATACCCTCCAGGATGTGCTGAGCGAAGCCGTCCATCTGTAACTTCTGCTGACTTTCGTGCGGAAATTCAATGGTCTTTCCGTCGGAGGTCCGGCCGCTTAGCGGCCCGTAGTTATTGGCGGGGTTCAGCTCAAACCAACCGCGTTCGCAGGAGGCGTACAAGCGGTTGACGTTGCAGTTGTGGCTGGTGGTAATGTTGCCAATGATACCTCCGGGAAACTCAAATTGGGCGGTGATGGTCTCATCAGTATCCTTGAAGTATTC
>CAZTTF010000131.1:0-3478 GCA_964616365.1 uncultured Lewinella sp. | reverse complement strand
GAGTTTATCGATATCTACCACGAAAGAATCTGTGCCTTCCACGTGAAGGATGCTGAATTCAATCCAACAGGTCGCCAGGGAGTATACTCTGGCTACGCTGGCTGGGCAGACCGTGCCGGGCGCTTCCGCAGCCTAGGCGATGGCCAGGTTGACTTCAAAGCCATCTTCAGCAAACTGAGTCAGTACAACTACGACGGTTGGGCAGTACTGGAATGGGAATGTGCCATCAAATCCAGCGACCAGGGTGCGGCCGAAGGCGCACCGTTCATCGCCGAGCACATCATCAACGTTACCGAACGGGCCTTTGATGACTTCGCAGATGCAGGAACAGATGCGGAGACGAACCGGAAGATTCTGGGGTTGAGCTAGAGCATTAGGTTTTCCCCTTTCCAGATTTCTAAGCCCTTCGAACGGGAAAGAGAGCTCAACCTCCCTCAACTGTTCGAAGGGCTTTCTAACTTTGCCCCTATCGTAGCAGCGGCTTCAGCCGCCAGCTTTTTAATGAGTCAGCGACTGAAGTCGCGACTACTGCCGCCCCTTTTATGCGCGCCTTATTTCCCAGCCTATCCACCTGCTTTATTGGCTTCTGTATGCTTTTCCTTTCAAGCTGTGCAGCTGATGAGGCATCGGTAGACAGGACTACCTCGTGTTATCAATTGCCGGTGGGGACACATTTGCCGCGACTGAATTCAGCGGGTGGAGACTTACAATTGTCCGTTGTTAAAACAAACAACGATCTCGTCTCGGAGCACCAGTTAAACCTGTGGCAATATTCTGATGGTTACTGGATGGAAGGTTACAGCTTAGTAAAAGGAACCGACTGGTTTATCAACTGGGCAGATTTCCCTTCGGCATTTCAATATACCGTCAAGGGCGACTCTTCCGGATTTTTTGCTCACTGGCTAGAGTATTCGGGGGAAGGAACCTACGATTATGATATTTGGTTTTCTGAGGGCACAACTAAGGTTTTCAAACTCCACCAAGACACTGTCTCCGCCGAGCACGGTTTTCTCTCATCGGCACAACTACCGGATGGAGGGTTACAGGTCACCTGGCTTGACGGGAGATACACTAAGCAGGGCGCGGACGCAGGTGCAAAGGAAGGGACCGAGGGGCACGGTCATGGCGGCGGTGCCATGACACTCCGGACAAAAGCGCTCTCGGATGCTACCTCCGTAGAACTCGACCACCGGGTATGCGATTGCTGCAACACCGCCACGGTGGCCACCGATAGTTTGATCATGGTCGCGTACCGCGACCGCTCCGAGCACGAGATTCGGGACATCGGCTACGTCATCAAGCGAACGGGATCAGAAGATTGGTCTACCCCCAAGCTAGTGCATGCCGACAATTGGGAGATTGCCGGTTGTCCCGTCAACGGGCCAGCCCTGGCAACCAACGACCGCGGTGACATTGCCATTGTTTGGTACACTGCTCCCCGCGACCGCGCTCAAGTCTTGTTTAGCCGGTATGACGCCAAGACGGATGCCTGGGAGCCCCCTACTCTTCTGGACGACAACCAACCCCTTGGCCGAGTCGACCTCCAGCTCGACCGAAATGGCACGGCCTATGCCTCCGCACTCACCAGCACGGAGGACGAAGCCTCCGCCGCGCTAACGCTATGGACAATCACAAACGAAGGTGCCATCAAACGTGAGCAACTCACCGACACCTCCCCTGCCCGCTCTTCAGGCTTTCCGAAAATTGCGCTTTTTCAAGATCAGTTTTTCTGGGCGAGGACCGTAGTTGGAGCCACTAAGAAGGATCATTATGTGGAGGTATGCCAACGATAAGCATGCTGTAAAACTGTCTGAATTCGCGCAGGTTTTGAACGGCCGGTTTAGTCTGAAGTTATAGCAATTACTAGCCAAAACCCTCTTCGCTTTCTAAGGTTGGTAAACCTCTCAAATGTGTCACTATGAAACCCTCCAACACCGTAACACCTTTTTCTATGTCCCTTTTTCTACTGCTGGCCCTGTTGTTGTCAGGGTGCAAGGAAGAAGTGTTCGTTGTAGTAGAAGTGCCAACTCCAACCGTACCTGATTACGAAGAGCTCTTGCAATCAAGAGATCCGTACCGCAGAATATTCAGTCTGGAAAAAGTGGACGACCTGCTTGTTTTGCAAGGAGACCGGTACATAAGCCATCTCACGGATAGGGACAACGTTACTAACTACCCTACCGGAGTAACTACGCTCCACAAGATGCCTACTGCACCGAATATGATAGCCTGGCCGAGGGGAAACCAATTTCACATTACTAATAAACGAGCACCCAATTCTAGCCAATTAGCCTACATACTCGAATTACAGGCTCATGATGCAGAAGCAATAATTGCGAACGAGGTCTTGACCCATCGCAGTAAAGCTATTTTTTCGGAAGACAATCATCTATTAATTCCCTACTACCACACTAGCTCCCCTGAGGGTGCACTTCAATTCCTACTGACGCAATTCAGCTTGCGTGACAACGGACCAATTCCGTCTTCCATATCATTGGAGAGCGTAGCAGTAATCTCTCCACCTAATCCCGGCCTACTGTACGATTTTAATGGCCATGTGATGCAGGCCGTAGAGGGTGGGTTCTTGTTTACCGGAGGACCTCCCAACGGTAACGTGCATAAACTCAACTACGACGGAACATTCGAGGAAGTACTGGAAGGAGAAGTAATACAATTTTTCAGTTACCAGGACGAACTGTTTGCCCAGCGACTCGTATGGGTGACCCTCGATGGTGAATTACGCCGGGTTACGCAAATTCTAAGCGCCGCGCCCGATGGGCTCAACTGGCGTTTACGCTGGACACTGGAAGAACAGTCTACGGGCACCCTTCGGTTCCACCCGCTTGCAGAGGACTTGTTTTGCTACGATGTTCAGAATCGGATAATGTTTATCGCTACCGAGATAAATAATGAACGTATCCAGTTCTCAGCGGTCGACCTTGCAGAACTAAGAGACTACCAGGTAACTGACATTGAGACCTATCGCGGCGACATTTACCTCGCTACTCAATCCGGTTATTTCCGTCGAAACTACGCTGAATTTAGAGATAGCAGAGAGGAATAAGTACACCTATTTGCCCTGGAATAACGGCCACAATTACCCAAGTAAGGTGAACCTGAAATCAGTATGATATAATACCTATAAAAAACCATCGAAACCATCTCCAGTAGTACTTGAAACACCCCCTTGATGTATCCAAAAAACAACCCTCAACTCCTATTCCTACTCGTTTGTCTACTAATCACCGTTTCTACATGTACTAAGGAAGTTTTTGTTCCGGTAGAAGTTCCCACACCGGTGGTCCCTGATTTTGAGGAGCTGCCTCGGTCTCAAGACCCTTATCGACGGATATATAACATCTATAAGTTTGATGACAACATGGTCTTGAAGGGAGAAGGAATTGATTTTCTGCACACCCCAGACAGCACCGTTACCGGCTATCTATCCAGTACCTTTTCCGGCTTCCGGGAAACCACC
>CAZTTF010000130.1:0-13980 GCA_964616365.1 uncultured Lewinella sp. | reverse complement strand
GCGGCTATTTCCTTCGAGGCAGTGTTCAAGTTGGTAGCTTTTTTAGCCGTGGGCCTTTTGATCTGCGCTTACTTCTTCAACGAGCATCCGGATTTTTCTTTTTCCGATGCCCTGGCTCATCCGGACCTCTCGGGGTTATGGAGTTTCATGGCCACCGGCCTCAGTGGCTGGGATTGGTTCTGGTTGACCCTCGTCAGTGCCTGTGCCGTTGTTTTGCTTCCCCGCCAGTTTCACGTCTCGGTAGTAGAAAACAACCGGACCGAAGATATCGACCGGGCCTCGTGGGTATTTCCGCTTTACCTTCTTTTAATTAATCTTTTTGTCATCCCTATTGCCGCGGCCGGCGTACTGTATTTTGGCGCCGCTGACGCCGGCCTTGCCGACACTTTTGTGATCCGGCTCCCTAATGAAATTGGCTACCCATCCGTTGCAGCACTCGCTGCACTGGGCGGTTTTGCCGCAGCCACTGGCATGGTGATCATGTCCACCGTTTCCCTGAGCCTTATGCTCACCAACAACGTGATCCTCCCCTATCTTTTTTCCCTGGACCGAACCTCAACCGCCGACACCTCTGACCTCAGCCGCCCACTGCTGAACATCCGGCGCCTGCTCGTCTTTGTCGTCCTCCTGTTCGCCTACGGCTACTACCGCATGGTTGCAGAGCAGTACTCCCTCGTTGTAATCGGGCTGATCTCCTTCGCTGCCGTGGCCCAATTTGCGCCCAGTGTCCTATCGGCACTCTACTGGAAAGGGGCAACCCGCCGTGGTGTTTTCTTGGGCCTCCTCCTTGGCTTCGGTATTTGGGCCTACACCCTTGCCCTGCCTACCATTGCTACTGCTTTTCCCAACCTGCAGTCGCTGGTTGACCTTGGCCCCTGGGAAATCGATTGGTTACGTCCGCAGGCTTTGTTTGGCAGTACTGATATGTCACCCGTTGTTCACGGCATTTACTGGAGTCTCCTGGCCAATACCGGAGGGCTCATTCTGGGTAGTCTCAGTAAAGCGCCGGACGCGCTGCAAGTCAGTCAGGCTGACTTCTTTGTTGACCACGAGAAGTTACGTGGCCAACGTACGGAATACGAGACCCGCCGGCGGCGGGCGCTGATCACGGATCTCGAGCGCGTCATGACGCGTTTTACCGGTGGCCAAAAAACCCGGATATTCTTCCGTCAACAAATGGGTCATGCGGCCTATCAGGCGCGGCATGCCAAGACTGTTGCCAGCCCGCAAATTGTTACTGCTGTCGAGCAGCACCTCGCTGGGGTTGTCGGCACTGCTTCGGCTCAGGTCTTGCTCAAAGGCATCACCCAGGAAGATCCCATCAAACTTGAAGAAGTCATCACGATTCTGCGGCAAACACAAGATGCTGTCCGTTACGGAAAGGTTCTGGAAGAAAAGCAACTCGATCTGCAACGCGTCACGACACAATTACGTACTGCCAACCAAAAGCTCCGGGAACTGGATGAGCTTAAAGCCGAGTTCATCAGTACCGTAACGCATGAACTCAGAACCCCCATTACGTCCATCAAATCGCTGGCAAAAATCCTGCTGGACAACCCTGAACTGGATGTAACCCAACGTACGACCTTCCTCAAAATCATCGTCTCGGAGAGCGAGCGCCTCAGCCGTTTGGTTAACCAGGTGCTTGACATTGAAAAACTGGAAAGCCCGCACTGGGTAACCGGCGGTGAAGTGATTGATTTCAACACCCTGGTGCAGCAAGCACTTGCCAGCCTGGAACAGCTCGCGAAGACACAGGGCATCCAGATTGAGCGGGTCTTCCCCGAAGATTCCGTATTTGTGGTTGGCCCGCCCGACCGAATCACCCAGGTTGTCATTAATCTGCTGGGCAATGCCATCAAATTTTGCCCATCCGCAGGTGGGCACATTCGGGTTTTGCTTACTACTGATGATGAAGCCAGCCTAGTCAGCCTCCGCATTCAGGATAACGGCCCGGGCATCCCCGTTGAAAAACACGAATTGATTTTCGGTAAGTTCACCCAAATCAGTACTGCACAGCAGGGCAAGCCCGAGGGCAGCGGACTTGGACTGTACATCAGCAGAACCATCATCGAAGGTTGCGGGGGCAGCCTCAAAGTTGACGCTCAATACAAAAACGGTGGGGGCTTTATCGCCTTACTTCCGCTTCATACCCCATCGGAACTCCCGATGCCCGTAAATCATAAAACCTAAGCTGGTATGCCGCAACAGAAAATACTTATCGTCGACGATGAGCCTAACATCCTGCTAACGCTACGCTTTTTGCTGGAACAGGCAGGCTATGCAGTTGTGGAGGCCAACAATGGCCGGCAGGCACTTGAGGTAGCTAAAAAAGAACTTCCCCGCGTTGCCATTCTCGACGTTATGATGCCTGAGATGGACGGCTTCAAGGTCGCCGAAGCCATCCGTGAACACGAGGCCCTGGCCGACCTGAGCATTGTCTTTCTGACTGCCCGGGGACAACCACAAGACTTCTCCACCGGCTACCGCAGCGGCGGTGAAGTCTACCTCACCAAACCATTCGATAACGATCAATTAATCACCACCATCAACGAACTCATTGCTTTCGGTTAACCATAACCCGGAGCAAAGCCACCATAAAATCATCTATCATGCAACTACCTACTAAAATCACCTCCTTCGAGCAATACCAACAGGTATACGCTAACTCCGTTGCGGATCCCGAAGCGTTCTGGGCTAGCGAAGCCGAGACCTTTGATTGGCACAAAAAATGGGACAAAACCCTGGAGTGGGATTTTGACGGTCCTAACGTAAAATGGTTCGAAGGCGGTAAATTCAACATTACCGAGAACTGTCTGGACCGCCACCTCGCTGAGCGCGGTGATCAGACCGCGCTGCTCTTCGAGCCCAACGAGCCCGGTGACCCCGCCCGCCCCATCACCTACCGGGAATTACACGCTGAAGTCTGTAAAACCGGTAATGCCCTGCGCGAACTCGGCATTGGTAAGGGAGATCGCGTTTGCTTCTACATGCCGATGGTCCCTGAGCTTGCCATTTCAGTGCTCGCCTGTGCCCGTATCGGCGCCATCCACTCTGTCGTTTTTGCGGGCTTTAGCGCTCAGGCGCTGGCCGACCGTGTAAATGACGCCGAATGTAAAATGGTCATCTGCTCCGATTACAATAAACGGGGTGCGAAGAACATCCCCGTCAAAGCAGTTGTCGACGAAGCAATGGCTATCGGCTGCCCAAGTATCGAAACCGTCCTGGTACATAAAAACACCGGACAGGAAATCGCTTGGGACCCCAGCTACGACGTATGGTACCATGCTAAAGTAGATGGTCAGTCTTCCGAGTGCGCCGCTGAATCCATGGATGCTGAAGACGTACTGTTTATCCTCTATACTTCGGGCTCAACCGGTAAGCCTAAGGGCGTTGTGCATACTTGCGGCGGCTACATGGTCTACACGGCCTACAGTTTCCTCAACGTTTTCCAGTACGAACCAGGTGATGTCTACTGGTGTACCGCCGACATCGGTTGGATTACTGGCCATAGCTACATCATTTACGGACCATTGCTCTGCGGTGCCACCTCGCTGATGTTTGAGGGGGTTCCGACCTATCCGGACGCTGGCCGTTTCTGGGAAGTTTGTGCGAAGCACAAAGTCAACCAATTCTACACCGCCCCCACCGCCATTCGTGCCCTCATGGCCAAAGGAGATGAGTTCGTTGCAGGCCACGACCTAAGTGACCTCAAGGTTATCGGATCCGTAGGAGAGCCCATCAATGTAGAAGCCTGGGAATGGTACAAGGAGCACGTCGGCAAAGGCACTGTACCGATTGTTGACACCTGGTGGCAAACGGAAACCGGCGGTATTCAGATTTCCGGCCTCGGCGGCATCAGTCCACAGAAACCCACTTTTGCCGGATATCCTTTACCCGGCATTCAGGTTTGCCTGGTGGACAAGAACACCATGGAAGAACAAACAGAAAGCCCGACCTCTGGTCTACTCGCTACGAAGTTCCCGTGGCCCAGCATGCTCAGAACAACCTGGGGAGATCATCAACGCTGCAAGAATACTTACTTCAGCACGGTCCCGAACATGTACTTTACCGGAGACGGCGCCCGCCGCGACGAGAACGGCATGTACCGCATTATTGGCCGGGTAGATGATGTAATCAATGTCTCTGGCCACCGAATGGGAACCGCCGAGGTGGAAAATGCGATCAACGAGCACGAAGAAGTCGTAGAATCAGCCGTAGTAGGTTACCCTCACGACATCAAAGGGCAAGGCATTTACGCCTACGTCATCATGGGGCCCGGCGATCATGATCCCGCTAAGATCCAGCAGGAGATTGTCCAGATTGTCCGTAAGGAAATCGGCCCCATCGCTAAGCCCGATAAAATTCAGTTCGTCAGCGCACTACCCAAAACCCGCTCGGGTAAAATCATGCGCCGTATTCTTCGCAAGATTGCCTCCGGAGAAGGAGACAAGTTGGGCGATGTGAGCACACTACTAAACCCTGAAGTAGTAGAAGCCGTCAAGCAGGGGGCAGTATAGCCATCTCAGAGTCCCCGACTACCCCACCCCTCCACCAACCCCGGAGGGGGCAAACATCCCTTACCCCCGGGTGAAGCCAGAGACATAGTCTGTGGCGGAACCCGGGGCAGGTAGACACCCCTCTCCACCGACCCCAGAGGGGTCTAACTTACCTTATCCCCTGGTAGAGAGATGGACGTAGTCCAGGTCGGAACCCGGGAGCAGGCGCTCGCCTGCGGACCGTCCTGCTCGCGCAGGTCTCCCGGGTTACCGGTGCGGGCAGCGCCGCACCTTCACCCGGGGATAAGGGAGGTTCGACCCCTACAGGGTCTATACTTAGTACTCCGTAACCGTCTGTATCCGCATATAAACGTAAGTATACGTTTAACACGCGCTTTTATCTATCAATAACCGGGTATTTCGTGGCAGCAATAATCTTGTTGCTATCATGAATAAACCTTGCCATGAGCAAAACCTACACCCGCATAGTCTACCAGGTAATTTTCGCTACCAAATACCGCCGTCCTACGCTATGGAAGCCTGGTCGACCACTACTATTTGGATATCTCGGTCGGTTACTACAAGCTAAAAACTGTAGCGTTTACGCCATTGGTGGCACCGATGATCATCTCCACTTCGTATTTGAGTTGCACCCAAGTTTATCAATTGCTCAACTGGTAAAGGACCTGAAGTTGGCTGCTTCATCGATGTTGAAGGATCACCCTGAATTGTTCCCGGCGTTCACTTACTGGCAAGTGGGGTACGCTGCACTAACCTATACGCCCTCAGCCATTCCCAATCTTGTACGTTACCTGAAACGACAGGAAGAACATCACGATAGTGAGACCTCGCGCGAAGAACTTCGCCGCTTACTTACTAAGCATGGTGTCAAGATTGACGAGCGCTATTTCGCGTGACCCTACTGACCCCGGAGGGGTCTAACTTACCTTATCCCCTGGTAGAGAGATGGACGTAGTCCAGGTCGGAACCCGGGAGCAGGCGCTCGCCTGCGGACCGTCCTGCTCGCGCAGGTCTCCCGGGTTATCGGTGCGGGCAGCGCCGCACCTTCACCCGGGGATAAGGGAGGTTCGACCCCGATGGGGTCTACCCGCCAAACCTGCGATCATCCAGATAAGCGAGGCGTTCCATACGCCAGACCTCCAGAGAAGGGAAATCAAACTCCCGCGTCACCCTGCCCTGCAGGCGGTAAACGCCTGCCCCCCGAAAGGGAAAAGCTTGTAAGCTATCGGGAAAATGTACGGTATCGAAGTACCTCCCTCCTTCATCCAGCCAACAACCAAAACTCATCCGTTCTCCTTTGACCGTCGGCACAACTTTATCACAAACAAAGTAGGCCAGCAGGCTAAGTTCCTCCCGGTCGCGAACGGCAGTAAGCCGGTTAACTGGGGCCAGCAACCAATTGGATAGCGACGCTTTTGTGCCGGCATCCTTCGTCATGACAAAGGGAGAACAAAGCATGAAGCCCAACAGCTCCAGCTCGTCAAATGCCTGATCTATTTGCTCGGCAGAGAGTGGGTGTCCCGCTCGGTGATTGGGCGAAAAATCCAGATTAAAATACTGCTTCGGAGCCGTTACCGTAAAGAGCTCCAGTGCAGGTTCCTCTTTAATTCTGGGGTTAAAAACCGCGTTTTTCTCCCACAGAAGTTCGGCTTTTGTGCGTTCGGTAAAACGGAATGCTCCTATCCGGATGAGCAAGTCAAGCTGGGCTGATTCGGCGCGGACGCGGGAGCAAAAATCCGTTAAAGAGGCAAAGTGGCCGCCGCGGCTACGCTCCAGGATCACCTGGAGCATCAGCTGCTCGGAAATCCCCTTAATGTGGATGAACCCCAGGTACAAATCGGTCCCCTGCAGATCCGTTAAGTAGCGGGAGTTATTGATACAGGGCGGATGAATGGTTGCTCCACCCAGGCGAGCTTCGTGGACGTAGAACTCCGTCCGGTAAAAGCCACCAAAATTATTGATGACCCCGACGATGAACTCCAGCGGATAGTACGCCTTGAGGTATAAACTTTGAAAACTCTCGACGGCAAAGGATGCTGAGTGGGCCTTACAAAAGCTGTAACCGGAGAACGATTCTACCTGGCGCCAAACCTCCTTTGCCTTCTCCGGGTCGTGCCCCCGCACCTGCGCGCCCGCAAAAAACTTCTCCCGCAAGCGCACCAGGGTATCACCGCTGTGTTTTTTCCCACTCATGATCCGGCGCAGCACATCGCTTTCGTCAAGGTCAAGCCCCGCAAAATGGTGGACGATTTTCATCACATCCTCCTGATAAACCATCACACCGAAGGTTTCCCCCAGGTGTTCAGCAAAAACGGGATCCAGGTAGTCAAAGCTATGCGGGTAATGGAAGCGCCGGATGTATTCTTTCATCATCCCGGACTTAGCTACCCCCGGACGAATGATGCTCGAAGCAGCCACCAAATGCACGTAGTTATCGCAGCCTAACTTGGTCAGCAAACTTCGCATCGCCGGACTTTCAATGTAAAAACACCCCAAAGCATCACCGCTTTTGAGCATGGCTTTTACTTTGGGATCGGCCTTTATCTGATCGAGATCGTAAATATCTACTGCCTTGCCCTGATTGCGTTTAACCAGCGCCACGGCCGAGCGCAGATGGCCGAGTCCCCGCTGGCTCAGTACATCGTATTTATGTAAGCCCATGTCCTCAGCGTGGTACATATCGCAGTGCGCTACCGGGAAGCCTTTCGGCATTAGGCGTTGGGCCGTATGGTAATGAATAGGGCGCTCCGTTACTAATATGCCTCCTGCGTGAATACTCAGATGGTTTGGCAGACCAACAATCCCCTGAGCAATTTTGAGCACCTCCCGCGCCTTGGAGTCGGCCGCTGCGCGGCCGTGCGGGTCCCGCACCAGCAAGTCCAGTTCTTCTTTCGGCAGACCATAGACTTTGCCAACTTCGCGCAACGCTGCCCGCCCCTTGAAGGTAGAATACGTTGCCAGCAGCGCCGTGTGGTCCTGCCCATATCGCTTGAAGATGTAGTCCAGCACATCGTCCCGCTCGTCCCAGCTGAAGTCGATATCAAAGTCTGGCGGGCTCGCTCGGTATGGGTTAATAAAACGCTCAAAATAGAGGTCCAGTTCCAGGGGGTCCACATCCGAAATACCAATACAGTAGGCCACGATGGAATTAGCCCCGGAGCCCCGCCCTACGTGCTGATAGCCAGCGGCACGGGCGTAGCGTACGATGTCGTGTGTAATCAGGAAATACGAGCAAAAGTCCTGCTGCCGGATCACGGTCAGCTCCCGTTCTGTGCGCAGGCGCGCTTTTTGGAAGCGCGTACCGGGAGGGTAACGCCGGGTCACACCGGCGAGGGCTAACTTCTCGAGCAGGGCATAATCTCCGGTTTTACTTCCGGTAAAGGTCTGACGGTTAACCTGCAATCCCATCTCCAGCTCGGCGGTACAGGAGTCAATGATGCGTTGCGTGTTTTGCAGGATCGCCGGATAGGACTTGTAGAACCCGCGAAGAGTAGCGGGAGGCAGTAGCCGGTCTCCTCGCTGAGCAACGTCCCGTGGGGTAAGCTTTGAATGCACGGTATTGAGGTCAATCGCCCGTAGGGTACGATGACGGGCATAGTCCTCATCAGAAATGCCAACGACTGGTGCCAGGACCACTAGTTTTTCCTGATGGTGCCGTAGCTCATGACTAAAAAGCCGGTTAACGTGCTGCGGGCGGATGCCTAGCAGTTCATGCTCCCTGAAGTCCCGAATAGGCTTACAGAGCCGGGGGTAAATAATCCATACGTCGGACATTGGTGGCGGCACGGTGGGTAGCTCCTTATCGGCCAGAGAGTACTGGCTTAGAAAAGCGCATAAATTGCGCCAGCCCTCCGCATTACGTGCCAGCCCCGAGTAGAGCCACTGGCCATCACGCCAACAGGATATGCCAAGAATAGGCTTGATCCCCGCTGCGCGGCAGCGGGTGACGAACTCGCCCGCACAACTCGTATTGTTAGCATCAGTAAGCGCCAGACTTTCCACCCCCCAGGCTGCTGCCTTAGTAACAAGCTGTTCTGGCATCAATACGCCATAGCGCAAGCTGAAAGCCGTATGGCAACTCAAGTGCATGGGAGGTCATTTACTGGCATGACCAGTACTCGGCAGTAAACGAAAATCATGTTATGTGTGAGTTTTCAGTAGGGATGAAAAATGTAAACCACTAAAGCGTGCCGTTAGCCTGTTACAGCTGCGAGTAAACGCTAAAGCAATACAATATTAAAACATTTTTCAATATAAATAACATTTTGTTTTAAAAACATTTTCTCAAAGAGCAATACCCTTTTCTCGTAAATAATTACCGCTTCAACCGTTTAGTAGTAAACTTTAGCCCACCTTCAGCTTGTTATTTTGCTAAGAGAACGAATAATTCGTACTTTCGTACCAAGCAGGAAATCAGCTTTAGTACCTGAAGCTTCCTGACTAAAGATTAGGTTTATTTTTCATGAGAGACGCTGTGGACAGCACAGCTATTTATGAAGCCCGAACGCTCAGCGTTCGGGCCTTTTTTATCGTAACAACCGTCTCCCACCACCACAACCTCCTTTGCCATGGAACCAATAGAAAAAACGAGGCCTTCTCCCAAGCTCTTCGTCTTGATGAGTATCGTCTATTTCGGGACTTTTTTCGGTCTCAAGTACGGTGTATTCGGAGGGCAGATGCCCTGGTATTATAACCTGGCCCTGATCCTCCTTTGCCTGATCCTAATGATGGCGCTAAAAAACAAGTTTAAAGCAGAGGCTTAGAACCTCCACCGCCGGAAAGCTTCCATGGCCTCGTATTCAGTGAGGCCAAGCTGATTATAGGCACGGGCAGTGTCCCGGTTACGCTGTTCAGCGCGTTGCCAGAACTCCCGGTCATCTTCTCCCTGGAACATTACCCCGTCCTTTTGACTCTGGTGGTAGAAGATTGCCTGACGCTTTTTTTCCACCTCCTGCGGACTGAGGGGCACTGCCATTTCAATTTCATGAATGGGCCATTCCTGCCAGGCTCCACGGTAGAGCCACAGCCAGGTGTCCTTGATGGCAGCATCGCCTTCCAGTTGCCGGAGGGCTTCGAAAATTGCATCAAGGCACACCTTGTGTGTTCCGTGTGGGTCAGCTAAATCACCAGCGGCATAAATCTGGTGTGGGCGGACATCCTGAATCAAGGACTTCACCAGCTCGATATCCTGCTTGCCGAGCGGAAACTTCTTGTGCTTGCCTGACTCGTAGAAAGGCATGTCCAGGAAGTGAATCTGCTCATCGGGCAGCCCGCAGAAGCGGGCTCCAGCGATGGCCTCTCCCCTACGGATCAAGCCCTTTACAGCTCGAACCTCAAGCGGATCAACATCGGCTTTGGGGTCGGGATTACGCAGCAGGTTAATCGTTTTGGCCAGGGTTTCATTTTCTACTTCGTGGCTCTGGTTGACCTGCTGCGCAAACTCGGCAAAACGTAAAGCATCGTCATCAGAAACGGCAATGTTTCCACTGACCTGATAAGCTACATGTACTTCGTGCCCCTGATCCACTAATCGCAGGAAGGTACCTCCCATGCTGATAACATCATCATCGGGGTGAGGGCTAAAGAGGATAACCCGCTTCTTGTGCGGTTTGGGGCGTTCCGGACGGTTCTGCCCCTCTGTATTTGGTTTTCCTCCCGGCCAGCCGGTAATCGTGTGCTGCAGAGTATTGTGCATCCGGATATTGAGCTCGTAGGCGGTGCCATCCAGTGCCAACAGGTCTGACATCCCGTTATTATTGTAATCACGCTCTGTGAGCTTCAGAATAGGCTTTTCTACGTGGCTTGACAGCCATACAATCGCTTTGCGAGTAAGGGCTTCATCCCACTGGCAGGGCCCCACCAGCCACGGCGTTTTAAAACGCCGTAATTCGGAGGAAGCCTCTGCGTCAAGTAGCACCGTGAGGTTATCATGATCCTGCAAAAACGACGCGGGGATGCGCGGTGTACGTTCGCCTTCGATTGCTTCCTGGACAATAGGCGCCTTCTTGTGTCCCCAGGCTACGAGGACAACCCTACGGGCTTTCCGAATGGTATCTATCCCCATCGTGATCGCCCGGGTAGGCACGTTATTCATCCCCTGAAAATCCGGAGCAGCGTCAACCCGGGTCAGGTGATCCAGGGTGATCAACCGTGTGAGACTCCGGGAATTAGAGCCCGGCTCGTTAAAACCAACGTGGCCCGTTCGTCCGATTCCTAACAGCTGAAAGTCCAGTCCTCCGTGTGCAGCAATCTTAGCTTCGTAATCCATGCAGTGCTGGTAAACATCCTTCAGTTCGATCATACCATCAGGTAAGTGGATGTTCTCGGGCTTAATGTCTACGTGCCCAAAAAGATGCTCGTGCATAAAATGCCAGTAGGAGCGACTATTGGAACGCTCCATGGGGTAATACTCATCCAGATTAAAGGTGATAACGTTTTTGAACGAAAGTCCTTCTTCCCGGTGCAAGCGTACCAGCTCCGCGTAAACCCTGATTGGCGATGAGCCGGTAGCCAGGCCCAAAACACAGGGCTGCTTCTGGTAAGTCTTGGCGCGAATCAGGTCGGCGATTTCCCGGGCAACCGCCACTGAAGCATCACCACTGTCAGAAAACACCTCGACGTGCATTTTCTCATAACGGGTAACATCAGTGCGGCCAACGTGGCGGTAAGCAATATCCGCATCAGCGGAAGCATGGATAGGTAGCAGATCGAACATGTTAGAATAGGTTGTAAACGAGCGCTAAAGTTAATATTTAGCTGCTGACTTAGCCTGATTAACCATTTTAAACCTTTGATAACTTTAGAGCGCGAATTACACTCAACAAACCCCACCCTTCCCAACGTTATACTTTTGCTTGAATCCACGACTGCACATGAAAAACTTTTTCCTCAGCTTCCTGATCGTACTCGCGGCCTTCGGTGCTGGCGTTTACCTTTCTCCCTTTGCTCCCGGCGCAGACAATTCAACGGGGCCAGACAATAATCAGGCCACACTACAAACAGTAGGCACCGATGAGGCCGGACTTACCAATCCGGGGAACTCGTCTCCCGCAGCAGTCCTCTCTGCAGAAGAGGCACTCACCTACACCCCAACGGAGTTGCACACCATCCGCTTGTTTGAAGAGGCATCCCCTTCGGTCTGCTACATCACGACCAAGGCCCTCCGGCGTAGCTTTTGGAGCTACAATGTTACGGAGGTTCCTAACGGCTCCGGATCAGGATTCGTCTGGGACAAAGAAGGCCACATCATCACCAATTACCACGTAATTGAAAAGGCTACCAAAGCAATTGTCACCCTGGGCAATGGAGAGAGTTACGAAGCGGACCTGGTAGGAGTAGCAAAAGAAAAGGACCTCGCAGTACTAAAAATCAATGCGCCAACGAAGGAACTCAACCCCATTCCTGTAGGCCGTTCGGATGGCATTCGGGTGGGGCAGGCAGTATACGCCATCGGCAATCCTTTCGGACTGGATCAGACATTAACCACGGGGGTAGTCTCAGCCTTAGGGCGAGAGATCAACAGCCGGGCAGGTGTGCCGATTCGGGGGGTTATCCAGTGTGACGCAGCGATCAACCCCGGTAATTCGGGAGGACCTCTCCTGGACAGCAAAGGCGAATTAATCGGCGTAAACACCGCCATCTACAGCCCGTCAGGAGCTTCAGCCGGTATTGGCTTCAGCATCCCGGTAGACGTAGTCAGCTACGTAGTTCCAGACCTGATTCGCTACGGTGAAATACGACGAGCAACCGTCGGGGCCGAGGTTGCCACCTTGCCCAGCCGCTTTGGCAAAGGACTCTACATTGACGTAATTCAGCCAGGTGGCCCCGCGGACCTTGCCGGACTCAGAGGCGTAAGTAGGGACCAGCGAGGACGACAGTTTCTCGGTGATGTTTTGGTTGGCATCAATGGCAATAGTGTTACCACCAGCAGCGAATACTTCCTTGAAATGGAGAAATACGAGCCGGGGGAGACCATCACCCTGAACCTCATTCGGGAAGATCAAAAAATCTCAGTCCCCGTACGTCTGGGAAGTACTGTGGAATAGGCGTGCGCTACGCGCTTAGTCTTTTAGCGGCCGTACTTTATTGGGCGCAACCAGCCGGAGTTTGAGCTAGTTTACAGGAATGCCGCCCGTAGGAGGCGGGAACGCGGGATGCGAGGTAAGGGATAAAAAGCAATGAAGCCTTATTACCTTGTGCCTTTCTTTGTGGCCTACCTCATACGTCCGGTAGCCAACAGACCAACAGACTAACAATGACCCTCGACTCCCGTGCCGTTCGCGACCCTGAATTTAATGACTTCAACCCTCCTCATCAGATTCCGCTGGTAGCGGCCTCAAGCTTTGTCTTCGATTCCATCGAAGAAGGAATGGCAATTTTCGACGGGCAGCAAGCCGGCCATATCTACGGACGCTTCGGTAACCCTACCATTGATGCTGCCGCCGCAAAAATTGCGGCGCTCGAAGGCCACGACCTTCCCCAGCCTACTGCCGGGCTTTTTTGCAGTAGCGGCATGGCTGCCATTGCTACCGTTATGCTTGGCATCTGCGAACCCGGAGAAACGGTACTGACGCAAGCCGACCTCTACGGCGGCACAACAGGGCTGCTCCAACAACTGGATAAGCGGGGAATACACACCGAAACCGTCGACCTGCGCAATGCTGTAGCGGTCGAAGAGAAGCTCCTGGCCAATGCTTCCATCAGGATCATCTACGTAGAGACACCGTCTAACCCCACCCTCCGGGTAACGGACCTCGAAAAACTAGCTTCCCTGGCCCACGCACACGGTGCCCTACTGGTGGCAGACAACACCTTCGCCACTCCCTTCGTACAAAGGCCGCTGGCCTTTGGGGCAGACATCGTGATCCACTCCACCACCAAATACCTTAACGGGCACGGCACCGGCATCGCCGGCGCTATTGTTTGTAAAGACCCAGAACTGCTGCAGGAAAAACTCATCCCGACCTATCGCCTGTTTGGCCCTAACGGTAACCCCTGGGATGCCTGGCTGGTGCTCAATGGCTTGAAAACCCTGGGCCTGCGGATGGAGCGCCACAGCGAAAACGCGCTGAAAGTAGCCGAATACCTCTCAGGGCACGGTTCCGTTACGCGCGTTAATTATCCGGGGCTTACTAATCACCCGGATGCAGACGTCGTCAAACGCCAGATGTCGCTCCACGGGGGTATGCTGAGTTTCGAACTATCAGGAGGCACGGCTGCCGGGATGGCTTTCATGAACCGGATCAAATTCTGCACCCTCACCCCAACCCTTGGAGATGTTGACACGCTCGTGCTCCACCCCGCCACTATGAGCCATCGGGGTGTTGCGCCAGAAGTCCGTGCTGCGCACGGCATTTCAGATGGCCTCGTTCGCCTTTCCGTAGGCGTCGAATCCGTGGAAGATATTATCGCTGATTTAAGACAGGCTATTGGGTAGGAGCTAGGAGCTAGGAGCCGGGAG
>CAZTTF010000129.1:0-12914 GCA_964616365.1 uncultured Lewinella sp. | reverse complement strand
CGATAATGATTACCCCTTCTACAATGTCTACGGCGGTACTCAGGACAACTTCAGCTTTGGTGGTCCGAGCCGGACCACAGAGCCGACCGGAATCACGAACCGCCACTGGTTCGTCACGACCCTGGGCGATGGCTTCGAGCCACACGTTGACCCCACTAACCCCAACATCGTCTACAGCCAGTCGCAGTACGGAAACCTGAACCGCCTTGACCGGGCGACAGGAGAAAATACCAATATCGTCCCCCAACCTCCGGGTGGGGATTACTCCTACAACTGGAACTGGGACTCTCCCCTGCTGGTCAGTAGCCACGACCCCAAGCGGATCTACTACGCCTCCGACCGCGTCCACCGTTCTGATGACCGCGGCCAAAGCTGGCGCGAAGCCAGCGGCGACCTCACCCGCGGAATCGACCGTAACAAGCTCAAGGTGATGGGCAAAGTTTGGCCAATGGACGCAGTCGCTAAAAACGTATCGACTACCCCTTACGGAAATATCGTTGCCCTCGCCGAATCTCCGCTCAACGAGAACCTGCTCTACGCCGGTACTGATGACGGTTTAGTGCATGTGTCGACCGACGGCGGTGCGAACTGGGCCCGTTACGACAACTTCCCCGGCGTGCCGGATACCACTTACGTCAATGAGATCATTGCTTCGGCTCACGACGAAAACGTTGTGTACGTAGCCTTCAATAATCACAAGAACGGTGACTTCAAACCTTACCTGCTCAAGAGCACGAACAAGGGGAAAAAGTGGCAATCGGTGGCAAGCAACCTCCCCGAGCGGGGTTCCGTATACGCGATTGCCGAAGATCCGGAAGTTGCAGATTTACTCTTTGTGGGTACGGAGTTTAGCTGTTTCGCCACGGTTGACGGTGGCAAGTACTGGCGTAAGCTAAACAGTGGTTTGCCAACCATTGCCGTCCGTGATATCAATATCCAGGAAAGAGAGAATGACCTGGTGCTGGCTACCTTTGGCCGTGGCTTCTACGTGATGGATGATTACGCTGCTTTACGGCAGTTAACCCCGGAAGTTCTGGAAGAAGAAGCACACCTGTTTACCGTGCGCGATGCTTTCCAGTACATGCCCTACAGTCCGATTGCCGCAAGTAATACCATTTCCTGGTTGGGACCGAAAGGCTTCCAGGGAGAGACTTACTATCTGGGAGATAACCCCAAGTTCGGCGCAGCTTTTACCTACTACCTCAAAGAGGGTTATAAGTCAATGGAAGCAGCCAGGGAGAAAGATGAACAGCAACGCCGCAAGGACGGAGAAGATGTTTTCTACCCAACCTACGAGCAGTTGACGGCCGAAGCAGAGGAGGAAGCCGCTTTCCTGATCTTTACGGTACGTGATGCCAACGGAGAGGTGGTAGACGAAATCCGTACCTCCCCCCGCAAGGGCATCAATCGTGTTTATTGGGACCTAAAATACCCCGATATTGACAACGTCAATACCCGTAAGGGAGATCCAACTAGCAACCTTTCCTCCGGGATCATGGTCTTGCCCGGCACCTACACCGTAGAGATGGCTAAGAGCATCAATGGTACTGTTTCTCCCCTGACGAGTGCCGTTACCTTTGATGTTAAAGACCTCGACAAACGGACCCTTCCTGCTACTGACCCGGCCGCCATGCTGGCTTACCACCGGGAGTTAAGTGCGCTATCCAAAGACGCTAACGCCTTGCGTGGAACCTTCAGCGAGCTGAGCGAAAGACTGGAGTACTACAAGGCAGCTTTACGCTTAGTCGACAATGCCGAATTGAAAAAGATGGTTGCTGCGCTGGACGATAAACTCAAGGTGGTACAGGTACAGCTCTACGGAGACCCGCTTAAGCGTAAGCTGGAGATTGATCAGGCTCCATCACTGACCAGCCGGATCAATACGGCGATCTGGACCGGCTCCTCGATGGGAGATCCGACTAAGACCTCCGCGATGGTGAAAGCTATCGCCGAAGAGCAACTTGGTCCGGTGATGGCAACCCTCCGTCAGATCATGACGGAAGATGTGGCGGCCATCGATGCCCTGCTGGACAGTGCCCGAGCCCCCTGGACGCCGGGCCGGGTGATTGGTCCGAAGGAGAAATAGTGCTGGCTCCGGTACGTCATTGCCTTATGTCGTTCCGCTGCACCTGCGTCCGCGCCCTGATGTTCATGATCCGGGCGGGGACGCAGGATGCAAGGTGAAGGATCGGGGCAGGGGAAGCGCACCGGAGGGCATGTTCCTGAAGGCATGGTTTGACTGCTTCCGTAATGCTCCTTACTCAATGCGACGGGGTAGTTCTACCCTTACGTTTTTGGCGTAAAATATGGCTCCTTGCTTGTCGACTAGTGTATAGCAGTTGAGGGTAGGGGCACAATTCAATTCACTGGTTTGGCTGCGGACCAATACGGGCTTTTCGGCTTTTACCAGCCAGTCGTTGAGGGCTGCTTCCCGGGATTCGACCACACTGGACGAAACACAACCCAGGAGGAATAGGAAACACAGCGCGAGGGTGGAAAGTCGTAGGTACATGTCGGTAGGGTTTTATTGAAAAGACAACAGATAATCAGTGACTTAAGTTTTTGTGTTACGTTTGTATCCTTACGTTATGCCAGCTTCCTTCGATCCCGATCACTACCTCGCCCGCATCGGTTACTGCGGCGGCACCGCCGTTGATGCGGCGTGCCTGCAAGACCTGCACCGCCATGCCGTCATGGCCATCCCCTTCGAGGCTACGGACATCCATTTTGGGAAAACCATCAGCATGGAGCCGGAGGCTATCTTCGATAAGGTGGTCCGCCGCCGGCGCGGTGGCTTTTGTTACGAGCTGAACTACTTGTTTCACCAACTGCTGCAGTCCTTAGGGTTTCGATCGACGCTGATCTCAGCCAGCGTTTACAACGAAGGCACCTATGGCCCGCCCTTTGACCACCTCTGCCTGGCCGTAGAACTGGAGGAGCTTTGGCTCGTGGACGTCGGCTTTGGCGACTTATTCTTCGAACCCCTGCCTATCCGTACTGACGAACTCTTTTCTGACCGGGACCACGACTTCCTGCTAAAGCAAGTTGACCCGAATACCTATGACCTTTTGGCCGCTCCTTCCGGAACTGACGGCTTCGCGCAGAAGTACCGTTTCGATCTTCAGCCCCACCGAATTGAGGAGTATGCTGAGCAATGCCGGATCACCCAGACCGATCCCGACTCCCACTTCGTGCGCAATTTCATCTGTACCCTGCCGACTCCCGATGGAAGAAAGTCGCTCAGAAATGGACTGTTGAAAATCCGCCAGGGAGACGTGAAGACTGAGCGTCAGCTTGAAGATGAGGTGGAGTTGCTTGCAGTGCTGGCGGAGCATTTTGGGCTGGAGTAGCGGCCAGCTTCAGCCGCCAGCTTATGAAAAAAAATGCACCACCGCGCAAGCTACTTTCCCGTACCAGCCGCCAGCCGACCGGCAACAATTCAGGAGTACTACGAAAGATCATAGAAGGGGCTGCTTAACGCGGATTGCTTGCATTTCATTCGCCCGATAACGTCCCCGGGTAGTATGGGCATTTTATGCAGCAAAAGTCTTTCGTTTCGATGGCGGCAACTCCAATACGAACACCGTCAGATAAGAGGCGGTTAACAGCGGAGATGAGCAAATTAATCGAGGTGTCTCCGTTGCGGTTGCCAGTCAGGAATGATGAGGAAGTTACCGCATTGTATAAGCTGGAGATTCGTGACTTGTCGCGGGCTTTTTGCGGAGCTCTTTTTTTGGCCCTTCCCTTACATTACACCATGGAAATGTGGGAACGAGCCAGGGCGATTCCGGCGTGGACCATCGTGCTGATCCTCATCGCGACCTACTTGCTCAACGTTGGCTATTGCTATTACAGCAACTTTAAAAGTAAGCCATCGCGCCAACTGCCCTGGTTGGATGCTCTGGAGAGTCTTGGCGTCGGTATCCTTGCCAGTTCTATTACCCTTTTGCTCATAGACCAGCTGACCATCAATATGAGCTTCGAAACCATCGCTTCCTGCGTTGCTCTCGAAGCTATGCCGACCAGTTTTGGGGCAAGCCTGGCAAAAAGCCAGATTTCAGCCCACAATGACGACGAAGATCAAACCGATAAATGGTCGGCGGATATTAGAAAAATGCTGGCCTGTATACTGGGCGGTCTAATGTTTGCTTTTAATGTAGGGGCCACGCAGGAGCCAATCCTGATTACCGTCTCGACAAATAGTATTCAATTGATCGGAATTGTTCTGTTCTCCCTTTTCGTGAGCTACCTGATGGTTTTCATGACCGATTTTCTGGATGATCGCAACGACAAAGGCACCATTCTCGAACCCGCCTGGGCGGAAACCCTGATCTGTTACTCCTTATCGCTCGGCGTCAGTGCCGTTTTTCTCTGGTTGTTTGGCTACCTCACCGTGGACACTCCGTACGAGCTAAGCATTGCCTGGATCGTCGTCCTTGGGTACGCGACTACGCTCGGTGGCTCGGCCGGACGCCTGATCATCTGAATGCCGGCAACCTACTCACCCTCCCACAGCGAACCCCGCTTCAAGTCATACTTAAGATGGAAGAAACCAACCCCGAAAATAAGGCCATTGCACAGCCAGAAGCGGCTGCCGAAGCAGACCAACAAAGTCCGCCACCCACCATTTTGTCCTGGTCCGTTCGGGGAGTGAGCCTGCTAATCGTACTCTCCCTGATCGCTTACTTTAGCTGGGCCGCTATCCGGCCAATACAACCGCCGTCCATCACCTTTGAGGTAAAGGAAAACAAGATTGAACGGCGCGGAGCTACCTGGATGATGCCGGTTGACATCACCAACGAAGGAACTGTAAGCATCCGTTCCCTGACCGTAGGGGTCACCTTTCCCGATCCGCTGGCGTCCGGTTTACCTCGGGAACAAGAAAAAACCGTAATGATTCGCCTGTTGGGAGCCAAGGAAACGGTTGCCACCACCTTTGCGTTTACCGCGGACCCCCGCACGGCAACACCAGAATTCTTCGTTGTTTCTTACGTGCGACCCTAGGTCACTGTAGTGGCGACTTCAGCCGTCGGCAGAAGACCTTGGAGCGTCCTGACGCAGTCGGACCCCTAAGCATCTGAAGTAGTATCTGGCGCAATTAAATCTCCGCCAAAAACGCCCGGAACACCGCCTTGTGTCGCTCCAAATCCATCTCCGGGGAGAGCGATACCCGCGCGATATAGTCCTTGTCCGCCTCTTTGGTTGTGCCCTGGGTGGAGGTGGCCGGGATTGTCCAGTAACACCCCTTTAGCTGTCCGTAGCTTACGCAGTACTTCGATTCCTCGGGGATCTGGGTAATCATCATCTCGATGAGCCGGTGGTTGAGCGCGCGCTTGTAGGCCTCGCGTTCCGCGTCCGTAGCTCCTTTGGTCGGTAAGTCAAGCGAGAAGACGGAAGGGGTAAAGCCCCGGCTGGCCAACGCGTGGGAGACAAAATTGATCTTCGCGCTCGGGAGAACTTCCTCGATGAAGTCAACAAACTCCCGGGTGTTACGGTACGCCGCTGCGATGCGCGCGTTCATGGAAGGCAATTGTTCGGCCAGAATGGTGTATTGCAAGTCAGTGGCTTCGTTGTCGCAAAGCAGCAGGTGGCGTTCTACCTTATCCATCAATTCCGTTGCCAGGACATTACCAACACAGTACCCTGCGGTGACCCGCCCGCCGCTGGGGAACTTTGACCCGCTGGCGTAGGCGATGGCTGGCACCGTCGAGAGCGTATCTCCTGCTCCCAGGAAGTGGACATTGGGGCAGAAGGTCTGGTCGAGAATGAAAACGGGGGGGATTGCTGCGGTGCCGGACGGCGTAGTGCGTTCTTTACTCAGGGCTGCTTTCAGGGCGTCGAGATCAGGGACCTCCACGCGGGGATTGGTCGGTATCTCGGCGATGATGTAGGGGATGGCGTCCTCGGCAGCCAGCTGGTCGAGCACCAATTGGACGCTGCGAACCATGTCATTGTCTCCATCGACGGGTAGATCAACAACTGCGACCCCCGCCACCGCCGCCGCAACGCGGCGGGCCTGATCGTTGGTTCCACCATAGCAATTGGGAGGGACCACGAATTTGATCGCCTTACCGGGGTGCTGTTCGCGGGCAGCGTCCACCAGGCCCATCATGATGGCGTACTGAACCGACAATCCGCTGGAACCTACCAAAGGCTTCGTCGCCGTTGCGGTCACCTCCCGGATCACACTACGGACTGCGGCTTTAGCCGCAGCTATTGCAGCAGCGGTGGAGACTTTAGTGGTTGGCGCACTAACTAGTTGTTGTAGTGCAGTCAGACAGTTCGCGGGCGTCATCGCGATGCTTTCTCTGCGGCGCACGTGCTGGATGTCCGCTACGAAGTTGCCGTTAGCAGCGGTAGCGTAAAGCACACTGCCCAGGCCAGCGTAGCTGGCCACCACGAAGTCTACTCCGGTAGGCAAAAGACCTGCGGCCAGGGCGTCATTATCGGTCAGCAAGATGGTGGTGCCGGCAAAGTCATCATGCGCGCTGGAGGCATCTGATGCTACCAACTCGAACGTATAGCCATAAGTGTTGCGGAGCAAGTCAGCATCGAACACCGCAGGCAGGTCATCTTGATAAATAATTCGGGTGGGCTTTCCCTCCAGTAAGTTCTTACGCAACACGGCGAATACGGGCATGGTGCGTGACGAAAAACTGATGACGTTTACTGCGGGTAGTTCCCGGGCATCGGCCAGGGCCCATTCCAGAATACAGGATAAGGGATGCCCAAGCCGTACATAATCATAGGCGGTAGGCAAAGTGCTCAGGGTCGTTGCCGTAGCGTCTCCGGCCTGCGCCAAGGCAGCAAATGCTTCGGTAAACTGGGTCTTGGCCCGGCTTTCATCATAGATGTCCAACCGGTGCGTGGTTAACCGCAACCAATCGGAGGGCATGTTGGTGAGTACTTGCTTCAGGTAGTCGGCAGTGGTCTGCTTTAGCATGGTCGATATTTATCAATGCTTCATGCAACACCTAATGACCAAAGAAGTTACACCTGCCGCCAAATGGGGAGCGACCTTCTATCCTGTTTGAGCAGGACTTGTTGCATTAAGAGCCTCGTTGAGCATCCGGCGTATTCCACGATTACCGCAGGGAAGCAGTACGTTGAATTATACTTTGTTTTTCTTTCCTCTCGGTTTCACGAAAACCATGCAGTGTTGCCAGGGGAGGTTGCCGATGTTCTCGCGCAAGCGCAAGCCGACAGCTTTCATTTCCCGTACGGCTTGCTGTTCAGACATCTTATGCAGCGGTTTGATGGGGACCTGCGGGTCTTCTTTGCGGTACTCAAGCAAGACGAAGCGCCCATCCGGTTTCAGGGCCTGGACAATTTCTTCCATTACCTCACGAGGGTGGGATAACTCATGGTAAACATCAACCATAATCACAAGATCCACAGAATTTGCCGCGAGTTGCGGACTGGTTTCGCTACCCTGTACCAGTTCAACGTTCTTGATGCCATCCCGCCCGATCTTTTCATCCATGATCGCCAGCATTTCCGGCTGCAGGTCTACGGCATAGACTTTGCCTTCGGGTACTTTTTGGGCCATCTTGAAGGTGTAATAGCCCGAACCAGCACCGATATCTGCAATATGCTCATCGGGTTGAATGTCCATGTTCTCAATTGCCTGGCTGACGTTCTCTTCCAGTTCGCGTTCCGGTCGTTCCAGCCATCCGGCGGCGAGATGGCCCATAACAAAACTAATTTCCCGGTCCATGTAATACTTGCCGGTTCCGTCCCAGGTGGGCGTTTTAAACGTGTAGGGAGAGGCTGTTGTCTCAGCGGCATTATTCTGTTGACCTCCACAACTGCTGAGGGCCGGGAGCAAAAACAGCAGGAATAGGAAACGAGCGGGCATACAAATCAGGGTTGTTACAAAAGAGAGACGGCACAGGGCAAATTTGGTTTTGGGAAATGGAGGTTTTCCGAAGGCACGGAAGATGGAATTAACGCGAGGCTTGGCAACGATGCTCGGTTTCTTCTTAAAATGGGCCAAGCACTTATGTACTGGTATATTAGTCGGTTAGTTTTTTAGACGGTTAGACAGTTATGGCCGTCTAACCGTCTAAAAAACTAAAGGATCTACAAATCTGATAATCAGGGGGGATTTGAGAATAATGGTCATTAACAAGGTTGTTGCCTTGTCCAAGCCCAGGGTAATCGTGAGGTCTTCTCCTCTGCTTACTCTTCAGCGCGGAGTGCCATGCTCTGCGGACTGTAACGACGGCAACTCTGCTAAATGCTGACTCGACTCTGCTTAACTCTGTGGCCGGTAAGTGGCGCGAAGCGAACTTGTGATCGCCCTGAATAAATCAGTGGCTTACGCTTGTAGGAAGAAGGAATCCATAAATGGTTACCTCCCATTCCGCTGAGCGGTCGTCCGACTTATGGAACAGCCGAAACAAAGTTCATCTCACGAGTCGCGTATAAGTACTCTCTGGTTGGTTAAACCTCAAACTCACGGTCATGCTTCTGCCTGTCAGCTGCTCTGCTTTTATACCTGTTTTGTTCCTGCGTCCGCGCAAAATGATCAGTTGGGCGCGTACGCAGGTGCCTGGTGAGGTCTGAAAAGCATTGCTTTTTGTTCCGCGTGCCTCAGATCCCTCTACTGTGCCAGCACTTGCAGTAACCGCTTGCTATCCAGGTACTCAAAATGGCGGGAGGTAAGCGCAAATTGCTCGTCCAGAATCACGAGTGTAGGAGCGGTAAATTGCTCGCCGCGCAATGCCAGTAGCTGCGCGATTTGATGGAGGGGGGTACGCGATTTACCCAGCTGATCATTGATCAGTTGCCTTCCGCCGAAGGAAACCTCAGCCTCACTTTCGGCATTGAAGCGAACGGCATAGTAGTCTTCATTGAGCCGTTTGATTACCTCAGGCTTGGTGAAAACAACCTTGTCCATCTTGCGGCAGTAGGTACACCAGTCAGTGTAGAAGTCGATAAATACCTTCCTGGGACGCACCGCCAGGGAGTCCTCCAGTTGCTCAAAGGTGAGCCACTGCACGGCTTCCTCCGATTGGGCGCTGAGGGTGACACCGGAGAATAGCATAAGGACGATCGAAAACAGGGTTGTTTTAATCATTAATGCAGGTTGCCGATTTTCACGGAGAGGAACAAGGAACGCGGAGCGGCAGGACCATAAATGAAGTCAGAGTCTCGCCCGGGGCCGGAGTCGAACTCCGGCTGGTAACTGTTAAAGATGTTGCGCGCACCACCGCTTAGCTCCAGATGGAAATCTTCGCTGACGTCAATGTGGTAGCTGGCGCGCAGGTTTATATCGAAGAAAGGGTCGGAATCCAAAAGGTCGGGAGACCCATTTGCCCCTACAATGCGCGGGACAATCATGGAGCCCGTGTAGGTTCCCGTCAAATCGATCTTGAAATCGCCCGATATCTGGTAGAAGGACGTGAAGTAGCCGTACAGGTTAGGATTTCTGATGAACTCGTCCACGGTAATGGCTCCTTCGCCTCCGGTATCTTCGGGAGCGAAAATTTCCTGACTTTCCGCAAAGACGGTGCGCTGGGCGGTACCGCCCAACTGGAAAGCCACCTTACTGCTGGGGGAGAAACCAGCCTCGAAGTTTACACCGGATACGGTCGCTCCTGCTCCGTTGACCACCTCTTCCAGGATAATGTTGCCAATATTACCGCGGCTTACCTGGGTAAAGGGGTTGAACAGCTGGGTGTGAAAGCCTTCGATCAGTAGATTGACCTGGGTCAGGCCAGTGGTTTTGGTATAATTCAGGGACCCGGTGAATGCATCTGAGGTTTCTTTGTCCAGGTTTTCCGAGAGGAGAACAAAGACTTGATCTCCTCCGGCAGAGGAAATATGGAGGTCTTCGTTAAACGCCTGGGGCGCGCGGAAACCGCGCGCATATCCACCCCTGAACCGGAGGTTGTCGTTAAGCTTGTACAGGAGGGTGAACCGGGGGCTGAATACGCCTAAGTCAACTTCAGCGGTGCGCGTTTCTCCGCCGACAGCGTATAAGCCGTCTACGTTTGATATGTCGTAACGGCCGCCGAGCAGCGCCGTAAACCGGTCAGTTGGTTTCCATTCGTACTGCGCAAACAAGCCGGTGGTGTTGACGAGTTGATCGATCAGGCGGCCGTAGCCCGCAATTTCATCCTCGGTGCTGTTGTACTGGTTCTCTACTCCCAGGGTGAGTACGTCATTATTACTGAAGTACCGGTTAAACTGGGCGCCGGCTACGACGGCGATATCCTGCGTTAGTCCGTAGGCATTCAGGGCCAACAAACTATCCGCTGTCGTTCTGCCTCCCCCCAGACCGCCATAATAGCTGTCTCGGTCAGTCCCCTGACCAGAGGCATAGACGGAAAATTTACTTTGTTCATCCTTGCTCCATTGCTCGTAGTTCACCCCGCCGAAGAAGGTGCTATGGTCGAGCTCCTCCGTAATGTCCGTAAGGTGGGGGACCAGCTCCAGGCGGTCTCCTCCGCGGCGGTACTCTTCAAGCGCGCTGAAGTCCAGCGTGATTTTACTTCGTTCACTGGGCTTGAAGAAAGCCTTGGCGCCAAGTACGTTGTTTTCCAGCGCCACCAGTTCCGTAAAACCATCTCCGTTGGCATCGTAGCTGCCGCGGTCCCGGCGCATACCGTAAAATGTTACGCCACTGGTGAGTGCCTCGTTGACAATAGATCCGTTGAAATTAAAGGTTTGGTCAATCGCATCTCCATCGATAAGAGCGGTGTTGGAGCGAATCTCCCAGGAGTTTTCTACGGGGTCTTTCGTGATGATGTTGACGGTGCCTGCGATCGCGTTTGATCCGTATAAGGCTGATCCGCCACTGCGGACTACCTCTACCCGTTCTACAATGTTTGTCGGGAGCTGATCGAGTCCGTAAACACCATTTAGGGCGCTGAAAATTGGTCGGCTGTTGATCAGGATTTGTGAGTAGGCCCCTTCGAGGCCATTGAGCCGTATTTGCGTAAATCCGCAGTTTTGGCAATTTGTCTCGACCCGGACCCCGGGGGAGTAGCTGAGCCCGTCAGATATAGCAATGGCCTGGGTGGCATTGAAGAGCTGCTCGCCAACGAGGCTCACAACGACTGGGTTGTTCACCCGGTCACTTTCATAACGGGTGCCAGAAACCACTACACTCTCAAGATTAAGGGCGTCTTCCCGCAGAGAGAAGTCTTTTTCCAGTGTCTGTCCTTTGCTAAGGGTAACTACTTCGGAAATACTCAGGTAGCCGAGATAGGCTACCGTTACGGTATGAGTGCCTGCTGGTAAGCCGCGAAGGATGAACTCCCCGTTTTGATTGGTGACATCGCCCAGGGCGGTACCTTCGATGGCAACGGTAGCTGCAACCAGCGGCTCTCCGGAGCGGTTGCTGATTTTGCCCGAAAGCGTGGCCTCCTGACCGCACACCACTAAAGTGAGCGAGAATAGCAGGAGGGATAGTAATGCTCGGAGATAAGACCTTTGCATAGTAACTGGGTTTTAGCTGTCACCAGATTGTTCGGTTGGACAAAGTTAAGATGTTAGCCTTGTCTAACAAATTTTTTAGACATATTAATCTAACTCTGGTCCATAGTAACATCATATTTCAGCCAATGTTGATGGAGTAGGTACAGCAGTGGTTGGGAAGTGCATGCTGTTAGCTCACGTTTTTAGGAGCAGTTGGAAAGCGCAGCAGGATGAATGTTTATCCAGCCTTAAGTCATAGCGGGGGCTTCGGAAAATTGTTCCAATTTTTTTCTTGCTGATTTTCAACGAAATAGGGTAGATGTGCAGAAAAAAATAACCTTAAACGCAAATTAAACTTGCAGGGGTGAATCTAATGCCTGTATATTTGCGCAGCATTTGGGAATACGGTTACTGAAACGCAGTAATTACTCAATGACAAAGACTACTGGTCTGGTAGTTCAGTTGGTTAGAATGCCGGCCTGTCACGCCGGAGGTCGCGGGTTCGAGTCCCGTCCAGACCGCTTAGAGCCTCTTCTTCGGAAGGGGCTTTTTGCGTTTAAGGATACCTGGAAATGTTTAAGTCATGGCTATTTTAAATGAAACCGAATACTGGGTATACCGCAAGGACGATCACTCGCTGGTTGGTACGCTGGATGTCTTTGAGCTAGAGGATGTCTTCATGGATATCAACGTGCTGGTATGCTCCGGTAAGCTAACGCACGCTCGGACACCAGAGCTTGACCGTTTGCACACTGGAGAATGGATACTCAAACGACCCGGTAAAGAGGAACACTTTGGCGATTTTGATAATCACGAAGCCGTTTGCATTGCAGTAAAGAATGCCCCGGATGGACCTTACTTTTTAAGTGAGCGGCCCATCTTCGCTGTGGAAGACTAAGTAGCTGCTTTACACATACAGCTATGTTTTACTCTCTATGATTAAGTTTGGGCAAATGAATAAGGGGCGCTATCCGGTTGGATAGCGCCCCTTTACTTGTGAATGCATCGCAGGATTAAAACAGCGATTCAATCACGTGCTCCTCCGTGATGCCCTCAGCTTCTGCTTTGCAGTTACGTACAATACGATGCCGCAGTACGTACTTGGCGATGGCCTGTACATCTTCAATGTCCGGGCTGTATTTACCGGAGATGGCTGCATGACATTTCGCGCCAAGTACAAGGTACTGGCTGGCCCGTGGGCCAGCGCCCCAACTGATGTATTTGTTGACATCGTCCGTTGCGCGCTCGGTGTTCGGGCGCGTCTTGGTGGTCAGGCTAACGGCATACTCCAGCACATTGTCGCTCACGGGAATCTTACGAACCAATTGCTGGAAGTAGAGGATCTCTTCTCCGGTCAGGATGGTACTCAATTCGCTCACCTGGTTGCCCGTTGTCCCCTTAACTACCGCAACTTCCTGCTCGTAGGTAGGGTAGTCTAGCGGAATGTTGAACATGAACCGGTCAAGCTGTGCTTCCGGCAGAGGGTA
>CAZTTF010000128.1:0-8410 GCA_964616365.1 uncultured Lewinella sp. | reverse complement strand
TTACATCGAAAATCGTTCCCTGACGCTGGACATCAAGATCCTGTTTTATACCGTAGTGGTGTTGCTACAAGGCAAAGGGAAGTAGTTTGGTAGTCTGGTAAGATATCAAGCCAGCGCGTTAAAACTTCGTTTTAGCGCCTAAGTTGTGGCAACTTCTACCATTTCACCAGGTTACTCCAGGCTGCGACTTGATACTGTACAAGGCGAAATAGTACCGAATTCGAAGTCTTACAATACACTCGACCTCAGCTTTTCGCGGCACCAGACTACCAGACTACTTCCCTTTACCTTGTAGCAACACCACTACGGTATAAAACAGGATCTTGATGTCCAGCGTCAGGGAACGATTTTCGATGTAAAGAATATCGAATTTCAGGCGTTGAATCATTTCGTCAACATTACTGGCGTAGCCATACTTAACCTGCCCCCAACTGGTGATGCCTGGCCGCACCTTTAAAAGGTGCCGGTAGTGCGGAGCTCTTTCACTGATCAGGTCGATATAATATTGACGTTCTGGTCGGGGCCCTACCAGAGACATCTCCCCACGCAAGACATTCCAGAACTGTGGGAATTCGTCAAGGCGGTATTTGCGCATAATTTTCCCCCAGGGGGTACACCGGTCATCGTTATCCTGACTAAGCTGGGGGCCACCAGCCTCAGCATCCAGGTACATAGACCGGAATTTGATGATGTTGAAGGGGCGGCCGTTGAGCCCAATACGCTCCTGTTGATAGAAAACAGGTCCTTTACTGGACAGGCGAACCCGCAAGGCGATATAGGCGAGAATAGGGGATAAAACCAGCAACATTACTACTGAAGTCAATACGTCCAGCAAACGCTTTACTACCCGCTGCCAACGCGGCATCATCTCCTGACGAATCTCGATCAATACAGCCCCGAAAACGTGATCCATTTTTACGGAGCCGAGCATGATGTCGTACATGTCCGGAATGATCTTCACGAGCACTTTGCCCTCATAGTCGAACAACACGTTTAGTAATTCGCGTAGCCGGTTGTGTTGGCTGGTTTCGACGGCGATGATGACTTCTTCGATGTTGTATTTGTCAATTACTGCTGCCAGAGTTTTGAGTGAGCCAAGCTTCGGCAAAGCACTGGCGAGTAAAGGAGTCTGTTTTTTGACGTCGTCAACGAAGCCAACAAAGCGATAGCCCAGTCCTTTGGGCTGGTTTTGAATGTCTTCGTAGAGGTTGCGGGCAGCGTCACTTCCTCCAATTATCAGCGTATTGAATGTAACTTCTCCCCGCTTTAGTCTGCGACTGGCCCGCGTCAGGAGAATCATGCGGAAGAGGGAGGTGAAAAAGAAGTGTAGCCCCAACAGAGTCAGCAGGTTTTGATAGTAGTCGTGGTAATCTGCAGTAATGTCATCGAGCAAGACAAAGAAGAAAAGCAGCAGTACGCCACCCACGGAGAGCATCAGGGTGTTAGCCAGGGTGCGCAGGCGACTGAGGCGGTATATATCCCGGTACTGATCAAAGAGGGTATAGGCCAGAACCCACCCCAGGGGAATGAGGGCAGCCCCCCAGAAATAATTAATGTCGTGTAACAGCGTATCCGGAGTAACTACGGTTCCCTGTCGGCCGGTTCTGACGAGAAAAAGGATGGTCCACGCCAAAAAAGCCGCCACGAAGTCGGCGGCTACGTATACTATTAGGTCCCGCTGGCGGCGGCCAGTAGTATCGGGACCCATGCGGTGTGGCTTATGTGATTGCGCGTTGGGCAAAAGACTAGAAGTAGAGAAGTTTAATGTTGTCCAAGTAAACATCACCTTCCGTCAATTCAGCGGGAAGAATGGTATTCAGCTCAATGCGATATTCTTCCAGTTCCGAACGAAAAATAGTCTCGCTGAGGTTGAAATAGATCTTATTCCAGTCGTCGCGAGCAAAGAAGCCAGGGTCGAAGAAGCGCAATGTCTCAAAGCCTCCATCATTACCTGATATCCCGAAACGAGTGGGAGCATCACTACGGTAGTCTACTTCCAGCCAAACGTAGGGGCGGTCGCCAATCAAGTCGCGGAAAACCTGTCCGGTAGACAGGAGCACTTCTTCGTTGTCTTCCCCTAGCGAGATCCGTCCTGAAAAACTGCCGGTCCGCACCACCTCCTGCTGGGCCTCAAGGCCCAGTGTACCGCGGACCAGTTCGATGAATATCCGGTCGCGGTTAGGTTCAAAGTCTTCGATGAAACCAAACTGTACATCGTTGCGGTAAGTAATCGTCTGGGTACCTAGGTCAATTACCTCTCCGGGTACCAACTCTAACGTTTGTTCCACTGGGGTATAGAACTCGTAAAAATCGGGAGTACTGCTGATGCCGTTTTGTCGAATGCCTGCTTCCAGCCGGATATTTGAAGCGCCTGCTTTCAGGATGGGGATGCGGGCAGGGAGGGGGAAAGCCCCCACGAATTCTTCGTCGCTAAAGGCCCATACTTCCGTGATGTTAGCCGTGGAACCGCCGGGGGTTGCCCCGGCATCAAAGACCAAGTTGTCCAGCAAAATAAATGCAGGAGCCATCTCCAGGTCGGCCGGACAGCTGGAAAAACCAGTGAGTGCGGCTAAGGCAAAACAAAAAGGTAACAGACGTTTCATTTGGTTGTGGTTGTAGCCTTCTCCATAAATGCATCCTACTTCAGGGGAGCGTGGCTTACGGTAAACTGCAAGTCAATTAGTCGGCACAAATCTTTCGAAATACTCTTCAATAAGACCCCTTAGCTAACGGATTCGTTGGCCAACAGCCCGACAGAACTACACTTTGGGGTCTGGTAGCGCTCGCTGGTTATTGGCTACAGCTTCTGAGATCCGGTGGGCCAGTTCCAGAGCACGGTAGCCATCTTCGATACTCACCGCAGCGGGTTTTCCCTGATTGATACTCTCGGCAAGGCTCTCAAGCTCCATCTGGATGGCGTTGATCGGCCCACTATCAGGCATGTCAACGTGAATGATGCGCTGGCCTTTTGGCGTTTCCAGCGGGAACTGTTGTCCTGCTTCAGGGATGTTGGCAGCATCGGCATCGAAGAGCCGTACGACCTGACTTTCTTTTTCGAGCAGATCAAGACTGATGTAGGCATCAGGTTGGAAAAGCCGGACTTTGCGCATATTTTTCAGACTGATCCGTGAGGCCGTCAGGTTGGCGACCGCGCCGCCTTTGAATTCGATCCGGGCGTTCACGATATCCGGTTTGTCGCTCACTACTGCTACGCCGCTGGCGCGGACGTCGGCCACTTCGTCGTCGGCTAGCTTTAGAATAATGTCGAGGTCATGGATCATCAGATCGAGCACGACACTTACGTCTACGCCGCGTGGGTTAAACATGGCCAGCCGGTGGGCTTCAATAAAGTAGGGTTTCACCTTCAGGTCGCCGAGTGCCAATAGGGCCGGATTGAATCGTTCTACGTGACCCACCTGAACAACTTTGCCCGTTTTACGACTCAGCTCAATAAGCTCGAGTGCCTCTTCGAGCGTCTCGGTTAATGGTTTTTCTACGAAAACGTGGCAGTCGTTTTCCAGGGCCAACTTGACCATGGCGTAGTGGACGGGAGTAGGCGTAACCACGTCGACAACATCAACGGCCTGCACCAACGCTTCCGGAGAATCGAATGCTTTAACGTTGAATTCGTCGGCAACCTGCCGCGCCATTTCCGGATTGGCATCGTAGAAACCAACCAGTTCGTAATGTGCCCGCGCCAAACGGATACACTTGAGGTGAATTTTGCCGAGGTGTCCAACCCCGAGTAAGCCCATTTTTAGCATGGAGCAAAGATAGTCAAGTAGTAGGTAGTCAAGTAGTCTGCCAGGGAGAGTCGTGTCGTCAAGCTGTAAAGAAACAGGCAGTTAGGAGTGTTGTCGGACTAGCCGCTTAAGGTCACTTTTAAGGAGCCCTTGCCCGCCTGACTACGAACTCCTTGACTGCCCACTATTTGACTATTCGACTCCTTGACTACTTACTCCTTGACTACCTACTACTTGACCACCTACTATTTGACTACTTAGGCCGCGGCCGCAGGTGCCATGCAAGGAACGAGAAGCAGGGATGGTTGACAGCTCCCCTGGCCTGCGTTTGCCGGACGATATTTCTAGCATCACTTCCCGGTTAGACTTAGGTGCTAGAGTTTCGGATACAGAACGCGAATGGGAGGGAACACGGACACTCCGAATACCCACCAAACCGTTGTACCTTAAGATCAGCTATTGACAGGATAGAGATTCCTAAGCATAAAGGGTGAGTCCCTATCCCCTTTCGGTAATTATTCTTCCTTTAAAGATCACCTTATGTTCAAAGACCTAAAAGTTGTAGAGCTGGCCAGCGTTTTAGCTGGCCCTTTAACCGGGACTTTCTTCGCGGAGTTAGGAGCAAAAGTGATCAAAATAGAGAATAAGCTTACGGATGGAGATGTTACGAGGTCCTGGAGGCTCCCAACCGAATCCAAAGAGAAGCCTGTATCTGCTTATTACAGCGCGGCAAATGTTTTCAAAGAAAGCCTGTCACTCAACGTAAATGATGCTGCAGACTATGAGGTGGTGATTAATCACATTAAGGATGCCGATATCGTTATCACGAACTATAAGCCTGATACAGCTCAAAAACTGAAGTTGAGCTACGCTGATTTAAAGCAACACAATCAGTCACTCATTTATGCGGAGCTGACGGGCTTTGGTGGTGGTCAATCGAGGCCGGCTTTTGATGTGGTACTGCAGGCTGAAACCGGCTTCATGTTTATGAATGGCGAGCCCAATAGAAACCCCGTAAAAATGCCCGTTGCTTTAATTGACGTATTGGCCGCTCACCACCTGAAGGAAGCTATTCTGTGCGCCATCATCAATAAGTTGAAGACGGGGGAAGGGAAGCACATCAAGGTCTCGCTTTATGAGAGCGCTTTAGCTTCTTTGGCCAACCAGGCTACGAATTGGTTAATGGAAGAGCACATTCCACAGCCCATGGGAACGCAGCATCCCAACATTGCTCCTTACGGAGATATGTACCGTACAAAGGATGGCAAATTACTTGTGCTGGCAATTGGTTCAGACAGGCAATTTGACAACCTGTGTTCCCTTTTGGGAATAGCATTTGCTGAGTTTGGCACTAATGCCCAACGACTAGCTAAAAGAGAAGCCTTGAACCAGGTCCTAAGTGGACATCTCCTTCAGAATACAGCAGCCCATTGGGCTGCTTCATTTGAACGAAGCAACATCCCCTATGGCATCGTGAAAAACATGCAGGAAGTTTTTCACGATGAGAAAGCCAGGGAAATGTTGCTTACCGAAAGTATTGAAGGGGTGGCAACCGTAAGGGTAAGAACAGCACTTGTATAGCCACTGGCGTATAGAGCGCCTTATAAGCAGGAATCCAATAAATAGCTACTTACAAGGGCGCAAACCAATTTGTCGCTTAGGGACGGTCATCGGATGTGTCTCTGCTCATCCGATGTCTCGGACCGCGGTTTGACGGACTACCAGAATGGTATGTTAGTCATTCCCAACAAAATTGGCCCGCCCGAAAAATCGTTGATTTACGAAGTTGTTGAGGTTAGAACCAAACCGGAAATTAAACCCAAATCTGGTATCGATCGTATAAGCCGAAGGAAGGGTTACCCTCCCGCTCAAGATATCCTGTTCGGTGAAGCCTCCTGATGCCAGGTAAACCTGGTCCTTTACGTAGTTCCCTTCTGCCCGTACGAAAAAAGAAAAATTTCCGGTTACACGGACATCGGCACGAACATTCAGCCCCGTGGTCCAAAAGTTAAAATCATCCAGGTAATTTCTCAGGCGATACCCAAACTGCAATGTGCCCCATCGCTGGTTTAGTCCCAGACTGGCCCTTATGCTATGGAGGGGCCTGGTTTCTTGCGTTGCACCGTAAATCGTTTCCTCAACGTACCTGTTATTCCTGATTTCAATGCCATAGTTTACCCTCAAAAACCGGGTGTTCTGCTCTGATTCCGGGAAGAAGTTATACTCAATAGCTGGCCTCAGGCTAACTTGAAATTTGTAATTAAGGCGAGTGTTCTGAATGCCCGCCAAGTCATACCCGTAAGACCAATGAGGGGAGAGCGACTTCACCAACTGGTGCCCAAATCCAAATTCCGATACATCAAAGCTGTTTTCGACCTTATCAATGATTTGGTTGCCGTTGGCATCAAGAACCGGGTCGCCGTTGGCATCAACTCTTGGTTCATTCTGAATCGTTGTTCTCAGCCTTTCGTTTATGTTCCCGGATATGTTAATCTTCCACTTGTCCGTGATCCGGTTAATGTTGATGTCTGCTCCCAGGTTAATTCGCCTGCTGAATTCTTCTAATTCAATGTTCGCATCGCTTCCCATGTTGAAAACCCAGTAGTCCCAGGGGTCAACAGTTTCCTGTTCAGTTTCTTCTAGGCCCGTAAGGTCTGCCTTCATGTCGATGTCAATCACTTCCCCTATCTGGGTCTTCGCGATGTAGGACGCTAGACCTAATTTGATGTACCGGGTAAGTTTTTCCCGCATCTCAAAGTCAGTATCTGTCTGTTTGTTGTTTACGTAGAGGGTGTCTGTTTTCCCTGCGTGAATGTTTTGTTGACCGATAAAGATCAGTTGATATTGACGACCTCCTCCGCCAGATCGGTTATTGTTGATTAACAGAAAAACATCAGCTTCTTCATTATCTCTATAGAAATCAACGGCCGTAATTTCCGTTCTGATAAAATTCATGTCGCAGCCTCCATCCCATCGTTCACAGCCATCGATAAACACGCGTAGTTTACCGGGGGTACTATAATTATCACTTAACGCTTGGCTGATCGCAGGAGGGGAAAAGGAAAAGAATATCAGAACTAATAAAAGGGGTGAAAATTTCATTTGGTAGGATTAGTATGCTCTGGTCTGCTTCTCGAGATTGAGCTTAGGGGCAAGTAGTCAGACTAAAAATCAAGTTTGGCCGCGATTGTTTGAAAACAAGCATGCATTTTACGTGAAAAGGTAAAGTAAGATTTTATCGATAGGCTAATGGGAACAAACATGGGTGACACCCAAGGCCATCGCAAAGTAAGAGCGGCGGAGGTCGTCCAACGCATTGTTTTGGCTTGGCGTAGCCGGAAAAAACCTCGTTTGACGAATCGAAGCAAAAGAGTAGACTTTGCGATTGCCCTGGGGCAATATCTTTGGTCTATCTCCTTTTTTATTTTCACGATCCTGTCGAATGACAAGACGGTAATCCTGGTAAACTCCGTAAATTTTGTGATAAGTAAAACGCAGAGTGTGATGCAATTTGATGAAGAAAAATACAAGGTTTATACCTGGAAGAACTGGATGATGCTTCACTGGGTTTTAAACCCTGGTCTGGCTATCAATGAACTGATTTTAGGACAACGGGTGCCGAAGATTAGCCTGGAGGAGAAGGCTAGTGATAAGCCGAGAATCGAACGTTCATTCGTCCCTTGTCCCCACTGTGAAACATTACACGACGGGAGAACCTGGTCGACAGCAAACGGTACGGGATTTAAGAACTGGTTTGGCCTTTACTGCAATAACTGTGGTGGGGTGATCCCCTGTTTGATGAATGTCTGCAGCTTTTTAGTGCTCGCCATAACGTTCCCCGTTTGGGGTTTCTTCAGAAGTGGTCTTCGGGCAAAATGGTTGGAAAAACAGCCTGCCCGTTATAATGCTGTTGATGTTGAAAATACTCCCAATGCATTTGGCAATGGTAGCTGGCTGAGATCGGGTATCGGCTTTGGCGGGACCATGTTTGTCCTCATGGCCCTGGTTTTCCCGGTGTTAGGCGGAGAAGATTTAGTCCTTAGCACCTTGCTGATTGAGTTTGTAATCTGGATGCTTGGGGGGCTGCTTTTCGGCTTCGTCATGAAGGTGTTTCTGGCACAGACCGGTGGAAGTAAATAAGGCAGAAATGTCTCTAAGGGCGCGGCCGCAGGTGCAACAGAAGAATGGTGGAAGGCCAAGTGGGAGATGTGTAGGTCGGTATGTACTGCTATGGCTTTCAGGGCAAGAACCGTTACTCAATACGCTCGGCTCCGCAGTAGCAGTTGAACCGCTGCTCCCGCAGGAAGCCAATCAGGGTAATCCCCAGCTCGTCGGCGAGTTGAACGGCGAGGCTAGATGGCGCGCCAACGGCCGCCACCAATCCGATCCCGGCCATTCCGGCTTTCTGGATCAACTCAAAACTGGCCCGGCCACTGAGCAGGAGGACATGCTCATCCAGCGGCAGCGCGGCCTGGGCGTGGTAGTAGCCAATGAGTTTGTCGAGGGCGTTGTGGCGGCCAACATCCTCGGCAAAGTGGAGCAACTCCCCCGCTGGGGTGAATAAGCCTGCGGCGTGAATGCCACCGGTTTGAGCAAATAGAACCTGAGCGGAGCGTAGCTTGGCGGGTAGTTGGTACAGTACTTCAGGGGAAATGGTGAAAGTGGCG
>CAZTTF010000127.1:0-7227 GCA_964616365.1 uncultured Lewinella sp. | reverse complement strand
TTACCCTCGTCATGGTTATCGGGCGCGGACGCAGGAGCTATGAAGAGGTAGAAAAGCAACCTCTCGAAGACAGCTACCCCCTTAATCTTTAAATACACGCCCAGTGAAAAGTCTATTTCTCTATAACCTATTTCTCCAGGCAGCTGAGCCGGTGAGCGAACCCGCAGCCGGAGGCCTTTTGTCTGGCATGTCGGTGCTTGAGCAGCTGCTCTTCTCCCTGATGCTGATCGTCTTCCTCGCGGGTATGGGCTCGATCATCCGTCTGAGTTTCGGCCTGATGGAAATACAGCGATTACGCCTGCTTAAAGAAATGAGCCCCGAGCAAATCGCGGAGATAGGACCAGAGCTAATTGCTCCTACTACCCCCTGGTGGCAAAGCCTCTACGACAAGCTGACCGACCGTGTCCCGATGGATAAGGAGGGAGACATCCTGCTTGACCACGACTATAACGGCGTAATGGAGCTCGATAACAACCTGCCGCCCTGGTGGAAAGGGATCATGTACGTCTCTATGATTTTCGCCCCCATCTATCTTTACGTTCACCACTTCTCCGATTATGCCATGAGCTCTCAGGATGCATACGCGGTAGAGATGGAAATGGCCGAAGATGAGATCAAAGCCTACCTCGCGACGCAGGAGAACGCCGTTGACGAGAGTACCGTTACGGTACTCGCCGATGCTGACGCACTCGGCAACGGTAAGTTGATCTACGACAACAAGTGTTCCGTATGTCACGGAGGACTCGGAGAGGGAGGTATTGGTCCTAACCTGACCGACGTATACTGGCTCCACGGTGGTTCTATCGGTGACGTCTTCAAGACGATCAAGGATGGTGTTCCTGCCAAAGGAATGATTGCCTGGAAAAATGACTTGCGCCCCCGGGACATCCAGGAGGTCGCCAGTTATATCGCCAGCCTATCCGGTAGTAACCCACCAAACGCTAAGGAGCCACAAGGGCAACCTTATGCCGCAGAAGCGGAGAATACCGCAGAAGAGACCAAAAGTCGCTAACCTCATATTCGGCGCCGTGTACTGGTTCACTTAGGTGTCCAGTCCGGCGCCGAATTACTCTTACCCCTAACCACAGCCATGACCAAGAATAACGAGACCGCGAGCTTTAGAGACAGCATTGGCACCGTTGATGCTGAGGGCAAGCGTAAATGGGTGTTCCCCAAGAAGCCGCGGGGGCGTTTTTACAACTGGCGCAGCTACCTCAGCTACGCCTTGCTTGCCATCCTTTTTGGCCTTCCCTGGATTAGGGTTGGAGGAGAACCTTTGGTGATGCTCAATGTCCTGGAGCGTCATTTCATTCTCTTTGGACTGTCGTTCTCTCCTCAGGATTTTCACCTGTTTGCCATCCTGATGATTACCGGAGTGGTATTCATCATTCTGTTTACCGTAGTCTTTGGCCGGCTTTTCTGTGGTTGGGTTTGCCCCCAGACCATTTTCATGGAAATGGTGTTCCGCAAAATTGAGTACTGGGTGGAAGGCGATGCCAATGCCCAGCGCAAGCTGGACAAAGCGCCCTGGAACGGTAAAAAAATCAGAAAAAAAGTACTCAAGCACGGTCTGTTCCTGCTTGTTTCCGCGGTGATTGCTCACACCTTTTTGGCTTACATCATCAGCACGGACGAGGTGATTCAGTTAGTTACGCAGCCACCTACAGCCGACCCCGTTGGCTTTATGGCTATTGTGGTCTTCATTGGTGTTTTCTACTTTGTATTCTCGTACATGCGCGAGCAGGTTTGTATTGCCGTATGTCCATACGGCCGCCTGCAAGGCGTGATGCTTGATGAAAAAAGCATCAACGTAATGTATGATTATGAACGCGGAGAGCCCCGGGGAAAAATCAGAAAAGGCCAGCCACGCAAGAGCAGTTGTACGGACTGTGAAAACTGCCGCGATGGTGTTGACACCTGTAGCGATCAGATCAAGAACCGGCTGGAGCACGCGATGAAACAGGCCGAAAAAAACGGTCACTTATTAACTCCCACGGCACCTGCGGCCGCGCCCAAATCAGTCGCAAGCACTACCACCTCCGGCCCACTGGCTTTTTCAGAAAGCGGAGGAGCTACGCTTGTTGCCAAAGCACCGGCCCTGAAAGGAGACTGTATTGATTGCAAACTTTGCGTTCAGGTCTGCCCCACGGGTATTGACATCAGGAACGGCGTACAAATGGAATGCATCAACTGTACTGCCTGTATTGACGCCTGTGACGAGGTAATGGATAAGATCGACCTGCCGAGGGGATTGATCCGCTACGATAGTGAGAGCGGTGTTGCCCGCCAGGAACGCAAGATCTGGACGCCACGTGTAATAGCTTACTCAGCTGTTTTGCTGGCACTGATCGTTCTTAACGTGGTGCTTCTGGGCAGTCGTGACGGCCTCGACGTCATTCTGTTGCGCACGCCGGGGACCCTGTACCAAACGAATACGGACGGCTCCATTAACAATCTGTATACCTATCAGATTGTCAACAAAACGGGAGCTGACCTCCCGCTGCGGTTCGAGTTGGCCGCGTTTCCAGAAGGCAAAGTCCGGTTTGTAGGAACCGCTCCCGTAGCCATTCCCGACGAGGTTACCGAAGGTGCCCTGTTCATTGACCTGCCAGCGGAGCCTGGCTCCGACTTTACCGGCGATCTGGAGATCGAGGTCTGGTCGGGAGAGGAACAACTTGAAACATTCTCTACCACTTTTGTCCATCCCAAAAAACGCTAAGCATGAAATTCCACTGGGGCCACGGCATTTTTCTTTTTTACGTCGTCTTCGTAGCGTCGTTGATCACCGTTGTGATCAAAAGCCGGGACTTTGACAATAGCCTGGTAACCGAAGCCTACTACGCCCGCGATCTGAACTATCAACAGGAATATGACCGGCGGATGAACAGCAAGTTGTTAGACGAGCCACTGAGTATCATGCGGGTTAACGGTCAATACACCCTCCTTTTCCCCAAAGGGAGTAATCAGGACGTAAAAGGTACTGTTCTCCTCTACCGCCCGAGTAGTAAGCACGACGACCGCCTGCTACAACTCGCGGTCGGTGCCGGAGGCACCATGCCCCTGCGGGTTGACGGCCTAAAACCAGGACGGTATCAGGCAGTTGTCGAATGGTCTGCCAATGGCGTCGACTATTTCGACGAGCTGGACTTACACCTCTAATCAAGAACAAACTACCGGAGCCATACGCCTCCGGTTCACAGATCTCCTTTCTGCATGGAACTTATTGCGGCATTCACAATTGGTCTGATGGGCAGCCTGCACTGTGTGGGTATGTGCGGACCTTTGATGCTTGCTGCAGACAATGGTAGTGGCAGCTGGCAACGCCCGGTTGCCTACCAGACGGGGCGGCTCTTCACCTATGCCATTCTGGGTGTGGTGCTGGGCTCTTTTGGCCTCGGACTACGGACCTGGAATGCCCAAAGCATCTTAACCATTGTCTCGGGTGCCCTTCTGATTGGTTTTGCCCTTTTACGCCTTGATCCAGGACAGCTGTTGCAACGTCAGCCAGCCTTTGCCCGCTTCCAGGTCAACCTGCGTCGAATGATGGCCAAGGTGCTCAAGCAACAAGGTATTAAAGCGCAGTTCTCGTTAGGCATTTGCAATGGTCTGATTCCCTGCGGCCTTGTTTATCTGGCAGTCATCGGTGCCGCAAACACCGGCTCTCCCCTCATGGGGGCCGGATTCATGGTAGCCTTTGGGCTGGGCACCTTACCGCTGTTGACCGCGACGCTTATTGCCGGACGAAGACTGACACGTAGTAGCGCAGCCGCTCTATTACACCGTTGGACGCCAGTGCTAATGCTGGCAGTAGGTATATTGTTAATCTGGCGTGGCGGCAGTGCTCACCTACCGGCAGATTTTCAGAACTTTCAAGATGTGGCCTTTCCCCCGATGTGCCACTAAATAGTGCTTGTCAGTTGACCTGACACCTATTACTTTTAGGGGAACTAATTATTCATCCTCGAACTTTCTTCTTATGAACCCCCTAACTAAAGTATCCGAATTAATGGCCACCGAGCTGGTCACCATCTCAGAACATACCCCTTTGCACGAAGCAAAGGAGTTATTTGAAAAGCATGCCATTCACCACCTCCCGGTGGTGAGCCCTTCCGGCGACCTCCTGGGCATCCTCAGTCACTCCGATTTCCTTAAACTCGTCGGCCGTGAGTCCGGGCAGCTATCTGCGGGGGACATGATGGTTACAAAACTGGCCAAGCTTTCTGCTGATGACAATATCCGTACGGTTGCGAATGTATTCTCGCTGAATAAATTCCATGCCCTCCCGGTAGTAGATGGCAATAAACTCATCGGCATCATCACGACACACGACTTGATCAAGCTCATTGATGACGAAAAAGTAGAGCTGAAGGACTACAAATAGGCCGACAGTACAACCCCAGGAGCTCAGTGTTCAGCATTGAACTACATCCCCTCCCCCCTTCCGAGACTATACGGAAGGGGGGATTTTTTTGGGCCGATGGTAACGATGCGAAATGTCATCTTCAGGTGTGATCTCGATCAGCAATTCAAAGGGGCCTGACCCGCAACTTTGTAATACAATAAAACGATAACACATGCGCTTCTTTGCCCTTACCTTCGACAAGGTCTTACTCCGTTTCTTTCTGATGATGACCTGCGTCATTGTTGGCTTATTTGTCGGACAGCCTTTACTAGCACTGCTAGCACTTCCCATTTTCCTTAGTGCTATCCTGGGGGTAAGTTTTATCCCTGAGGCAAAAAAAGAAACAGGCACTAAAGCTCAAGTTGTGGAACTGCCCAAGTCGGAAGCCAGCCGCGAGGCTGTTTGATTTCGGCTGTTCCATCTGGGGTTTTAGTTACTCTGGTGCCCTCCGCTTCAACGGGGGGCACTTTTTTTTCAGCCTTCCGATATTACCTTTACCAAGGGTCAATCATCATCCCTTAAAAGGGCCAATTCAGATACAACTACATGAGTCAGGAAGATACTAAGCGCCTGAGGGCGCTCTTCAACATGGCGACCGACGGGATTATAACTATTGGAACAAACGGCGTCATCGAAAGCCTTAACCAGGCAGCCTGTGATCTTTTCGGTTATCAAGCGGAGGAACTCCGTGGCCAGAAGATCAATGTCCTGATGGCCCGTCATGACCGGGAACATCACGACCAATACCTTGACCGTTACCACGCCACCAAAAAGCCCCACATCATCGGTATTGGCCGAGAAGTGATGGGGAAGAAAAGTGATGGTACCGAATTCCCGCTGAGGCTTGCCGTAAGTGAAGTTAAAATTGACGACGACAAGACCATTTACACAGGCATTCTACATGATGTAAGTGCCATTCACGCGGCCCGCGCCCGTGTGGTTCAGCTAAACGCAGAGTTAGAAAACAAAGTCAAGGCAAGGACTGCCGAACTGAAAGCCAGAGAAAAAGAGCTACAACGGGCTTTGGGTCGCGAACGGGAACTCAACGAGCTAAAAAGCCGCTTTCTGAGCATGGCCAGCCATGAGTTCAAAACGCCACTCAGCACAGTGCTCAGTTCAACTGAGATCATAGAGCTATACGCCACCACAGAACAACAGCCCAAGCGTGAACGCCACACCCAGCGCATCAAAGCTGCCGTTGAGCAGCTGACCGAGGTGCTTAATGACTTCCTCTCTCTTTCCCAACTTGAACAGGGAGACGTACAATACAATCCGAAGCCGATCGACGTAAGAGCGCTCCTCTCGACCAGCATCGAGACGAGCGAGGGGCAGTTAAAGCCTGGCCAACGCGTGATCATGGAAGTGGCTGATGAGCCAAGGACGATTGAGGGAGACCCCAAGCTACTTCGCCACGTTTTGGTCAACCTCATTTCTAATGCAGCTAAGTATTCCGACCCCGGAATGGACGTTGACATCGTTGCCGAGCAGGATGAGGACCAGTATACTATAAGCGTTACCGATCACGGTATTGGCATTCCTAAAGAAGACCAGCAACACCTATTTGACCGATTCTTCCGTGCCCGCAACGTAGAGAACGTTAAAGGAACAGGGCTGGGGTTGAACATTGTCAAGCACTATACTGACCTCATGGGCGCAACGGTCAATTTTACCAGCGAGTTAGGCAAAGGCTCCACCTTCACCATTTTATTACCACAGAATACCACTTTCCATGAGTAGCAAGGCAAACATCCTGGTTGTAGAAGATAACGAAGAAGTAAGGGCGAACCTCGCCGAGATCCTGGAGATCTATGGTTACAACGTCGCGGAGGCGCCCAATGGGCTAGAGGGCGTTAAAAGCGCCATCGAATCGCCTCCGGACATTATTCTGTGTGACGTAATGATGCCAGAGCTGGATGGGTTTGGTGTCCTGAACCTCCTCAGCGAGAACGAGCGCACCGCCGGTATTCCCTTCGTCTTTATCACGGCAAAAACCGAAGCGGAGGATATCCGTCGCGGCATGAACCTGGGTGCTGATGACTACATCACCAAACCATTCTATAAAGACGAGCTACTTAATGTAGTAAGGGTCCGACTAAAGAAAGCAACCCAACGGGCTGCCAATGCACCAGCGCCCGCTAATGTACCAACTTTAAGCGACCCGCAACGCGGTCGGGAAACCGTCGAATCCGCTTTTTCCGAGCAGGGCCGAAAAGAAACCTTTAATCAGGGAGAAAACATAGTCCGCGAAGGCGACTATCCACACTTCTTATACCGAGTAGAGTCCGGTCACGTTCATCTCGTGCGTCCGCACGAGTATGGCCGCGAATACGTCATCGCCGAGCTTAGCCAGGGCGAGATCTTCGGCTTACCCACCTGCCTGGAACGCACCGCTTTCCACTATACGGCCAAAGTCGTATCAAAGACGGCAACCTGTAGCCTGCTGCCTGCCGCCGCACTCTACAAGATGATCAACAGCGACCGTTCCGTATCCGAGGCCCTCATGCAGCTACTTGCCAGCCGGGTTGTGGAACAAAGCGAAAAACTAGTCCACCAAGCATACGACAGTGTACGCAGACGGACCGCTCTCGTACTGTGTGACCTGCACGAAAAATATCAAGGTGGAGCCATTCAGCTGAGTCGCGACGAACTCGCCCAAATGATTGGTTCTACTAAGGAAAGTGTGATCCGGGCGCTGTCTGATTTTAAGCGTGAGGACCTCGTCAGCACCGAGGGCAGGGCGCTACACATCGAAGACCCGGAGCGATTGCGGGGATTGTTGGTATAAAAACCGTTGGCGGTTGGCGGTTGGCGGTTGAATCAACGGG
>CAZTTF010000126.1:0-31507 GCA_964616365.1 uncultured Lewinella sp. | reverse complement strand
CGAACCAGACAGGAGAAAGCGATAGCTTCAACATCCTCACCAACGCGTACATCTACAATGGTGGAGGCGTTGGCATTGGTGACTTTGACCAGGACGGTCGGCCCGATGCTTTTTTCACTGGTTGTGCTACCGAAAACCAGCTGTACCTCAACCGGGGTGACTGGCAGTTCGAGGATGTTTCCGAAATCGCAGGCGTTGGCGGCGGAGACCGTTGGAACAACGGCGTCACGGTAGCTGACGTGAATAATGACGGCCTGGATGACATCTACGTTTGTGCCACCACCCGGGATTATGCTTCAGGTCGGGCTAACCAACTGTTTATTAATCAAGGAAATAATGCCGACGGCATTCCAACCTTTATCGACCAGGCTCCTGCCTGGGGCGTCGCCGACACAAGCCACAACACCCAGGCTGCCTGGCTCGACTATGACCGCGACGGCGACCTCGATCTGTTCCTGCTGGTAAACAAAATGGTGGACAACAAGCGCCCCAACGACTTCAACCGAAAGGTGCAGGATGGCTCGGGGCTGCGTACCGACAAGCTGTACCGCCAGGACCGGGTCAACGGCGAAATCACCTTCGTGGAGGTGGGCAAAAAGACGGGAATCCTTTTCCAGGGCTTCGCCCTGGCCGTCACGGTATGCGACCTCAACCAGGACGGCTGGCCCGACCTTTACGTCAGCAACGATTACCTGAGCAACGACCTCGTTTACCTCAACACGGAACGTGATGGTAAGCGCTACTTCATCGACGTGGCGGACCAGATCACGAAGCATACCAGTTACAGCGCTATGGGGAATGACGTGGCGGACCTCAACAACGACGGCCTGCCGGACATCGTAGCCGTCGACATGCTACCCGCTGATAACCAGCGGCGTAAGATGATGCTTACCGCTAACAACTACAACTACCTCATCAACCTGGAGCGCTTCGGCTACCACCCCCAGTTTACCCGAAACACCTTGCAATTAAGTACAGGGCTAGTCACCGAAGGGCCACTGTCAATGGCACCACGCTACAGCGAAGTTGCCATGCAGGCTGGCCTGCCGGCCACCGACTGGAGCTGGACCCCCCTCGTGGCCGACTTTGACCTCGACGGCAACAAGGACATCATCATCACCAACGGTTTTCCGCGGGACATTACCGACAAAGACTTTGGTGACTACAACACCGCCAGTGCACGTTTCCTCTCCGTCAAAGACCTGCTCAAGAAAATCCCGTCCGTCAAGATCCCCAACGTAGCCTTTCGGTCTACGGGTATTCAGGACGGCATCCCGCATTTCGAAGACGCAAGCAAGGAATGGGGCATTGATGTCCCCAGCTTCAGCAATGGCGCCGCCTACGCCGATTTTGACGGTGATGGCGACCTGGATTATATGGTGAACAACATTTACGATCCGGCGCATGTGTACCGGAACAATACGATTAGTGGGAAGGAGGATGATCCTCGATACATCCGGTTAAAACAACCCAAAAACCTACCTGACGCAGCATACTGGGGCAGTCAGATCGTAGTTACTACCCCAGAAGGGAAGCAATGGATTGATCTGCATCCGCACCGGGGCTATCTTTCTTCCAGTAGCGATGAAATTGTAGTCGGTATCGGTACCTCCAGCCTGGCAAGCGTACAACTTATTAACTACGAAAACGGTGAAATCGACCTTGCTTATCTTGGTAAAGTTGGTGCCGGAAACGCTATTGATCTAGATAAAAAACTGGCCAGGCCAGGAGGCATAAGTGACGCCTCTCCGGTCAGCGAATATCTCGATGCACTCCCCTCCCCCGACTTCACTCACATCGAGCGCGACTACATCGACTTCAACGTCCAACCCATGTTGCTGCGTAAGATGACACAGGAAGGGCCGGCGCTAGCGGTGACCGACTGGAATAACGATGGTATTGAAGACCTTTACGTCAGCGGGTCCTACCTTGAGGAGGCGGCATTTTTACAGGGTACCGGCAATGGTTTCACGCCTGTCCCTAGCTTGTTTACGGAGGCACCAGACCTAAAACGTGAGGAACTTGACGCGCTGTTTTTTGATGCTGACGGAGACGGAGATGAAGATCTGTACGTCGTCAATGGCAGCTACGAATTTAAGCTGGGTAGCGAGGAGATGTCTTACCGGGATCGCTTATACGAGAATACCGGCAGGCGCTTCACGCAGGTGCAATCGGAGGGGATGAAGGCAGTGGAGGAGCGCTCCGGATCTACCGTTCAGGCGACTGACTACGATGGCGACGGTGACCTCGATCTCTTCATCGGGGTTCGGGTAGAACCCCATGCCTACCCCAAGCCCGTACAGAGCTATTTCCTCCGGAATGAGTCGACGCCCGGCGCCCTGAACTTCGTGCTGGACGCGGCGGCTACCGCCGCCGTTGCCTCGGCCACAAACGTCACCGATGCCTTGTTCACCGACTACGACGGTGATGGCGACGACGACCTGATGTTGGCCGGCGAATGGTCGCCGCTCCGTCTCTACGCTAACGATGGAGGAACCTTCACCGAAGTTACTGACCAACTTGGGCTGGACGCCCAACATGGCTGGTGGTACTCCCTCGCTGCCGGCGATTTCGACAACGACGGCGACATCGATTATCTCGCCGGAAACCTTGGCACGAATACCATTTTCTGTCCCAGCCCGGAGGAGCCCGTTACGGCGGTCCTGACTGATCTTGACAATAATGGCGGACTGGACTTCATCCCCTTCTGTTATCTGGAAGATACTGACGGAATCCGCCGCAATTTCCCCTACTTCAACCGTAACGATTTTGCTAAGCAGGTAACCAAAGTAAAAGGTCTCCATAAAACCCACCAGTCCTACGCTACCGCCACTGCAGAAAGCTACATTTCCGAAGGAGCTGAATCATGGCACTACCGCGTAGACCATAACCAATCAGTGTATCTTGAAAACACACCCAACGGTTTTGAATGGAAACCGCTGCCAAGCTCAGTCCAATCCTTCCCTGTACATGCTTTACTGCCCATTGACCTGAACGGCGATGAATACCTCGACGCCCTGGTGATTGGTAATGATTTCGGCGCTGAGACCGCGCAGGGATTCATGAATGCCGGAAATGGTATCATGCTAATCGGGTCAGCAAAAGGCCCGCTGATGTCTGCAAGTGCTTATGACCAGGTCTCTTCGCAGGCGGCACGAAATTTCCACGTTCCGGGCGAAGGCCGGGACCTAGCAACCGTGAAGGGTAAAGACCGCACAATGGTGGTAGCAGCACAGAACTCAGGCCCGTTGGTAGTTTTTGGGTTGCAGCAAAACTAAGGTTGATCGTAAAATCACACGCTATCCGGTTCCGTAAACGATATATCCTCTTCGCGCTATTCCTGGCCTACGGGACATATTGGCTGTTTTGCCTGCCCCGGGAGCTGTTTGCGGTCCCTCAGGCCACCGAATTACTGTCTACTGAAGGAGAATTATTGTCGGCGCGCATTGCGGCAGATGGTCAGTGGCGCATGCCACCCGCAGATAGTATTGCTGAGGAAATGAAGATTGCCGTAGTAGCTTATGAGGACCGTCGTTTCCGGAACCACTGGGGGGTAAGTCTTACGGGCATCGCCCGGGCGATACGGGAAAACTGGCGCGCTGGCACCATCGTATCCGGGGGCTCCACGATAACGATGCAGGTTGCGCGGATGGCCAGGGGGAACCGGGCGCGGACGCTGGTGCAAAAATTGTTCGAAGCAAGCTGGGCGACTCGCCTAGAATGGCGCTACAGCAAGGAGGAGATCCTTGCGTTATGGCTCAACAATGCCCCCTTCGGCGGCAATGCCGTTGGCATTGAAGCTGCCTGCCGCCGGTACTACGGCCGGTCTCCGGCCGAATTGAGTTGGGCCGAGGCGGCAACACTTGCAGTGTTGCCAAACAGCCCCGGACTGATCCATCCGGGGCGATCACGAGGGGCGCTGCGCAGCAAGCGCAACCGACTTTTGGATGACCTGGTGGCCCTCGGCCACCTTTCAGCCGATGCCGCTACCCTGGCTAAACTTGAGCCCCTGCCCGAAGCGCCTCTCCCGATGCCCCGCATGGCTGACCACTTGCTCGAACGCCTCCGGTCTACTGCCGGGCCCCGCCGCTTTCGGAGTTCTCTTGAAGCCAATCTGCAACAGCGCCTGACTGAAATGGTAGGTGAACACCAAAGCAACCTTGCTGGCAATCAGATCGGCAACGTCGCTTGCATGGTTAGTGAAGTTAGCACGGGAAGAGTAATTGCCTACGTGGGGAATGCACCAAACATAGCACCGGCGGCCGCGCCCGATGTCGACATTATCACCAGTCCGCGTTCTCCGGGAAGCTTGCTCAAACCCATACTTTACGGACTCGCTCAGGACAATGGCACCATCACTGCCCGAGGATTCCTACCTGACCTGCCGACCAGCTTTGGTGAGTTCAGGCCTGCTAATTTCTACCTGGATTATGATGGGGCCGTTCCGGCAGACGAGGCCCTGGCGCGTTCGTTGAACATTCCTTACGTCCACCTACTGCGACAATACGGGTTGGAGCGTTTTCATGGAGCACTTAAAGACTATGGGTTCAATAACCTTGTGAATGGCCCTGACCACTACGGTCTGTCGTTGATTCTCGGCGGCGGAGAGATTGCGATGGAGGAAATTCACAGTTGGTTTCTCGGTATGGCCCGTCAGCAACGCTACTACTACGATCGTCAGGGAATGTATTGCCCGCAGGATTTTGCCCCTCCGAGCCTTTTAGACGGCATCAGCCGTGATCCTCTGGCGAACGTGGTCCGCGAACCTGGCGCCATCGCAGCCGGCGCTGGTTTCAAGACTTTAGAAGCCCTGCGGGAACTCAAACGTCCGGACGAAACGGGAGCCGCGGTTCGATTTTCCTCTCACCGGCCCATTGCCTGGAAAACCGGAACAAGTTTTGGCTTTCGTGACGCCTGGGCGGTAGGCTGTACTCCAACTTATGTGGTCAGCGTCTGGGCCGGCAATGCGGACGGAGAGGGGCGCCCGGGGCTGGTGGGCATAAAAGCAGCGGCACCGCTGCTTTTCCGGGTCTTTCGCCTCCTGAACGAGCGACCAACCGCGGCGCAGTGGTTTGAAGCTCCCTACGACGAGCTTATAGAAACAAACACCTGCACCATTAGTGGCTTGCTTGCCGGACAGGATTGCCCCGTCAACAAAGAGTGGCTGGCCAAACGTGCCGACCGTTCAGCGGTATGCCCCCACCATCAACTGATCTATCTATCCCCCAATCAGGATGTACGGGTCAGGCAAGAATGTGGCCCCGGGCCGCCGAGACCTGCCACATGGTTCACGCTCCCCACCCAACAAGCTTACTACTACCGGAAAAAGCATGCCAGCTACCGGAGACTTCCACCTTTACACCAAGCCTGTGGCGAGGAAACAAGTGATGATCCGCTTGCCTTTATCTATCCGTATGAAGATGGAACCATTAGCGCGGGTAAAAACTGGCAAGGGGAAGAAGAACCCATCCTTTTTGAGCTTGCCCACAGTAACCCTGAGGTTACCATTCACTGGCACCTGGATGATCAATACGTAGGCTCCACCACAACTTTTCATACCCTAGCCCTTGCCCCAGTTAAAGGGCGCCATGTACTCACCGTTGTCGACGACAACGGCAATCGATTGCTCAGAAGGTTTAAAGTAAAATAATAGTAGTCCAACAATAATTTCACGACACCTTTCTCCCCAATATCGGGGCTGAACATCACAGATATAAAAATAAAACACCAATACCAATAGAATCAATAATAATGAAATTGTCAATAAATTAGAATAATACACTAAAGTAGACGACACTCTCAGAATTATTTATCGAAAACAACTAATCAAGAGAGCTATCGCAAATCGAATGGTGTTCACAAAACTCATCAAACATCACATTTGCGTAAGGATGAATTCACGCCTACTTTTGATATATCAATCGCAGGGACGGACACTTTTCAACGACTGATTAGACCACGTCAACAGAAGTTATTTGGGTTCACTTGCGGTTCTTTCCTACGGCATGATCGACTTTAAGCTTTAATTGGCAACGGCGCTCCCTTCGAGCGCCGTTGTTTTTTGTATGTGCCAGCATCCGACAGTTTTGTTAACTTCAAAGATGAAGCTATCTCTTGGTGCATACCTTTAGGTCACAATCTCAGTTTTGCCTATGCTCCGCGCGTTCTTTCTTACCTTGTTATGCTTATTGCTAATTCCTGTAAATGCCGGTCCCTGGCCTCAACCAAAAGGAAAAGGCTATTTCAAGTTGTATGAATTCTGGTTACAGTTCGACGAGCATTATACGAGCAACGGCGAGATTGATCCGAACGCCACGCTCGGCCTTTACAACACTGCCCTTTATGGCGAATTTGGCATTACTGACCGACTCACAACTTTTGGGAACATCCCATTTTTTAGTCGAAGCACCATCAATAATCAGATCTCAGGCACACGTGGCAATGTCATTATTCCCGGAGATGCCATCAACGGGTTCGGAGACGTTGATCTCGGTTTACGTCTGGGGCTTACTCAAGCAGGAGCTCCGGTGGCCATTGCTGCTTCTTTGACCTTTGGGCTTCCATTTGGGGAAGCCGCAGGCGGTGACCAACAGAACCTTCAGACGGGCGATGGAGAGTTTAACCAAATACTCTCATTATCGGCAGGTAAGAGCTTTCGCATTGGCAACTCCACCGATGGCTACATCAGTGCAAACTTTGGAGTGAACAACCGTTCACAAGGGTTTAGTGATGAGTGGCGATTTGGGCTGGAATCCGGAGTTAACGTTGTTAAGAATCGCGTCTGGCTTATTGGCCGCCTGGTTGGTAGCGAATCCATGTTCAATGGAGAGACAGCGGCCTCAAATCCTACTACCAGCATCTTCTCCAATAACGCAGAATACCTCAGTGTCGGAGGAGAAGTCAATGTTTACCTGACCAAGAAATTGGGCGTAAGCGCCGGCGTTGCCGGCGCGCTCAGCGGACGAATCATTGCCGCAGCACCTGCCTACAGCGCAGGAGTATTCCTGGACCTAAGTAGGTAAGTCCCCTTACCTAGGTAGGGAGGCAAAAGCAACTACTTCCAAATGGGAATCGTCGGATGAATTATATCCGCTCAAAATCTTCTACCGTACGTTCTGTTTGCACGTCACCAGTATGCTTTGTTGCCGCGGGTTCAATGAGCATTAGCCAGACCTCCATATTGTCTTTCGTGCGGGGAAAGTGCTCAACGCCTTTTGGGACGATGTAAAATTCACCGGGGTTGAGGGTAACGGTTTCCCGGTCGCGAAACTCAAGGAATAACGTTCCCTTATAGATAAGGAATAACTCATCTTCATTGGCATGATCGTGCCAGACGAATTCCCCCTGTACTTTAGCCAGCTTTAAGTGCTGGCCATTCAACTCGCCAATGATTTTGGGTGACCATTGATCGGTAAAAAGATCAAATTTCTCCAGGATGTTGACAGGCTTCATAAAGCAAAATGGGTTTAGCGTTTGGGAGGCAGGTTCCGTGGAAAGCAACAGGTAGTGCTTTAGGCTTCATCCATGACGGCGATCACCCCAGTCAGGGGGATGCTCAGCCAATCCGGACGGCTATTCAGTTCATAAGCTACTTCATAGACCGCCTTTTCGAGGATAAATAGATCTAAGAGTAGCTTACGTTCTTCTGCGCTGGCAGGAAGAAAGGGGGCATTTCCGGCGGTAGTGTAATAAGCCTCCAGGAAAGCGGAGGATACGGTGCGGAACCATTCGTCGGCCCGCTGGGCGAGTGCTTGCGGATTTCGGCCGAGGTAGGCATCGGGGTTGAGGAGAATTTGTCCGTTTGCTGCGTAGTGAAAAGAGCGCACCATGCCAGCGACGTCTTTGAGGGCGGGGCGTTTGCGCCGCCTTTCGGGGATGGACAACAGGGGTTCTCCCTCGAAGTCGATGATGTAAAAATCATCGTTAGTGACCAGCACTTGACCGAGGTGATAATCGGCATGAATTCTGATGAGGGAGACCTCCATCTCGGCGGAGATGAGCCGCTGTAGGCGGCTGGTTAGCTCAGGCTCCAGGTCTAAGACCCTTTGAGCAAGCGGCTGCAGACTTGCTGGGAGGTCTTGCAGTTTGTCTTTCAGCTCTCTCACCTGTCGGGTCAACAACCTGGTTGCTGCCGTTGTGATTTCCTTGCGGTATTCGGCGGTCATTGCCTCGGGAACCATCATGGCACCTGCGGCCGCGCCTGCTCCGTACGCTCCTGTTCCTTCCTGCATCACGGATACTTGCCCCTTAGAAGTGTCTACTACCGCCGACTCCCCACTAAGTGCCAGATGCATCTCAGCGGTTCTTTGCCCCAGAAGGCGTGCACGTTCAATACTCTCGTCGTCAACCGAAGCTGTACTGGCGAAAAAGGAACCGAGTAACTCCTGGAAATATTCCCAGGCATCACCCCGATTGTCCACCTTACCACTGAGCATACCGAGGTTGAGGTAGCTATTATCGTTCATGCTCCCTACACCAATGCTACCACCGTAGGGAGGACAGTGGCTAAACGCTGTCATGTCCGATAAGTAGCGCACCAATTCCAAATCAGGGTTCAGCCCCGGATCAAGCTTACGGAAAAGCTTGAAAAAGTAGCGATCACCGAAAATAATTGCCGTATTACTCGTATCGATTGCGGGCACAACACTATCCACCTTACTGGCGGATTTGTCTAGCAATTTTCCGGCCTCACAGTTCAGGCCGGAAGGCGTATTTGCGCCTCCTTTAATCATTGAAAACAATGCCTTTCTGAATTGAGGCAAAGGTACAGCATCGACAATATGAGGGCCTCCAGGGATTTTAAGTAAGACGAGGTTGGCGTGCGAGCGCAAGTATTTTTTCTGGTCATCAACATGTTCCAACTGCGCGAGCGGCAATTGATAAGTCTCACGGCTACCATCAGCAAAATCGACGTGCAAGACCATCAGTACATTATCGTCCGTTACCGGATATACACCATGGACGGTGTTGGCCGTAATCGTTTTCCCTTTACTAGTGAACCAACGCTGCCGACCAAGAAAAACCGTGAGGTTTTGTAACAGTGCCTGATGAAAACGAGGATTTTTGAAGCGGTCAGCAAGTATAGGCATGAAAAATGGTGGGGTTAGTTACCGTTGCAAGGTAACAAGCAAGACTGGGGTTCAGTAAGGATGCCTAAAGGAATATGTCTCAGACAAGGACTTATGTTGCCACTACTGGCGGGAAACCACCCAGCCCACGTAATTAAAGATCGCTTCTGTACGTAAAATCCGTTCTTGTTCGATGGTCCAGCCCCTGATCGTCAGCGCCGCCCGGTAATCGGAGGCCGGGTGCTGCTGCGGGTGAAGTGCATCTCCGGGTAACAAGCGAAAAACTGGTAGTAGCCAGCGGTGACGATGTACATCACTGGTTAAGATCATACGGCATCCTGGAGCTGCGACTGAGGTCAGTGCATCAAGCGCAGCCTCCCAATCTGCTACATGGTTGATGGCATTAAAACAGTAGATCGCCGCGAAAGGGGACTCATGAATAGATTGCTCTAAAGGCTGTGTGAGAAACCGTACCTCCGGATAATCCGCCCGGTTGAAAACGGGCAGGTCTTCCTCGTACCGATCAAGTAAAGGGTCCAGAGCAGTAACCACTTCCTGTTGGTGCAGGTGGATAAAAATGCCGGCCGGGCCACATCCGGCATCCAGTACTCTTCTACCCGGTTTGACCTCCCAATTCAAGTCCGCCAGGGTTCTCGCCCAGTAAGCCATCTTATCCTCCAGGTATTGATCTGGTGCCTTATTTCGCAAGTAGCGTTTCCACCAATAGCCTTCAAGACGTTGCGCGATGCGCCAACGCAGAGAGCCGGTAACGGATGAGCCTGATGATGGAGTTTTGATGGTTGATGTTTAGCGCGTGCCCGAGCATTTGCCTTCCGGAAAAGCAAACCAACGGCGGGTGAGCTGCAATTTACGCTACCGGTTCCAAAATCCCCTCTACAAATGCCGTGGTTGCAGCTGCCACATCCTCCTGGTCCTTCAAGGCCCGGATAAAAGCACTGCCAATGATGGCTCCATTAGCATAGGCACAGGCTGTCCGGAAAGACTTAGCGTCACTAATGCCAAAGCCAATTAGCTTCGGCTGGGCTAAATCCATCGCCTGAATCCGGGCGAAATAGTCCTTCTGCTCCTGGGTAATCTCACCGCTTTTACCCGTGATGCTGCTACTCGACACTACGTAGATGAATCCGGTGCTTAAAGCACCGATCTGCCGGATCCGATCTTCGCTCGTCTGCGGAGTTATCAGGAAAGTAACCTGGATATCATGGGCTTCGGCAATGCTGCGAAATTCTTGCTCATATTCAAAGACTGGCAGGTCTGGCAGAATCAATCCGTCCACACCAGCCGCAGCCGCAGCCTTTACAAAGCGTTCGGCACCATACTGCATAACCTGATTGAAATAGCCCATTAAGACTAATGGAACCTGGGTGTGCTTTCGCGCTTCCGTTAGCTGAGCGAAGAGGGTCTCAAGGGTCATACCATTATGCAATGCCTGCATGCTGGAACGCTGGATGGTTTCTCCGTCTGCCATAGGGTCACTGTAGGGCATTCCGACCTCAATGAGGTCTGCTCCGGCAGTGGCAAGACTACGAATAATCGTTACGGTGTCCTCCAGTTTAGGGTAACCTGCCGTAAAATATACATTGAGCAGGTCTTGCGATTTGGTGGAGAACAGACGGGATAAACGATTCATGATAAAGAGATTGAAAAAGAAATTAATGAAGCCAGAGTCAAAGTAATACGCATACCAAACAAGCGCTTACTCCTCTAAGCCGTCCAGGTATTTAGTGAAAGTAGCCAGGTCTTTATCTCCCCGTCCGGAAAGGCAAACCACAATCACGTCATCTGGTCCGTAGTTCATCTGATCGAGTGCAGAAAAAGCGTGTGCTGTTTCCAGGGCAGGGATAATGCCTTCCATCCGTGTTGTAAACAGGGCTGCAGCGAGTGCATCCTCGTCTGTAACCGAGATCGCTTCTGCCCGGCCTGAGTCAATGAGGTAGGCGTGCAGCGGTCCGATGCCAGGGTAATCAAGTCCGGCAGAAATACTGTATGGTTCAACGACCTGACCATCTTCCGTTTGCATAAGCAGGGTTCTCGATCCGTGAATAATGCCCTCCGTACCAAGCACAGAAGTAGCCGCGGATTCTCCGGTATCAACACCAAGTCCAGCAGCTTCAACGGAGATGAGGCGTACCCGCTCATCATTCAGGTAGTGATAAAATGCCCCGGCGGCATTGCTCCCTCCTCCAACGCAAGCGACGATAGCATCTGGATAATCGCGTCCGGTCTTCGCCTCCAACTGCCACTTCATTTCTTCAGAAATGACACTTTGGAACCTGGCTACCATGTCCGGGTATGGGTGAGGCCCCACAACCGAGCCGATGATATAGTGGGTATTTTCCGGGTTATTGATCCAGTCTCGAATAGCTTCGTTGGTTGCATCCTTCAGGGTTTTAGAGCCCGAGCGTGCAGGGCGCACCTCCGCTCCCAGCATCCGCATGCGGGCGACGTTAGGCGCTTGCCGTTCAATGTCCACCTCACCCATGTAGACGATACACTGCAGCCCCACCAGGGCACAGACCGTAGCGGTTGCTACTCCGTGCTGGCCGGCACCGGTCTCTGCAATAATCCGGGTTTTCCCCAGTCGCTGCGCCATCAGAATTTGTCCGATGGTATTATTTATCTTATGGGCACCAGTATGGTTCAGGTCCTCCCTTTTCAGGTAAATATTCGTTCCGTAGTGCTTACTCAAACGACTGGCAAAATACAGGGGGCTCGGCCGCCCAACATAATCTTTGAGTAAGGCATCAAACTGCTCTTTAAAGGCGGGGTCCGCCGTCATTTCGCGATAAGTATTGCGTAGTTCCTCGATGTTAGGGTGTAACATCTCAGGGATATATGCACCGCCGAAACGACCGTAATAGCCGCGTTCATCGACGTCAATGTTGATATTCTTAGTCATGATAGTTTATTTTCTTTCAGTTTGAAGCTTTTGATGTGGTCAAGTGACTGCTTAGTTTGTCGTGCTTAGCACATTATGCTTCGCAAATTCAACCAGGTTGTGAATCATCAACCGACCGTGTTCCGTCATGATGCTCTCCGGATGAAACTGAACACCAAAGATGGGAAACTTGCGGTGCTGGAGCGCCATAATTCCGCCATATTCGCCAGTGGCGGTGATCTGTAATTCATCTGCCAACGTATCCGGGTCAATTACCCAACTATGATACCGTCCGGCATTAAACGTTTCCGGGATACCGGCAAGAAGCACATCATCTGATGTTGTACGCTGCATCTCGGTTTCAATACCGTGGTGCACTTGCTCGAGGTTGATGAGCTTACCACCAAAAGCCTCTCCAATAGCTTGGTGCCCAAGACAAACGCCGAAGATGATCTTCTCGCCGGCATAACGTTTGATCAATGCGGGCATTATGCCCGCTTCAGCTGGCACCCCCGGTCCGGGAGACAAAATGATCAGGTCATAAGCAGCCACTGCCTCCAGGTCAATCTGATCATTGCGGAACACATCAATCTCCTGTTGCAGTTCCTCCTCCACATACTGGACGAGGTTGTAAGTAAAGCTATCGTAGTTATCGAGAATTAAAACTTTCATGGTTGTTGGATATGGACATCCATGGATTTACATCCATGCAATATTAAAAGGATGCGGCTTTCGTAAGTGCTTTGGTTAGTGCTCCGAGCTTGTGGTATACTTCCTGACATTCACTCTCTTCGTCAGATGCAGCCACCACTCCTGCGCCAGCTTGATAAAAAAGCGAATTGTCCTGGCTGAAGAAGGAGCGAATAAGAATGGCCTGATTCATACCACCCCGGAAGTCGATTAAGCCGATCGCACCACCGTAGAAACCCCGCTGTTGGTTTTCGTACTCATTAATCAACTGCATCGCCTTGTATTTTGGCGCACCGGACAGGGTACCGGCAGGGAAAGTATCACCAAAAATGCGGACCGCCCGGTCCGCATGGTCCAATTCTCCCTCCACCGTTGACACAAGGTGGATGACGTGACTGTAATAATGCACCTCGCGCAAGCTCTTCACCCGGACACGCTTAGTGTGTCGGCTAAGGTCATTTCTGGCCAGGTCGACCAACATGACATGCTCAGCATTTTCTTTAGGATCTGCTAACAGGGCCTCCGTGGCTGCCGCGTCCTTTTCTTTATCGCCCGTCCTGCGGTAAGTACCCGCAATCGGGTTAAGGCGGGCAATTCCTTCATTTATCACCATTTGGCTTTCTGGGCTGGAGCCCATGATGCGGTAATCTCCATAGTCGAAATAAAAGAGGTAAGGAGAAGGGTTGATGCTTCTCAAGGCACGGTATACCTGGAATTCGTCACCCTGAAACTTCTGTTTAAACTGACGGCTGAGGACAATCTGAAACACATCCCCTACCCTACAGTGGTGTTTACCTGCAGCCACCATGGCTTTGTATTCTTCATCGGTCAGGTTACTGCTTGCCGGGCCCTGCGGAGTGAAGGGGTGTACTCCCCCACCCTTTTTGATGGCCGCTTCAACTTCCCCCATCCGGGAAGCTTCTCCCTCTACCAGGTTCTCAATCAAAATCAACTCATCACGATAGTGGTGGAAGACCAGGATAAACCGGTAAAGGTGGTAACGGAGGTCAGGGGCGCGCAGCACCTTAGGGTTATCGAATTTCAAGGTATCGAAATACTGTACTCCCTCAAAATTCGTGTGGCCGATCAAGCCATTGAACTGCCGTACTACCGGGTCCTCGTCGGTGTATTCCAGCTCAAAGTCTTGGAGAAATTCATGGAGCCGAACGGATACCGTTTCGGCATCGTCGACCCGCTCGGTGGCCGCCCAGCGGGCGGCCTGCTTGCGCGTGATCTCTCCCTGATCAACCGTAAAGGAGGCAAGGGTTTCCAGCCCGACAATTGAATAGTAATGCTCATTATCACGAGATTCATTTGATTCCAGCAACACTGGATCAGTGAAACAATCACGCACGGATAAATAGAGCATTACCGGCGTCAATTGATCAGCCGTGATGCGTTTAGTAACAACGTTTATCCTTGTTTTAGGTGGAGTAGCAGTTAATACAGACATTTTGATTCGTTAGCGTCAGAGGGTCCGACGGCACATAAAAAAAGCCCGTCGGAGCAATCCAACGGGCTTAAATTTTCTTGTTTACGCAAACAAAGCCGCATCAGGTCGCTCGGAGAGATCGACGCAGCCACCACCAGTTTTTGTTGGTCATTATTTGCATGGCGTAAAGGTAGAAGGAAAATTCGGAAAAACAAATACAGCAGCCAGGAAGACTGCTCTGGAAGGTGTCTTGTAAACGATACTACGGCCACTTTCAAAAAGGTAGAATCTTCCTGCACAAAACAGAACTTACAGAAAAGCTTCGTTGAGCGTAACATCACTACCAGGTCCGTAATAAAAGGGAGAAATACATCTTACTCCAACTAAAACTCCCCCACTGCATGCGCCACGCTTTACTTTTTGCAGTCTGCTATTTGCTCTCCCTATCTTCACTATCCGCTCAATGTGCTCCCACTGATTTTATTTTCAGTAGTGGCATTCAGGCACCTCGCTTTGGGAATGCCCCAATTAGCTGGCGAGACCAACCCCTGTCTACTCCTTCTCCTTTCCTTCCAAGCGATGGTATTGATGTCGGTGAGTATGGACTCATCGTTGATGTTTCGGCAACCATGGAAATTGAAATTATGTCGGGAGGGACGCCGCTTACCCTTCGTCCCGAAGGGCAGGCCAACGTCTTGGAGGGGCCGGCCAGCACGCTCAACATTTTTGGCACCCAGCTATCTGCCTCCGGGGAGTATGAAGTATACCTTGAGCCGGGAAATTGTGATGATCTCCCCATAGCAGATGGAAATGGTAATAATGGCATTACAATTACCTGTAACAACTGTCCGGTCCTTCCCGCTAACCCGGACATCGCGATTGCTTACATCTATGATTCATTGACTCCAAACGTGCTACCGGTCGTTCCTTTTTCGAATGTAGGTGGAAACGGAATAGGACCTGACCTTAATGCCAGCGCGTTAGAAAAAGCGGCATGGAAAAGCCAGAACAATCCACTTGGCAACCAGCGCTTTCTCTCCACCGTCTACCGCTCCAATCTTATTCAGGCTAATACGAGTTTTAACCAGACAGAACTCATCGTAGATATTTCCGAGATTGAATACAACACAACGACCTACGAGCAACAAGGGTTGGCAGAAGGCTGGGGAGTCAGCCTCGTTGCCCGCAATGTCAACTCCGGAAACTACAGCGTAATTCAGGCAGAATACCGCAAAGGGTTTCAGCCTGCCCCCAGTACGATGCAATTTATCCTTGACCCAAGTGTACGAAATATGGACGAAGAGCTATTCGTCAGCATCTGGCGTGTTCGGTCAGTCAGAAACGTAAATGGATTAGCCCTTGGTGATTTCCTCTACCCCAGCAACTATGCACTTTTTGACTTCCAGCTCAGGACCCCCATTCCACTGCCTCCTCCCCCTCCACACAACACCTGCGGCACCGCCAAGCCCATAACCTACCAACCAGGCTCATCCTGCACTTTACCCGACGAGGTCAACACTTTTGCCGCTACCAGTAGCCCTGAATCCAGCTCCTGCTTCAGCACCGATGTCTGGCTATCCTTTACGGCAACCAGCACACAGTACGACTTCCTCGCAGAAAGGGAAGGAAGCGCCAGGCCTAATATCGCCCTATATGAGGGCGCGTGTGACAACCTCAACCTGTTACAATGTGGATTCACGCAGAGTAACCGGGACACCTTCTCTTTCATAGATTTGACCATTGGAGCGGATTACCTGATCAGACTAAGCGGCTCATTTGCCACCACCGGCATTGCCAACAACGCCTACATACCGGACCCGGTGGAGAACACCTTCCGCTATTGTCTTTTCGGTGAGCCCGAAACGTGCACTACGCCGGAAGCAAGTCTGGGAGAGCGTACTTGTCTCGATTTCCAACAGTATGAGTTTGAGTTAACCATATCGGACCTTGGCAACCAACCATCTCTTGACGTGGTGCTCCAGAACACCGGGGAAGTTTTGCGTACGGTAACTGCTACGGGAACCTACGTCATCGGACCAGTCACCGGCAATCTCTCTATTCGCCTCCAGGGAAACAACGCCACTTGTTTTGGTGACCTTATTGCTCTCAACCAGTTCTGTGGTGGCGAGGCCAACGATGAGTGTTCCGGCGCCTTTTTTGTCCCCCTGTCTGATCCCTCATCCCCCATCTTGCGACAGGCATGGGGACGCAACGCGACGGCTTCTTCACCAGCACTACCCTCAGATTGTGGCGCGCACGCAGGTGCAAGGGATTTCTGGTTTAGCGTAGTTAATACCACTGGCGCCGTTGCCGACATCGCAATTGTTACCGCAGAAATCAACGACACCTGGTCTGAGCACACCAGTTATTTCTATACCGGAGACTGTCAGAACCTCGCTTATGAACGTTGCGATGCCGGAGACTTAAACATTTTCACCGATGTAGCTGCCGGAGACACAATTTTCGTTCGCTCGGCAAAAACCTCCATCACCAACAACAATGTCTTCTCCGGTACAAGTGTGTACGCTTACCCCCTGGCTCCACTTCCCAACGATGATTGCAACGGTGCTACGCCCGTTGGCATATCTACTGACCTGGTCTGTACGACCAGCTTCGCGGGAGACAATACCACCAGCCCGGACGGCCAGTTGTGGTACAGTTTCCAGCCCGGTACAAGCCGTGCTACCTTCCTGCTGAACAGCATCGCTACCACCATTGGCGAAGCCAATGTTATATCCTATGAATTGTACAGTGGAACCTGCGGTAACCTTAGCCTGGTGGAAAGTGGTACCGCCGCTGCCGGCTTTGGCCGGCAGTTCAATGGCTTAACCGCTGGTGATAATTACCTGCTTGCACTTCAAACTAATCCATCAGGAGGCAGAGGCACTTTCGATGCTTGCCTGCTTACTCCTCCACCTGCAGCCACCAACAACACCCCTGATGACGCCATCGTAGTGCCAGTTAACACCGACGGTAGTTGCGACCAGACAACAGCTGGTACCACCTTTGGTGCCACCGCTTTCTTTTTCTCCTGCGCTGGTGGTAGCCGGGATGACGATGTCTTCTTCAAATTCACCGCAAACGCAACAGCATATGCTGTCGAATTAAGCAATGTCAACCTGCTGGTGGGCAACGACCCTACTACGGTTATTCAGGTCGGACGTTTCGATCAGTTCGGAGGATTCAGCACGGCTGTTTGTGGCCAAGGCACGGCTGTTGTCGCTAGTGGATTAACCGTTGGGGAGGAATACTTTATTTCGGTGTACACCGTTGGTGCGGCAGAAGCGGTTGACTTCGACCTCTGCTTAAAAACGCTTCCCACCCCGGTAAATGACCTTTGTGAAAATGCCTTACCCCTTACGCCAAATACAGACCAAACCTGTTCCATCCAAACATCAGGGACCCTGGCCGGAGCAGATGGAGAAGGTTTTACTGGCTTCTTTTGTGGCAACTCCACCCCAGTCGATGATGTATGGTACACATTTCAGGCAACCGCAAATGTTGCTTACAGCCTGGAAGTTTCGGACCCTGGCTTTGCCCAACGTATTCAAGTCTACGTAGGCAGTTGTGGTAGTCTGACCTCTATCTACTGCGACAATAACCAAAACTACACTTTGCCCGCAGCCCAGCTTGACCGCCAGATTTACGTTCGTGTATTCACCTTTGAATTTACCGCCGATAAAACGTTTGACCTTTGCCTGCAACAATTGTCCGGCGGAGCACCAGACAACGAAAACTGTGAGCAGGCAATTTCAGTACCCGTTTCCACTCCGGACAATTGCTCACAAGTACCGGGAACGACCTTCCTGGCTGATAAAGACTTCCCCGCTTGTTTCGGTGGTGATGACCAGGCCGATGTCTACTTCGAATTCGTAGCGACTGAAACGGCACACCTTGTACTAATTCAGGACGTGGAGGACGTCCTTGGCCTTGGCTTTGCCAGTCTTGGTATCGAAGTCTTCTCTGGCACTTGTGGGAACCTTACCAGCGTGTCGTGTAACCAGAGTTTTGAAAACAGTCCCGCAAGTGTTGTCTCTGGCCTTACCGTTGGCGAGACCTACATCGTCAGAGTTTTTGAACATAGTGGCACTGCAGCTGCCACCTTTAATATCTGCGTACAGACTATAGTTCCTCCCGCCAACGATGAGGAGGCTGGAGCTATTCCTCTTTTGCAGGAGCTCATCTACCGGCCGCGCCCTTTCACACTGGAGTTTGCGACTAGTTCCGGGCCTGCCGTGGAGTGCAATGGGAATACCGGCACCGCCAACGACGACGTCTGGTTCTCCTTTGTTGCCAACACTACAGATCCTGAAGTAGCGTTCATGAATAACTTCTTCAACCCACTGGGGGTAGAAGTATATGCACCGGGAGCCAGTGATCCACTCGCCTGTTATGATCCATTTACCAACTTTACGAGTCAACTCCCGCTGAGTGGCCTGACCATTGGTGACACTTACCGGATTCGGGTTTACAGTTACAATAGTGGGAGCCTGACGGGTGAAGGCGCTCAGGGAGAGATCGGTGTCTACGGCATGCCTACGGAAGAAGTGTATCTGACCGCTGAAGACTTCTGCACACCACTCAACACCGTCACCTCTACCGGTTCAGGGCAGTGGCTCTATTTACGCGCTGCCGGAGACTTCGTTGCTGCGGTGCTGGACGAGGAACCCATGGGTGATATCTCTACGGGGGTTTATGGGCATACAGGAGGGATTAGAACGGATGCCAACGGCATCCCTTATCTGGATCGAAACCTGCAGATTGGTGTAAGCCAACAGCCTAGTCAGGGGAGTGTCCAGGTAGCCCTGTTCTTCACCCTCGATGAGCTGGATGACCTTGGAGACTTCAGTAACAGTATAATTTCACTCTTCAATGTACGGGTATCCAAGTTTTCCGTGGATGCTTGCGGACCAACTTTGCCCGGAGGTACTGGTCAATTTATCACTCCTCTTTACTCCAGCTTTATTGGTAGTAATGGTGGTCTGATGGTAGTAATTGAAATAGACGATTTCTCCAGCTTTTTCTTGCACGCCGGAGACCAGCCGCTTTCCAGCAATGTATTGCCCGTAAGTTGTACTGAGTTTGCCGTCAGTTCTTCCAGTGACGGGCTAAGCTTCCGGTGGGCAACTGCTGCTGAAGACAATCATGCCTACTGGCACATTGAAGGCAGCGCAGACGGACTGCGCTGGGACAACCTCCTCTCCATTGGAGGTGATCCTGTTAACCGCAGTGGTAGCATCTATCAGCGGGCTTACACGGGCAACAACTACAAAAAGTTCTCTTTCTTCCGCCTGGTAGCGGAAGCCAACGACGGAACAATTGAACAGGCGTGCGACATACAGGAGATCGATGTCGACGGGGCACGACCAATCCTACAAAGCGTTTACCCTAATCCGGTGTCACGGTTGGGGGAGTTGACGGCCGTTATCACGCTGCCGGAGGCAGCGCAGGGAGCATTAACTATCTACGACCTTTCAGGTAAGTCAGTACTACAAAAAACCATTGCCGGAACTACAGGCATCAATCAATTGACTGTATCTCCGCAGCGCCAGTTAGCCCCCGGCATCTATCAATTGCAGTTGGTAATTGATGGGCAATCCTTTGCCAGAAGGATCATCATCACCCAATAATTACCTGATCAAGAAGGTCTGACAAGCTCAGGGCCAGCTGAAAATGAAGTAGCCCGTTGGATTTCCTCCAACGGGCTACATTTATTTAGCGAGTGCTGACTACTATTCGGTTGAACAATATGTCAGGTACTGCGGCAAGCATATGCTGCTACATCCGCTCTGGCACCTCAATACCAATGAGGTTCATACCTGTTTTCAGCGCATTACCGACCGCCTTACACAGTTGCAACCGGAAGGCAATAGCAGCTTCGGTATCGGCTGAAAGGATGCTATGGTCGTGCCAGAACTTGTGCAGACCTTTAGCCAGTTCGTAACAGTACATTGCAATGACTGAAGGGTCATAGGCTTCCGCTGCTTCTTTAATCAGATTGGGAAGTGCGTACAACTGATTCACCAGGGCCCGCTCTGCGGCGGCCAGGGTTTGGTAATCCTTAGCAGCTGAGACATCGCGGTCGAGGCCAGCTTTACGCCATACTGCCTGCGTTCTGACGTAGGCATTCTGTACGTAAGGCCCCGTTTGCCCCTGCATATCAACAGACTCTTTCGGGTCGAAGGTCATCCGCTTTTTCGGGCCGACCTTAATGATGTGGAACTTCAGGGCGGCGAGGCCAATTTTCCGGATAATGTCGTCCTGCTCCTCTTTAGAAAGTCCCTCAGTGGCAGCCCGTTCCTGGCTGGCTAACCGGGCTTCGTGAATCACCTCCTTCATGAGATCATCAGCATCAACGATGGTACCTTCCCGGCTCTTCATTTTGCCGGTAGGCAAATCGACCATACCGTAACTGAGGTGGTAAAGGCCATCTGCATACGGCTCTTCGAGGCGTTTGAGTAACTCAAACAGGGTGGCAAAGTGGTTGTTCTGCTCATCGCCAACCACGTAGATCATCCGTTTGGCACCAAAGTCATCGTACCGCAGGGCTGCAGTACCGAGGTCTTGGGTGATGTAGATGGAGGTTCCGTCGGCCCGCATGAGTGTTTTCTCGGAGAGTTTCACGTCGGTCAGGTCCGCGAAGACGGAACCATCTTCCCGCTTGTCAAAAACACCTTTTTCCAGGCCTTTGTCCACCATATCCTTACCCAACACGTAGGTGTTGGATTCGTAGTACAGCTTATCAAAGCTAACGCCCAGGGCCTCATAGGTCTCATTGAAGCCGGTGTAGCACCAGCCATTCATCGTCTTCCACAGCTCGACAGTAGCCTCATCACCAGCTTCCCACCGGAGTAGCATCTGCCGGGCTTCTTCTCCGATCTTGCTGTATTCGTTGAAGTACTTCTTGCTGTAGGATTTGAAAAAGGCTTCGTCTGCAACACCTTCCTTGGCAAGCTTTTCGTAGACCGCCCGGCCTTCGGCCGTGCCCTGCCAGGCTTTGTACTCCGCCTGAAAGAGCTGCTCGAAAAGGACGTAGTAGTGACCGACAAAGTGGTCTGCTTTCATCCCTGTGCTTTGTGGCGTCGCACCATCAGCTTTTTTCTGCCAGGCAAGCATTGACTTACAGATGGCAATGCCCCGATCGTTGATGATCTGTACTTTCTGCACGTTGTACCCCGCCTTTTCCAGCAACTGACTGGTAGACCACCCCAGCAGGATGTTCCGTACGTGGCCAAGGTGCAAAGGCTTGTTGGTGTTAGGGCTACAGAATTCGACTACCACCGTCTCCCCATTTGCGGGAGCCTGACCGTAGTCGGCGTGCACCGGAGCACTCAGCAGAAAATCCTTCCAAAAGCCATCCGCAATAACGAGGTTCAGAAACCCTTTGATCACATTGTAATCAGCAACTTCTTCCAGCTTTTCTTTGAGGTATGCCCCCAATTCTTCCGCAATTTCATCCGGCTTTTTCCGCGCTACGCGCGTCAGGGGAAAAGTAACCACGGTGAACTCTCCCTCGAACTCCCTCCGAGTCGTTTGCAAGGTGATTTCGTGGGCTGATCCATCAGCACCGTAGAGGTCAGTAATGGCGCTCTGAACGCCGGTTTCCAGTATTTGGGGCAGTGATTTGCTCATAACGCCGCGAAGGTAGGAAATTAGGAATTAGAAGTAGTGGGATACGTAGGGCTGTATGCGTAACAGATTGCGAGTTTAGCTAGCTTGAGCCGCTGCGCGGCGAGCAGGCCATTCGCTTGTGGATGGAAGATGTTCGCAAAAGGAATACGGTGAAAGTCCTTCATTTTTCTTTCGCCGCACGGAGGCTCAACCCATTCATGCTATAACGAGTATCCTGCAATCTGTTATGCATACCGTAGGGCAAACGGACAGTCCGGAGCAACCACAACATCCTTGATACCAGACCCTGCACCTGCGGCCGCGCCCAAGTACCACATGGCTATGCAAGCGTTTTCCGGCCTTGTCAGTCACCTAAACACCAGCGCCTTATATCGACAAACTTATGTTGTGGTGCACTAGAAGAAGAAACTATTTACCATAGCGATCAGGTAAATCAGGGACAGGATGAAAATGACGATAATAGCAACGATCTCTACAGCCCGGTAAGCTTCCTGATCAAACTGGTTGACCGCGATGGGGTCATCAGTGGCCGGTGTGGGATCATCCCACGGCCCTCTTTCAATGCGCAGCTCCTCGAAAAAGGTGCGTAAGTGCTCATCGCGGTTCTCAGCCGTAAGTGCTTTATGGTGAAAAGGCTTTTCTCCGGAGTCATGCAGATTCAGGTCCTCATCAAGTTCGGTTAAGCCCGGAATAAGGATGGACGAGTTGTCGTAGGCCAGCGGACGAATTTGCGCAAAAGCAGCAGCAAGTTCAATCTCGCCTGCTAATGCTCGTCGCCGCAGGTCTTCGATATAAGCCCGGATGGCCAGCTCCATATTTTCGTAGACAACAATACCTGCGCTACGGCAGGTATCAATGAACTGGTCCAGCTGCTCGGCCCGCTCTGCTCCTTCCATCTTCGCCAGGGTGACAAAAACGGGTGCATCGAAACCCTGGTCGATCATTGAAGTTGCCCAATCCACCAGAACCTGCCCTTCCCAACGATGGAGATAGAACTTACCTAAGGCAATCTGAGCTGATACGTGGGCGGCGGTCATAGCAGGGCATTTCTTATATAACGATCTAACTTCAGCTTTTGGTTGCTCCGGGCCGGAGTTTTTTGGGCTTAGCTGCTATGGGCCAGCTAAAAATGAGCAAAGGCCCGTCCTGGGATGGACGAGCCTTGGCTATTTGTCGGTTTTTACAGGGGAAGCCTACTATTTACCCGCCCTGTTCTTAGCCAGCTGGATGGCCTCCGCCAACTGTTCTACTTTGAGGTTTTTGGCCACAATCGTCCGGTCGGGGCCCAGGAGGTAAAGCTCCGGGGTATTATCCACATAGTAGGTCTTAAAAATGCTTCGGTTGGTTGGGTCGAAAACGTTGGTGAACGGCTGCAGGCCATAGCTCTGTACGAAGCTTTTCCACTTCGCCTGTTCCGTATCGAGGGCGACTGCGTAAACATCCACTTCATTCTTAAGCTGCTGGTAGGCTGCTGTTAGCTTAGGGGTCTGCTCGATACAGTGCTCACATTCGGGGTTGTACATGAAAACTACGACATATGGCTTCTTCAGGTCGTAGAGCGCCTTAGGGCTACCATCCAGGCCGGGCACGGAGATGTTTGGTCCCTTTTGTCCGACGAGGCTGTTGGCCATCTGGCTGGCACGGTCCTGCAGACCGTACACCGTCATAGAATCGGACCAAAAAGCCCGCTCTTTGGTGAAATAATTCTGGATCATGTGGACATGGATTGCTTCAGCGTCCATGATCGTAGATTTTCCGGGTTCGTACTGCAGCGTAATCCAATTGGCAAAGAACTTGTAGTACTCCGGGTGATTAAGCACCTTACTCAGTAGCTTATCAGCACTCTCTTTGATGGCATTGGCATTTTGGGGTGTCAGCTCCTGGATGTAGCGCTTCAGTTTATTGAAGATAACGGGGGTCCGCAGGAGGCGTTCGTCGTTAAAATTCACACCATCCCAAAACTCATCGCGGAAAGCCATCACCTGTGCCTCCTCGTCCATCATCCCATTGGGCATTCTGATTTCCTTTAGTTGCGGGTTTTGTCCGGCGCGCTTGAAGGAGGTAAACAGCGAGTTTGGATTGGCATCAAACAACTTGTTGAGCGTTTCCTGCCGGGTGTTGACCAGGGCTCTGCGCTCTTGCTGCAGTTGCTCGTAAGCCTCACTTCCCTGCTGTGTCTGGCGCAATTGATTGCCCAGACGCTGGAACTCTGGCGCCTGACTACTTTCGAACTTCAGGGCCTGGTATAACAGGCTATTTGTCTCGCTGCCCGTCACCACCATCGTATTGGCCAAGTCTACTTTCCGCGCTTTCATGCTAAACGTCTGGTCCTCATCAATCAGCATTTGCACCCCGGTACCGTCCGAGAAATATGCGTAATAGTGCCCGGGCTTGTACGGCTCATTGTTCTTAAACACAACCGCAGCACCATCGACGATCGCTTCATCTACCCGGAACTGCTGCTCCGTAAACTGACCAATCAGCAAAGCACCCTCAAGGGGGACTCCTTCAATCTCTACCCGGATATCGGGCTGCTCCAGCGGTCCCATCTCAGGGACTGGACCGGCGCTTCCAACGGAAGCCGCTGCCGTTGAAGACGCTGTATCGCCACAGGCTAATAGGAACAAAGACAAGAGGGATAGGGTGAATAGCCGCATGTACTTATTTTTTATTTGAAGACGCAAAGGTAAAAGACAGGAAGGATTAGCCACAACCAGATCGAAGCAGACATGAAAATGAGCGCGGTAATTGACGCAAATACCACTCATACTCCCCGGGGTCACCAGAGGTGAAATTTGTGACAAGGCTATTCTTGTGCCCTGCAAGGCTAAAAACGTAGGCATGGCCATCGTCACCTCGAGGCTTTTTAACGCAGCTGGGGGTCAGACAGCATCCGTCAAAAATCACCTGGGGTGGCCGAGGGGAGTATCTATCTTGTAGCGCAACTCCTTTTGCTGCGCGGGCGCAGGTGCAGTGCTCAGGACGAGGTAGCAGTGTTTTGCCGGAGCAGGGCCGATATTGCAGGGTAATTACTCAATATTGATGCCTTTCAGCACCAGGCTTTTCCACTCCGGGTGGCGCTTGATGTACATTGCCACAAAAGGACACAATGGCACCAACTCCCAATCATTACGCTTGACCTCTTCCAAAACCTTGCGGACTAATTGAGAAGCAATACCTTTTCCTTCCAGCGCCTTGGGAACTTCCGTATGGGTCAGGTAGATTTTGCCTGCTACTTTAATGTATTCTACCCGGGGACGATGCTCGTCTACGTGTAATTCATACCGCTTGGCTCCTTCGTTATCGATCAGTTCGTACTCCATGTGAAAGTCTTTTCAAGAAAAGGATCAATAGGCCAGAAAGTTCTGGTTTGCCAACGGCCACAGTGGAGAGAGTATCAGGTAGGGATGTTCGTCAGTTTGCGGCATCTCTTTGTTTCCTTTACGACATGCTTCCAGCCGAAGGTTCATAAATCGGCAATTCTGGTACTATCTTCGCGTTCTCAAATCAGCTATGGCGCAATTAGAAAGAAAAAACCGCAATCAGTCCATCATCCAGTTAATCCTGGCGATAGCTCTGCTGATCCTGATCAACGTATTGGCAAACGCCAGAATCGGAGGTACGACCCTCTACGGTGCACTTGATCTGACGGAGGACGGCAGGTACACACTGACGGAGAACACCGTGCAGCAACTGGAAGGTATTGAAGAACCAATCTTCATACGGGTGCTCCTTTCCGGAGACCTACCGTTGGAGTATCAAATCCTCCAGAACAAGGTCGAGGAAATGATGCTCGAATTCGAGGACATTGCTCCAGTGCTTGAGTGGGAGTTTGCCGACCCGCTGGCGGGTGGCACTACCGAAGAGATTCAACAGCGGCAGCGCGATTTACAAGAGAGCTTTGGCATCGTCCCCGTAACCGTCCTCGCACAGGAAAGCGCTGCCCAACGGTCAGCCAGCGCAGTTTACCCCTACGCCATCATCTACTACGGAGAGCGGACACGTCCGGTATCCTTTCTGAACGGACGCCTCCCCGGCATTTCTGAATCGCGCCGGCTCAACCAGGCCGAAAACCTCTTAGAATACAACTTCAGCCGTGCACTCGCCAGCATTACCAACAACGATAAACCCCTGATCGGCTTCACGGTCAGCAACGGAGAACTCCCCGGCCCTAAATTCGTCGACCTCTACCGCACCCTCGCTGAGGATTACGAACCAAGCCCTGTTTATCTCGACAGCTTCGCTACCCTGCCCCAGGAAATTGAAGTACTCGTAGTGGCAAAACCCACCGAAGCGTTCTCCGACTTCGACGCGTTCAAGCTGGATCAATACATCATGAATGGTGGTAAAGTCCTCTGGGCGATCGATGCCGTTGGCATGGATTACGACTCCCTGCAAGGCCGCAATGATTTCTACCCGCAAAAACGGGAGTTGGGTCTCGATGACATGTTCTTCAAGTATGGAGTGCGTCTTGGACCAGTACTTGGACTCGACCTGGTAAACACCCCGATCACCCTCGTTACGGGTACTGAAGGCGGCCAACCTAAATTCACCAACGTCCCCTTCCCCTATCACGTAAAAGCCGTGCCTACGGCCGACCATCCCATCGTTAAGAACCTCGATCCGATTGACTTGCGTTTCCCTACGGTCATCGAATCGGTTAATGAAGACCCGCAGGTCACCAAAACGGTATTGCTACAATCCAGCGACCGAGCGCGCCGCAAGCGTCTCCCCTCGCCCGTCGATCTTGACGCCAGCAAGTACAGCATCGACCTTGAGCGGTTCAACGAAAAAGGCCTGCCCTTTGCCTACTTGCTGGAAGGCCAATTCTCCAGTCCTTACGCCAACCGGCTCAGTCGGGACAACGAGCAGGTGCTCCGGGACCGTGGGATGGAATTCAAAGCTACCTCTGTTCCTACACGCATGATCGTTATTGCTGACGGTGACGTGCTTGCCAATGGCGTAAAGCGGGAAGGCTATCGTCCGCTGGGAGAAAACCAGTGGGATAAGTTCACCTACGCGAACAAGCCTTTTATGCTCAATGCAATTGAATACCTCATCAACCCGGACGGGGTGGTGGCCGCCAGAGGTAAAGATGTCAAACTCAGACTGATCGACAAGGAAGCCGCAATTGCTGATGCCACCAAATGGCGGATCATCAATATTGTACTTCCCCTGCTGCTGCTCGGATTATTCGGAGTGGGTTTCAACTTCTTCCGCAAGCGCCGGTACACCAAAACCCTGAACAGCTAAGTCTCGCGGCTTTCTAGCCCCCAAATATTATCCCCATGAACCGTACCCTTATCCTTCTCATCGCCGTGTTAGTACTTGGTGGTGCCGCATGGTATGTCGTTTCAAGCCAAGACAATAACAATAGTGTAAGCGACCGGAGTAACGACCGGCAGTTCGCCTACGAGAACTTTGAGGATGTCGAACGCATCTTCATCGCCGACCGCCGCAACCACCAGGTAAACCTTACCCGGGGAGGCATTACCGGGTGGCTTGCCGATGGCAAGCCCGCTAACGACAATGTCCTCAAAAACCTGATTGCCGTCCTGAAGAATATGGACATCAGGACCCTACCAACCCGCAAAGCCATCCCCAACATGGTGAAAGCCCTTGCCGCGGAAGGTATTCGCGTACAACTCTTCGATGACGACGGTAACGAGTTGCGCGACTACTACATCGGTGGCGCGACGCACGACGAGCTGGGCACCTTTGCCATCATGGACGGTAGCGAGAACCCCTATGTTGTCCACCTCCCCAATTTCACCGGTAATATCCGTACCCGCTTCAATCACTGGGGAGACGAATGGCGGGATCGCATCTATTTCCGGGTAGATCCAGATAAAGTAGAATCCTTTAGCATCGACTACCCCAAGCAGCAGAGTGAAAGCTTCCAGGTAACTAAGGAAGGCAGTAAGTTCAAAGCTGAAGCCCTCTATGGTGGACGCCCTGCCATTGAAGTGCCACGCGGAGTCGTCGAACGTGCCCTGAGCCTCTACGAAAAGTATTACGTGAGTCGCTATGAGAATACCGACGAAGAATCGATCGCCGCCGCCAAACAGATACTTCCCTTCGCCATCATCACGATCAAGGAAGAAGGCAAGCCGGAGCAAACAATGAAGGTTTATCCCCGCTACCAGAACCAGACCTTTGTCAACGACTCCAAAACCGGAGAAACAATCGTCAACGGCGGTCTTGACGCCTTCAACGCCTTCATCAACAACGATGAAGACTGGGTACTTTTGAACATTGAAATGACCCAACCGCTCTTGATTAGTTACGGCTTTTTCTTGTAAGCCTCTCCCCTGCACCTGCGTCCGCGCCCACCTGACAAGCCGGAGATCGTAACATATTGACCGGTAATAATAGCGTTACGGTACTTAGGAAAATTCTCGCTACATTTCCACTTCTTCCGCGTAGACAGCCTACCTGGTACCACGAAAGACGTGACATGTTTCCCTTTCCGGCGGCCCCTGCCTTACATTTTGTTTTTGAGGTATTCGGCGTGATGCTGGCCTTTACCCTCTATCAAAAGTGCCGCAAGCTGCTTCAGGACCCCATCAAAGAAGACCACCGTACGGTACTGCTCATTGCAGCCACCTTCGGTGCCTTTTTAGGATCGCGTCTCCTGGGCAGTCTCGAGTCTCCGGAACTTTTTTTTAGTGGAGGAGGGGCCATCGGCTGGACTTACTACTTCAAGGCAAAAACGATAGTTGGCGGCCTGCTGGGAGGGCTCTTCAGTATCGAAGCGGCTAAAAAAGTACTGGGGGTCCGAAAGCGTTCCGGAGACGTGTACGTCTTCCCCCTTCTTTTGGCTATGGCCATTGGCCGGATCGGATGTCTGGGCATGGGCGTACTGGAACCGACCTATGGACTCCCAACCGACAGCTGGCTTGGGATTGACCTCGGAGACGGCACGCCGAGACATGCCACCGCCCTGTATGAAATACTATTTCTTGGCCTACTGGCTTTAGCCTTGTGGCAGCTGCAGCGCCATCTAGAACTTCGTGCTGGTCGCCTCTTCATGCTTTTCCTGACCAGCTATCTAGTCTATCGTCTCTTGATCGGATTTCTTCAACCGCTTATCCTGGTGGGCGGTCTGGGTTCAATTCAGTGGGCGTGCATCCTCGGCCTCATCTGGTATCTGATCGACGAAATATGGAGTGTAGGTAGTGCAAAAGCTGGCCACACCTAGGTTTCCGGTCAGGATATGCGCGGCCGCAGGTGCCATGTTTGTCGAAACATCTTTGCCTTTTACCGCCAAAAGGGTCGCTTTGGCCGAATTATCCGGCAGCCAGCTCCTCTAGCTTCTAACAATGGATTGCAACGGCAGTATCTTCGTGTCATCTGTGTCTGCCATTCTATCTCGGGAGATGTACTCCCGGCCCCAACGCAAGACCTACTTTTTTCCATCAAATGATCAGAATTTTGAAAAAGCACTTACTTCTTCTGGCGGCAGCATGTATTGCCTTCGCCTTTACTGCCTGTGAGACCGAGCCTGCGGCTGCGGTTGACACCACCGAACACGGTATCCTGTTGAGTAATATGGATACAACCATCAACCCCAAAGATGACTTTTACAGCTACGTCAACGGTAACTGGGTAAAGAACACCAGCATCCCTGACGACCGTACCACGTGGGGTGGATTCAGCGTACTGCGCAAAGCTACCGATGCCGATGTGCTGGCCATCATTTCAGAGGCCAAGGAGAGTGGCCAATACGCTCCGGAAACGGACCAGGCTAAAGCTATTGCCCTTTACGAGTCTTACCTAGACACTACTGCACGCAATGCCGCCGGCATTCAGCCACTAGGTGAGGCCCTGAACACCATCGAGGCCATCAGCAGCATTGATGACCTGCAAAAGGTGATGCAAGATATTAATGCGGTCGCTTCGGTGCCATTCCTCGGCCTGTCTGGTTTCCCCGACCTTAATAACAGCTCCGTAAACGCAGCCTACGTTGGCGGTGGCGGTCTTGGCCTTCCCGACCGTGACTACTACCTGGATCAGGACGAGAAATCAGTCGAGATTCGTGAGAAGTATGTTGCCCACGTTAGCCGGATGTTCCAACTACTCGGCGAAGAGGCCGTAGAGGCAGACGCGCACGCGCAGACGGTAATTGACCTGGAAACGAAGCTTGCCGAGCCTCAGCTCGACAAAGTACAACGCCGGAACCCTGCTAATTTTAACAACCCAATGTCTCGTGCCGAAATGCAGGAGATGATTCCTTCGCTGGATGTTGAAGAATTCATGACAGCGCTAGGCCTGGAAGATATCGACACCATCATGGTCACCGAGCCTAAGTATGTTAAGGCACTGCAGCAAATCCTGACGGACACGCCCCTCAAGGACATCAAAACCTTGATCCGCTGGAGTACCATTGACAACAATGCAGGAAGCCTGACGACCGAAATCGACCGTGCAAACTGGGAGTTCTACGCGCAGTACCTCAACGGAGCCAAGCAACAACGCCCTATGGATGAGCGTGCCCTGGCAACCGTTAGCGGAACGATGGGAGAAGCACTTGGTAAGCTATACGTAGATGCCAAGTTCCCACCTGAAGCGAAAGCAAAAGCGGAATTGATGATCGACAATATCATTGCGGCCTTCCAGGCCCGCATTGAGCAGCTGGATTGGATGACCGATGAGACCAAGGCAAAAGCTATCGAAAAGCTGGACAAATTCACCGTAAAGATTGCCTACCCTGACGAGTGGGAAGACTACAGCAAGATGATGATCGCTCAGGACAACTCGTACTTCGAGAACCGCCAGGCAGCTTCTGCCTGGGGCGTGGCGAAAAACCTTTCCGAGATCGGCGAGGCTGTTGACAAATCAGAATGGGGCATGGCACCACAAACTGTGAATGCTTACTTCAACCCACTGAACAACGAGATCGTATTCCCGGCAGCTATTCTCCAGCCTCCATTTTATGACTACCTGGCTGACGAAGCCGTTAACTACGGTGGTATTGGTGCCGTAATTGGCCACGAGATCAGCCACGCGTTTGACGATCAGGGCGCCCGCTTTGACGGCGACGGCAACCTGGTAAACTGGTGGGCTCCCGAAGACCTTGAAGCCTTCACTGCCCGTGGTAAAGCACTTGCGGACCAGTACAGCGCCATTGAAGTGGTCGACTCTGTCTACATCAACGGCCAATTCACGCTCGGAGAAAACATCGGAGACCTCGGTGGCGTCCTTGGCGCATATGACGGGCTGCAGATGTTCTACGCTGAGAACGGCCGCCCTGAGAACATTGATGGCTTCACACCCGAGCAGCGCTTCTTCATGAGCTGGGCTACTGTATGGCGGACCCTCTCGCGCGATGACGCTATCCGCAACCAGGTAAAAACGGATCCCCATAGCCCCGGTAAAGTCCGGGCTACTCAGCCACTGGTGAACATTGATGCTTTCTACGAAGCCTTCGACATCAAGGAAGGAGATGCCATGTATCTCGCTCCCGCAGACCGCGTACGGATCTGGTAATAGATCCTTTACAGGGAATATAAAAGTAGTGGCCCAGTGGAGTTTTCCACTGGGCCACTATTGGTTTGGGGAGACGGCATACCGACTAGACGAGTTGCTCTTCAAGCTCCTTGAGGCTGAGTTGCTCTGGCTTGCGGCGTGATACGTGAACGGGTTTCGCCGTTCCTCCCTCTTCCCAATTTTGTACGCGAGAGACATTCGTTCTACCGCTAGCGAGTAAACACTTGGAGTTATAGAACACGTCGTACTGGTATCCCAACCAACCGTAAGAGGTCGTCACCCGGATGTTATCAATCC
>CAZTTF010000125.1:0-19243 GCA_964616365.1 uncultured Lewinella sp. | reverse complement strand
AAAAAGCCTCGCAATTCCGGAGAATTGCGAGGCTTTTTACTGGTAGCCCGTAGGGGAATCGAACCCCTCTTACCAGGATGAAAACCTGGCGTCCTAGCCGATAGACGAACGGGCCAAGGAGATTTACAAACTACAATTGAGCATTTAGGATTCAAGATTTTACTCCGGACGGATTAAATCCTGCATTTGACATCTTCAACTGTCAATTGTAAAAAGTGGTAGCCCGTAGGGGAATCGAACCCCTCTTACCAGGATGAAAACCTGGCGTCCTAGCCGATAGACGAACGGGCCGGTAGGATGGTTAATGGCGTTAAGGTGTAATATAGGGTTCCCTTAACCTCCATTGTTTGTTGCTGGCCAGCATTCTGGCGCTAAGCGACCGCAAAGATAGTATTATTGATCACAATCTCGCAAGGGACTAACTTAACTTTTTTTCCGCCGGAAAAGTTTTAGCCTATACTGCCTATTTCTCAGGCTGGATGCTCGTCCTGAGTTTTTCGAGGCGAGCCCTGAGTTCTTCGGCTTGTTCCGCCTTGAAACTGACGGAAATATCCTGGCTCAGTTCTGTGATGGTATCAAGCTGGATGGTGTCCTGTTCCAGGTGGTAACGGGTTTCTTCCATCCGGGCTTCATCGTCGAAGTTGGTCTTGCGTAGTTCTTCGAGTTCGCGCTTACGGGCGGCAATGCTCTCATTTAACTGATGCCGGGCAAGCAATGCTTCAAGGCGCTTAACACAGTCGGCAAAGAATGATGCTTTAGCATGGCGCAGGTTAAACTCTGCTTCAAATTCCTTAATGAGCACCTGCGCCCGCGCCTTTTCCTTATCGTCAGCCAGGGCACTGCGTTCGAGGTCGTCGCGGAGTTCACGGATGCGATCCCTGATAAATGCTGCTTCGTTCCGGAACTGGGCTTCTTTATTGACACACTCGTCTAGTCGCGCCTTTACCCTGCCAGAAAAGGTGTTTTCTTCTTGCCGCTTTCTTCTTTTCTCCTGCCATTTCTGTCTACCAAAGTAAAAGAACCAGGTAAGCGCCGCCACAGCACCGAGCAGGAGCAAAAGGAATACAGCCTGCAGGGAAAAGCGGAAAGAAAAGAAGATCAGCGCAAAGTATACACTGCCGATCAGCAGGTAGGTGCTGAGCTCATTCTTCGGATCTCGCGGGGTGTTCATACCCTAATAACTTGATGGAGTGCCTGATAGTTGCCTTGGAGGAGGGGGAAGGCGATAGAAATTAGTCTTTAAGACCGTAAGTAATAGGATGCTAAAATGATAGACCAACTTCTAACGATCTAAAAAAAACTACCGATCTTTCTTTTTGAAGTCACCCCTTTTCCAGCCATCAAAAAACTGTTTCCAGGCAACAGGACTGAAGATGTTCATCGGCGGGCGTTGGCCAATATAATAAGTCTTTTGTGCCTGTTGGCGGAGGTAATAGCTTGCATTTTCAGCTCCTGAGGCCGGCACCGTTTCCCGTAGTTTTTCCAGGTTGTCGGCGCTCAAGTTGCGCGAAGCGCGGTTTTGTAGCTCGGAGGTGACGTCCATGGCCAAGAACTCAAGCTTGAAGTGCTCCCGGCTAGGCCACGGAAATACGACGGCCGTTGGCAGGTCGATATCGTTTTTAGTCAGCAGTTGAACGATGCTGTATTTGTCGTCTTTCAGGGTGTCCGGAACTACGTAAACGGCGTCATCATAGTTGAGGGCACTGAAGATGATGGTATCTCCTTTATGCACCACGATGCTAAAGAAGCCTTCGAGGTTAGCATAGGTACCGCGGCCATCATCCTTAATCAATACCGTTGCGTAAGGGATAGGGAGCAGTTGATTGTCTCCGCCATCGAGTACCATACCAGAAAACTGGACCAGCGCTTCACCGTTTTGGTCAACCAGGTTCTGGGCCTGGAGGCTGGAAGCCGTAAGGAAAAGACAGAGTAAAAGGCCTAAATATTTCATAGCTCGGTAATTCATCCGGTAAGAGGACACCAAAGGTACGTCTCTGGTTGGGTAGATGAGTGAGTTATGAAATATTTAGGACACTGCCAGCGGACATAAATCTGCGGATCGGCCGGTAATTTATATCCCGGAAATGAAGCACCTGCCCAAGCAGATACTAAATTTCCGAAGGAAACCTTTAAGGGGGGCTATCGGTCGTGGAGCGTGTAGTCCTGTCTTGTTCGAGCAATGGTCCTTCACTAGTTTTCTAAGGCACTAGCTAAGGGCCAGCTTCAGGACCTCCTGCATGGTTTTTACGTAAACGATCTTCAGGCCTTTGAGGTAGCGCGCCTCGATTTCACGAACGTTCTTCTCGTTCTTCGCACTCAGGATCAGGGTTTTGATGCCTGCCCTGCGGGCAGCGAGCAACTTTTCCTTAATCCCGCCAACGGGTAAAACACTGCCTCGCAACGTGATCTCGCCCGACATGGCCAGGTATGGTTTTACCGGCCGGCCGGAATAAGCACTGGCCATAGCCGTGATCATCGTGATGCCAGCACTCGGACCGTCTTTGGGCGTAGCTCCCGCCGGAACGTGAATGTGCAGGTCGTTTTCCTTAATGACTTTAGGGTCGAGCTTCAGCGCTTTGGCGTTGGCTTTTAGCCAGGACCGCGCCGTGGTCGCACTTTCCTTCATGACGTTACCAAGGTTACCCGTTTGGATGAGTCCGCCATTGCCAGGGCTCAGGCTGGCCTCAACGTAAAGAATTTCTCCGCCAACCTGCGTCCAGGCCAAACCGACCGCCACACCGGGAAGCTTTCCGACTTTATAGTCTTCGCGCTCAAAAACGACAGGCCCGAGGATTTCTTCCAGTAAGTCGGTCGTGACCGCTACTTTTTCCGCACCCTCCATCGCAATCTGGCGGGCAGCATAGCGCATCAATCCTCCTACTTTACGGTTCAGGTTACGGACACCGCTTTCGCGGGTGTACCCTGAGATGACTGCCTTTAGCGTAGACACAGGGATTTTTATCTGCTTGGCCTTCAGGCCATGCTCCGAGCGTTGCCGCGGCACGAGGTGCCGCTTGGCGATCTCAAGTTTCTCTTCAGCCGAGTAGCCACTGAGGTGGATGATCTCCATCCGATCCCGCAGCGCAGGTTGGATCGCTCCGAAGTTGTTGGCGGTAGCGATAAACATAACCTTGCTCAGATCAATGTCCAGGTCAAGGTAATTGTCGTGAAAGGTGGAGTTTTGCTCTGGATCGAGGACTTCAAGCAGGGCGCTGGAAGGGTCTCCACGGTGGCTTTGTCCGACTTTGTCGATCTCATCGAGGATGAAAACCGGGTTGGCTGAGCCAACCTTTTTGAGCGATTGCACGATCCGGCCGGGCATGGCTCCGATGTAGGTCTTGCGGTGCCCCCGGATCTCACTTTCGTCGTGGAGGCCACCGAGGCTCATGCGGACGTATTTACGACCAAGGGCTTCAGCGACACTTTTGCCAAGACTGGTTTTACCTACTCCGGGTGGGCCGAGAAGCAAGAGGATTGGTGCTTTCATGTCCCCTTTCAGCTTAAGCACCGAAAGATGGCTGAGAATGCGGTCTTTTACTTTTTCAAGACCATAGTGGTCATCGTCAAGCTGTTTTGCAACTGCCTTCAGGTCGAAGTTGTCCACGGTGTAGTCACTCCACGGTAGGTCAAGCAACATCTCCAGGTAGGACAATTGAACGCTGTACTCGGCCACCTGGGGGTTCATGCGTTTGAGGCGGGCAATTTCCCGCTCGAAGGTCTTGCCAACCTCTTCCGGCCAGACTTTTTCTTTAGCGCGTTTTTCAAGCTGATCAACAGCTTCCTTATTGGGGTTCTGGCCAAGTTCTTCCTGAATAGCTTTCATTTGCTGGTTCAGGAAGTACTGACGCTGTTGTTCTTCAATGTCCCCGCGGGTCTTGGTCTCAATTTGGTCGCGCAGCTCAAGTAAGCGGAGTTCCCGCTGCAGTTCTACGAGCACCCGCTCGGCTTTTTTACCGAGGTCGTGGGTAGCCAGCAGATCTTGCTTTTCTTTTACTTCATTGTTGAGGTTGCTTGAGATGAAGTTCAATAAATGACTGGGGGCATTGATGTTGTCGAGCATGACCTGCGCCTCCGTAGGGATGTTGGGGCTAAGTTCGACGGCCCGGCGCGCGTTGTCGCGGACACTATCCATCGTGGCTTTGAAGGCCAGTGGGTCTGATGGTAGCTGGTAATCGAGCAGCGTGACTTCACCTTCAAGATAAGGAGCGGACTGGCTAAGGCGTTTGCGGAGCACCCGTTGCCGGCCCCGGAGGACGGCCGTAAGGCTTCCGTCGGGCATCCGGAGCATTTTCAGGATACTGGCCAGGGTGCCAATTTCGTAAAGATCATCCCCGGTTGGCGCTTCTTCTTTTACCTCTTTTTGGGAGAAAACGGCCACCATTTTGTGGCTGTCGGCAGCTGCATTAATAGCTTTGATGGAGGCATCACGACCGATGTTGATCGGAATCACGATGGTGGGGAACAGCACACTGTTCTTCAGGGCAAGCATCGGTACCAGTTCCGGTACTTCGGCTGCATCCATTTGCTCATCTCCTTCTTCGGTGCCGATAAAGGGGAAGAGATCTTGTTCATCGTCAAATCCTCGGTTGTCCATCTTGCTCGCAATCTTCTTGGGTCTGCTCACGGTCGTTCGTGCGCTAAATAGTCTGCGGTAGCCTAACACAGTCTACCGGGTCAGGGTTGCGGGCAAAAACCGTACCGGTTTTAGGAGTGGTCGCGGTTACTGGTTAAGGTGACAATGTTGCAGGCAAGAAGTTCTAATCCGACGTTTTGGCCGGGCGGAGCGTCATTTGACTAACTTTCCGGTCAGGCGGAGTAACTCCACCTCCGCTTCGCGGACGCCAAATTCTAGTAGCGCCACTCGCGTTTTGGCGGCGTTCAGGTTTAGCTGGGCGGTACGGAGCACCGTGGCGTCAATCTGACCGAGCCGAAAATCGGATTCGGTTTTGGTGAAGTTCAACTCGAAAGTCGGTAGATTGGCTTGCTCCAGGCGAAGCTGGGAGCGGGCGTTATCGTAAGTTGCTAGGGCTTGGCGTAATAGTGTTTTGAGTTGAAGCGTAACGGCTGAGACCTCGGCGTTGCGCTGCTCGATTTCGATCCGTGCGTTTTGCCGTCGGATGGCGCGGGCACCGCCGTCGTAGAGGTTGTAGCTAACGCGTACGCCGGCTTCGGAGCCGAAAGAGCGGTTGTCCAGCAGGAAGTTAGCGTTATCGGTTTGGTTGAAGTAATTCGCATTAGCGTAAAGCTGCACGTTAGGTTTGCCAGCCGTATTGGCGAGGGCCAGCTGCTGCTCGCTCTGCTTGATGCGGTGACGGGCTTGGGCGAGGTCCTCGTTATTAGCGAGCAGTTGCTCCTCCAGTGAGGTATAGTCAAGGGCGCGCGGACGCAGGTTGCCGGGCACGGACAGAGCGAGCGGTGTTTCGGCGGCTCTCCCCATCAGTTCGTTAAGGCTTCGTTTGAGGTTGTCAACCTGAAGGGCGAGGTTACGGTAAGCAGCACTATCGACGTTGAGGTCAACCTGCGCCTGCAGGCGGCGTAGGCTGTTGGCCTGGCCGTACTGGTTATCGCGATCCGCGCGGGCCAGGCGCGCGTTACTCAGGTCAATATTCTCCGCCGCCAGCGCGAGCTGGCGTTCCAGTTTCGCTGCCGCGAGGTAGGTTTTGGTAACCCCCGCGACGGTTTGTTCTTGAACGTTGGCCAACTGTAGGGCCATGCTCTTATCCACGAGTTTGAGCTGGGCCAGGCGGGCTTGGCCCGCCCCTCCGTCGTAGACCAGCCAGCTGGCTTCGGGCCCAAACGTAACGCCGTGGCGGATACCGTCGAGTTCAAGTGGCTCGGGGTCGCCCGCCTCCGGCGGGCCGAGGTTGATCGTTTGCACCCGGCTGTTGCCGTAGCCCATCAGGGCCTGGCCCCGCAGGTCGACCCGTGGCCCGATGCCGACGACGGTAGGATCGACGTTGTTCGCCGTTAATTCCTTGGCGTACCCAAGCGCCTTAAGCTGGGGGTTGTTGGCCAATGTTTCTGTAACGGCTTGGTCTAAGGTTAATACGTCAGACTGGGCATTTAACCCTGCTCCAAAAACGAACAATGCACCTGCGATCGCGCCCACGACGACTTCTTTACTTGGGCTCATCCGGTAAGCTTTGGCGCGTACTGCTGGCTCAACCTGCTCGGGCGTGGCTTTAACCTTGTTCAGCGTCTTGACGCGCTTGAGGCCACGTCGTCCTTGGTTGACAATGACGATTAGCGCCGGTAGGAGGAAGAGGACATTGAATAGCCCAAAACTCAGGCCATATGCCATCGCGATTGCTGGACCTTTGAGGAATTGCGCCGGTAAGGACGTGCTGGCCAACAATGGGGCCAGCCCCGCTACCGTGGTTACGGTCGTTAGCAAAATGGGGCGGAAACGACTGCCGACCGCCTCTTTGAGCGCAGCAAAAAAGCCTTTACCATCTTCAATTAACTGGTTGAAAGTAGAGACCATCACTAGGCTATTGTTCGTGAAAACCCCGATCAGCGCAATCGTGCCGATGATGGAAAAAACACTAAGGCTCTCCCCCTGAATCCAATGTCCTAAAATCACGCCAATGAAGGCAAAAGGATAAAGCGCAAAGGTTAGGATAGCCTGGCTAAAACTATTGAAAGCGAGTACAATTAAGGCCAACATGATGAGCATGATAACGGGCATGACGATGCCCGCTGCTGTTCCCATTTTCTGACTCTCGCGGCTCTGTCCTTCCACGGTATAGCGCACGCTAGGGTATTTGGCGAGGGTTGCGGCGAGGATACCCGCCTCCATTTCGCCGATGATGGCGGGCACGGAAACGCTGATGTCGGCCACGTTGGCTTCAACGCGGATTTCCCGCTCACCTTCCAGGCGGTTAATTGCCTGGTTGCCCGTGCCGTATTCGAGGTAAGCTACCTCACTGAGTGGGTAGCTACCTCCATTTGGCGTGTTGATCCGCATGTCGGTAAGCTGGGTTTCGCTAGCCCGGCCGGCGGCCGGGTAACGTACCCAGACCTCGACTTCCTCGTTGCCCCGCTGGAGGCTTTGGGCCTCTACGCCGAAAAACGCCGACCGGACTTGATTCATTACCGTGGCAATGCTGAGCCCGAGGCGTTCCCCCGTTGGGTTGAGGCGCACAATGGCTTCCTGGACGCCGGTCTGGTCGGTATCGGAGACGTCCTTAACGTCGGCGCGGGCCTTGAGGGCGGTTTTGACTTCGTCGCGGGCAGCTCGCAATTCTTCGAGGTCTTTACCCCGTAGCGCTACGGACACTGGCTTGCCGAATACTGCCGAGGTAGCTCCGATACCGTAAACGAGGTTGTCCGCTTCGGGAATTGCTGGAGCTGCCTCGCGGATCATGTTCGACAAAACAAAACTACTCAGTTTACGCTGTTCACTGTTGACGTAGGTTACCCGAAGTTTTCCCTGGTTCGGGCGGGGTCCGGTGATGACCTCGCTGAACAGGATCATCTCCTGGCCGTGGCTTTCCAGCGTCTGCTGATTAACGGTCTCGGTGGCGGCGCGGATAGATTGCAGCTTTTCGGTTGTCACTTCCACCGGCGTGCCCGGAGGCATGTCTAGTTCGATGAAAACAGCTTTGTCGTCGAGGTTAGGAAAAAAGGTAAAGCCAACCACGCCGCTACCCATTAGGCCAAAAGCGGAAATGAGCAGGAAAACGAAGATGCCGACGGTAGCATAGGGCATCAATTGCCATTTGGTGACAAAAAAGGTGAAGGCTGGCTGATAAACTTTCTGATTCAACCATTCAATGCTGCCGTTGAAGAATCGTTCTACGGCACTTGGTGTATTGTCTTTGCGTAAGGCCCGGCTGTGGGCCAGGTGAGCGGGCAGGAAAAAGAAGCTTTCGAGCAAGGCGATCGCGAGTACGGCAATGACCACAAAAGCCATTTCGCTAAAAAACTCACCGGTTTGCGTTGGCAAAAACATAAACATTGAGAAGGCAACGGCCGTAGTAGAAAGCGAGATCAGCACGGGGCCAACCATTTCCATGGTTCCTTCCAAGGCGGCCTGTGCAGGGGGGATACCCTTCTTTTTCGCCCACTGGAAGATGTTCTCCCCAATGACGACGCCATCATCCACCAGAATCCCTAAGACGATAACGAAGGCGAATAACGAAACCACGTTAATGGTCAACCCCTGTAAATCGGAGAGTAAGAACATCCCGATGAGGGCAACCGGAATTTTCAGGGCTACCCAGAAAGCAAGGTATTTATCGAGGAAAAAAGCCAACACGAGCAGGACGAGCACGAATCCGGCAAGGCCATTGTTAGTCATGGTGCTAATGTTTTCGCCAACGGTAGAGCTACCATCTTCAACAATGAGCAGTTCCACGCCTTCGTGATGCGCATTAAAATTGTCGGTGTACTGGCGAGTAACTTCAGCGTTGTCGAGGATATTCTCGTCACCCATAGCAAAGACGTTGAGGACGATGGTTTCCTCCTCCCCCAGGTACCGCTTACCGGGTTGGTCCTTGAACTGGTCGGTGATTTTGGCGACGTCACGTAGGTAGACTACGCCGCCCTCGGGGCGGGCGCTGACAATGATGTTAGCCAGGTCCCGGGCATAGTATCCTTTATCATCAGCTTTGACGCTGATGTTGCGGTCGCCGGTTTTGATTTCTCCGCCGAAGGTTTCCAGGTTGGCCGCGCCTACGGCTCCGGCTACCTGGCCGAAGGTCAGGCCGTAGGTACGCAGTTGGCTTTCACTTACACTGATTTCGATTTCTTGCTCTGGCGCGCCCGACATGACGATGTCGCTTACGCCCGGGAAATTGAGCAGATCTTTTTCAATTTCGTCGGCGTAATCTTTTTTTGCCTGTAAGCTAATGTCGCCACTAATGGCGACGGCCATGGCGAGATCTTTTACGTCCCGCTTTTCGACTACCGGCGCGTCGACACCGCGCGGAAAATTATTGATCTTGTCGACGGCATTTTTAACCAGGCCGAGGGTGACGTCGGCATCCGCGTCTTCCGTCATTTCTACCGAAACGGTGGCCAGGTTGGAGGCTGCCGTACTGCTCACTCGGTCGATTCCCGAAATGCCTTCAAGTTCTTCTTCCACTTTCAGGAGGATACCTTCTTCGACCTGCTCCGGCGTAGCACCGGGGTAGGGGACGGCAATATCAATGAAACGCACTTTGGCTTTCGGTAAGTAACTGGTATCGGTCTGAAGTAGCTTCATGGCGCCGAGACCGACGATGAGCAATACGCAGAGGTTGACAATGGTCGGATGCTCAATGAAAAATTTTATAATGTTCCGCATGGGGGAATTAGTCTTGTAGTTCTGTAGTCTGGTAATTAGGGGCCTCTTTGCTATTTACTACTAGTTGCCTTTGATCCGACAATAGCTTTATTGACAGCCTCCGTAATTACCCGGTCGCCGTTGTCCAGGCCGTGGAGGTACACTTTGTCGGCATCGACGAGTGCCACCTCGACAGCTTTGGTGCCGATGATGCCATCATTGATTACGTATACTTGTTGATCGCGCGTCAGGGCTTCTTTAGGCAGTACAACTATGTCGGTAAGAGCATTACCGGGCAGTTCAGCTTCGAGGTAAAGCCCGGTGCGCAACGCTTTGCCGGAGACGCGGATGAAGGTGGGTACTGTTTGTGTGGCCGGGTCGATGGCAGCACCGAAGCGGTGCACCGTCCCAGTGAACTCCTGGCCAAGGTTGCGGGCAAACAATTTGACCTTTTGTCCAGTGGCTACCTGGTCAATCGTAACCGCCGGAATCTGCGCACGTACTTCGTACAGGTCGGTTCGGGCAATCTTCGCCAGCGGTGCGCCGGGAGCTACGTAGCTGCCAGGTTCAGCGGCCGCCATGGTTAATTTACCAGAGAAAGGGGCGGTAACGGTATAGTCATCCAAGAGGGCTTCGCGCGCTTTGATGCCGTAGTACTGAGCCGGAATGCCACGCGAGTTAATGAAATAGCGGAGCTGCTCGTTGGTCATGGCGGGCATTGCCGGGAGGCTTTCGTTCGCCTTAATCTGGTTGACAAAACGTTCCCACGCAGGATGTTCATTGGCGTAATCGAGGCTTATGTCGGACAGCAAAGGAACCAGTGCCGTAATGAGCTTACTGCGCTCGGCGCGTAGTCCGAGACGAAGTTGCTCGTCATCAATTTTAACCATCGTTTCGCCTTTGCGGTAATATTTTCCCTCCTGTAGCAGCTTATCGGTAGGCAGAATGATTCCTGGCACCTGGCTGGCTACCGTGGCTTCCTGGAGGGGGACCACGCGGCCACTGATCGGAACTGGGCGGTTTACGGTTTGCTTACTGACCGTTTGGGTCAGGTAAGAGGGCAGCGCAGTTGCGGGCGCGGACGCGGGTGCCGCGGCGGGTGCAGAGGCGCGGTCCGGAGCCGGCGTAATGGTAGATTCAGCCGGTTCATGGCCGCCGCAGGCCCAGAGCAGGGTCAATAGCAGGCAAAAGGTTGAGTAGCGGATCATGGTAGATAATTATCGTTTGGTAGTTGGGATTGATTTAGGCTACGTCTCCGTAGAGTAAGTACAACTGTGTTCTCAGTTGTTGCCGCGCTGTGAAAACTCGGCTTTTAGCAGTGCCAATGGGAATGCCCATCCTGTCGGCAATTTCGCGGTAGCGAACGCCCTGATAGTGTAGCAGGAAGGGGTGACGAAACGCCACGGGAAGCTCATTGATCAATCCCATAATGAATTCTACACCTAAGTTGCTCTCGGCGGGGTTGTAGGTAACCTGTTGCTCCGTCCAATTGAGGTGTGGGTGGGTAGTCTCGATGAGGTTTCTTCGGCGCTTTTTACGTCGGTAGTCACTCAGGAAGGTATTGCGGATGATGGTTCTGGTCCAGGCCAGGAAGTCGGTCCCTGGCTGGTATTGATGGCGGTGCTTGTAAGCCGTAAAGGCAGCCTCTTGTAGCAAATCTTTTGCTGCTTCAGGATCTCGCGTTAAGCGTAAGGCTTGCGCCTCTAAATCGAGTTTGTAACGTTCGCCAAGCTGGGTAAATTCGGTTAAGTTCACTATGCAGGGTTGCTTGATTCGTGGTGTAAAGCATATCAGTAGTGAAATCGTTCAATCAAATGATTGAATATTTTGATTGAAAGCAAAATATTTTGATCTTGATCCTTGTTGCTGCGCACAAATGATCCTTTTGTACGCTTGTAACCTTATTGTTATATTACGTTGGATTTTGCGCTGGTGCGCATGGGCCATTAGGAGGTCCAAAGAAGATTACCAGGCTAGTTTTAGCGTCATTTTTAACCTTACCACTACGATGATGTTACTAGATGTCGAACAGTTGTCTTACTGTTCATGGTCGGTAATATTGCAAATACCAGCCCCTAAATATTATTTTATGCCTGACACTTTGACGACGGAACAAAAGATCCATCGGGCTGCTATCGACGTTTTTACCCGTAAGGGGTACGCAGGGACCAAAACCCGTGATATTGCGGACGCTGCTGGTATTAATGTGGCAACCCTTCACTATTATCACAGAACCAAGGACCAGCTGTTTCAGCTGGTAGCTAAGGAGTCCATGGAAGAGTTTTCCGCCATCTTTTACGAGGTATTTAAAACCGGGCTACCACTAAAGGATAAAATTCACAAGTTCGTGGAAGACTTTACCGAGCTCTTTCGGCGCAAGCCTCACTTATCCACCTTTTGCCTAATGGAATCTGAGCGCAACATCGAGATGTTTAAGGAGATCGTCGATTTTCGCCAATCAACCCTCATCCTGGAGCCCCAGCTGAAAGAACTTATTGCAAATGGAGAGATTCGGCCAATAGAAACGCCAAACTTCGTTTCAGCGCTTGTGGGCATGACAATCTATCCTTTTATTACCCGGGCTTCTATTTTCTACGCTAATGATCTTGATGAAGCGGGGTACCAGCATGTTCTGGAGGAACAAAAGCGGATAGTCCCGGAGATGATCATCAATTACCTTTGGGAAAAGTGATCTTTTCCTACTGAGGCTTTTCCTACTACTTGCAAGAGAAGGTTCTACATGATGTCATTAGCACTTATCGTATTTGTGCTCAGAAACCTGATTTGCCCATTTATTGCTCTTTGACCCCATGGCTCGTACCCTGTTCGGGACGTTGCCGTAAGGCTGCGTCCCAAACAGATCTCAATTGGCAGCGGTCTTTTATTCCGCGCGTTTAGAAGAAAAAGCACTAAGAGTAGTCCTACTAGAGACTATTTACTAAGTCGTATTTCACCAACTCACTTTTTACCAAATTCCTCTTCAGCTACACGACGGACTTCATCGGCCACGCGCCAGGCCACCTGCTCGTCCAGGGTAGGAGGAATCACACTGTTGACCGTGGGCGTCCGGATATGTTCTGCAATCGCACGCGCAGCCGCCAGTTTCATGTTTGGCGTGATGCGGGGGGCTCGGGCATCGAGGGCACCACGGAAGATGCCCGGGAAGCCGAGTACGTTGTTGATCTGGTTAGGGAGGTCGCTACGGCCGGTTCCGACAATGGCAGCGCCACCGGCTTTAGCTTCGTCTGGCATAATCTCCGGTGTAGGGTTAGCCATGGCGAAGATGATACTGTCGGAAGCCATCGTTTTGATGTCGTTGCGATCAAGTAGGTTCGCGATGCTCACACCGATGAATACATCGGCTCCTACGATGGCGTCGTGTAAAGATCCCGTACGACCACTTTCATTGGTGAAGGTCAGGGCTTCTTGCTTGGCGGAGTTGAGGTTGTCGCGTCCTGCATGAATGATGCCCTTGCTGTCACACATGATGATTTCCTTGACCGGAGTAGCCAGCGGTGATTCCGGGTTGTCTACGGCTTTGAGCAGGCGCGCAATCGCGATACCTGCTGCGCCGGCTCCGTTGATAACTACGGTCAGGTCTTCCATTTTTTTGCCAACAAGCTTGCAGCTGTTGAGCAGTCCGGCCAAGGTTACGATCGCGGTGCCGTGCTGGTCGTCATGGAAAACAGGGATGCCGATATCCTGGAGTCGCTGCTCGATTTCAAAACTGCGAGGAGCAGAGATGTCTTCGAGGTTTACGCCTCCGAAAACGGGAGAAATCAGCTTTACGGTTTCTACGATCTTATCCGTATCCTTGGTGTCCAGGCAAATTGGAAAAGCATCAATGTTGGCAAAGCGCTTGAAAAGCATGGCTTTGCCTTCCATTACGGGGATGGAGGCTGCGGCACCAATATCACCAAGACCAAGTACGGCTGATCCATCAGACACAATGGCTACGGTATTACTCTTAATGGTGTATTTGTAAACGTCTTCTGGGTTCTTCTCGATGGCACGACAAGGTTCTGCAACTCCAGGGCTGTAGACGAGGGACAGATCATCTTTGCTGCGCACGTCAATTTTGGGCGAAACGCGTATTTTCCCTTTCAGTGAGCGGTGTAGGTTCAGACTTTCTTCGAAGTAATCCATGATCGATCAAAATATTTACCGGAAGTTCCTAGGCTGTAATGGAGCCAATCGGGATAAAACGCTGCGTGATGCGCACTGCTACTTTCCCCTGACTTCCGGCGGTTTGGGTAAACTTGGTTAGATAGGGTAAAGGTATCAAGTAAAGGATAGTTTTGCCAGGAGGGCTTTTTTGTTTGGCTGCTATTCATGCAGTTTACTTGCTGGTTCAATTCAAGAGGGTACTTTTTTATGAGCATCGTATTTGTGTTTAATTTTAAATTAAACTACATTTGGTGTTGCAAAACCTTTTGTTAGTACCGTAATCTCTTTCTGAGATGCGAGAAGACTTTCTTCATTACCTGTGGCGAAAAGCCCGATTTAATCTTCGTCACTTACAGACCACAACCGGTCAAACCCTGAGCATTCAGGATTTTGGGCGGCACAATACCGATGCTGGTCCTGACTTCAGCGGCGGACAAATTCGCCTAGACGGCCAGCAATGGGCTGGTAATATTGAATTACACGTTAAGTCCAGCGATTGGTACGCGCATAAACACGATACTGACCCAGCCTATGACAATGTAATTTTGCACGTGGTATTGGAGGAAGATCGTCCGGTGTTCCTCCGTAATGGCCAGAGGTTACCCTGTTTAGAACTAAGGGGCCGAATTCCCCCAAAGCTGTTGAATACTTATTGGCGCTTACAACATAATGAGTACTGGATTCCTTGTCAGCATCAACTTCATCTAACGGACTTCGCCACGCAGCAACGCGCATTGGAAGGACGACTAGAAGAGCGCATGGCCCGGCGTGCCAACGCTTTCGCGGAGCGATTGGAGCAGGCTGGTCGTGATTGGGAAGAGGCATTTTATCAGTCGTTGGCCCGCGCCCTGGGAGGGCGCGTGAATGCGGATGCAATGGACATGTTGGCCCAGTCGGTACCGTTACGAGCATTGCTAAAGCATAAGCACAGTCTGTTACAATTGGAAGCCCTGTTATTTGGTCAGTCTGGGTTGTTGCCGGATCATGATACTACAGAAGACCCTTATATCACCTTGCTGCGAAGAGAGTTTGCGCTGCTTCGAGTCAAGCACGGATTGCGGCCGCTTCCGGCCGCAGCCTGGCGTTACCTGCGCCTGCGGCCCAATAATTTTCCAACCATTCGTATCGCTCAGTTGGCAGCGATGCTGCATCGTACCGGACAGCTGTTCGGTAAGACCCTGGCCGCTGCCAATGCCAAAGAGTTGACAAATATGTTCGAGGTGAAACTTAGCAACTACTGGCGAACGCACTACCGTTTTGGTAAAGCAGGTAAACCCGGCGAACGCCGTTTGGGGACTGCCTCCATCCACTCCATCCTGATCAATACCATTGCTCCTGCCCTCCTGGCCTACGGCGCTAACCGGGGTGATGATCGTTACCAGAAACAAGCAGAAACACTCTTGCGATCCTTGCCCGCAGAAGAGAATCGTATCGTCCGGCACTGGCGAAAATTAGGATTGCAGGCTACTAATGCTGCTGAAAGCCAGGCCATGTTAGAGTTGAAAAAAGAGTACTGCGCGCGGAGCCGATGTCTTGAGTGTCCCATTGGCTGCCAGCTCTTGAACCAGCCCTATGACTCTACTCAAGGGCCTGTACTTTCACTTAATGAGCAGGCAGCGGTTTATTCTTTAGCGGGAGACTTGTAGCTTCACGCTTATGAAAAGCATGTACATACTTCTATTTACGCTGTGTCTGGGAACACTGAGCGCTCAGTATTTCCCTGAAAGAGGGACCTGGGATACCCGAGATGCAGCAACTGCGGGCTTCCAGCCCGCACTGTTGGATAGTGCGGTCCAATTTGCTTTGGACAACGAATACTCCGGAGAACGTGACCTACGTCTTGCCATCCTGAAAGCTTTCAGCCGGGAGCCGGATCACGGACTGGAAGGGCCTACTAAACACCGCGGAGGCCCTGCGGGTATGATCCTGAAAGACGGTTACCTTGTCGCCAGCTGGGGAGATACCAAGAGGGTAGATATGACCTTCAGCGTAACGAAAAGTTACCTGTCGACCACTGCCGGTCTTGCCTGGGCAGATGGCCTGATCCCCTCTGTGGAAGACAAGGTGGTCGACTATGTATGGGATGGAACATTCTCCGGCGAGCATAACCAGAAAATAACCTGGGAGCATTTGCTGCAACAGACTTCGGATTGGTCAGGGGCACTCTTCGGGTTGTATGACTGGGCCGATCGGCCAGATCGGGAAGGAAGCTATGATACCTGGCGGTACCGGGAACTGCATGAGCCGGGTAGCCACTACAAATACAATGATGTCCGGGTTAATGTCCTGGCGTACTCCCTTTTGCAGGTGTGGCGACGCCCCCTGCCGATGGTGCTGAAGGAAAGAATAATGGACCCTATCGGAGCGAGTTCAACCTGGCGTTGGTATGGTTACGATAATACCTGGACTGATGTCGATGGTGTAAAAATGCAATCCGTAAGTGGTGGTGGACACCACGGTGGTGGCCTCTTCATTAACACCGAGGATCACGCGCGTTTTGGACTACTGTTTTCCAGGAAGGGAAAGTGGAAGGAAGCACAATTACTGCCCGAAGAATGGGTGCAGAAGGTGCGCACACCAGCTTCGGCCTACGCCAGCTATGGCTACATGTGGTGGCTGAATCAAGGACCGCGTTCCTGGGAAGGACTTCCAGATCACCTCTATTACGCTGCCGGCTTCGGAGGAAATTTTATTGTAGTTGACGAGGAACGAGACATTGTTATTGTTACGCGTTGGCTGGAGCCAGGCAAGATTGGGGAGATGGTGCGTAAAGTGTATGCAGGGCTGGAATAAGGGCGGACGCTCTGGGGTGGCAGGGGGGCGGTTGTCGGTTGTCGGTTTGGGCGTTGAGCTCCAGTCCGAGGAGTTGGTAAGGGCGCTCCAGTGTTCGAAGGTTGCAGTGTTGCAATTGTTGCAGGGTTGTCAGTTGTCAGTTTGGGCGAGGAGCTCCGGTCCGAGGGTTGGTAAGGGCGCTCCAGTGTCCGTGGGGTTGCAGGGATGCAGTTGTTGGTTGCCGGTTTGGGCGTTGAGCTCTAGTCCGAGGAGTTGGTAAGGGCGCTTCAGTGTTCGTAAGGTTGCAGTGTTGCAATTGTTACAGGGATGCGGTTGTCAGTTGTCAGTTGCCAGTTGTCGGTTTGGGCGTTGAGCTCTGGTCCGAGGAGTTGATCGAACGTTCCTGACTCAGTTTGGTAGGACTGCCCATTCATCAACAACCTTATTGCCACGGATCGCCAGGATATCGCCAAACTGGAGCATGACGAACTCGCTTTGTTGCGGCCGGAGGAAGATATAATCGCCTATGGATACCTTGGACCCTTTTGGTAAGTCGACCAGGCTTTGGTTGGTCGAAGCCCCGAATAGCTTGTTCTCTTGGCTTCCTTTTGGGAAGTGGTAAGTTGCTTTCCAGAAGCCTCCGTAGATGAAGCAGGATGGCTTATTGTTTGGTAAAAACTCGAGACCTGGAATGCGCGTCTGATTAAATCGTTTAAGAACTGGGGTAGCAATAAAGCAGGCAGGGTCCATGTGGCTGAGCGTCGGGATATCAAAGGTGGTAGGTTTCACCAAGGCGGAGCCTGCAGCTACTTCAGATAAGGGGCTTTCTTGCTGGTGGAGGGCTAGGGTAGGGGAGCCTGCTCCGTTGAAAGTCAGGCCTTCATGCCAGAGGTCGGGATAGTCGTTTTGAATGAGCGCTTTACAGTCCTGATAGAAAGTATTGGCAGCCTTTTGCAATTTTTTGCGCGAGCGCAGGAGCCGTGGGATTTTTACCAGGTGAGGGTCGTAGCCCATTAATCCCGATAGCCTGAGTGCCTTTCGGTGTGCCGCCAACAGTTTAAGCGCTGTGTTTAGCTGACCAAGATCACTGAATCCCCCCCGGTGCAGTCCGATATCAATCTCCAGGTTCAGGTTCAGCGCGGGCACTGCGTGCCCGCACCCAAGCTGATCAGCAAGGTTGAGGTATTCCCGGATTCGCTCCACGGTATCGACTAACCACTGTACCTGAGTGTAGGGATTAAAGGCTTCCGTTGGAGCGGCCTGCCGGTAGAAGTAAGCTGCCGTATCTACGGGCATGGGCTTGCCCAGTAAAATGTCAGCACCTTCGGATGGTGTTTTGGCAAGGTGGTCCGAAATGGCTGATAAAAAAGGCTGGTGGAAGATCATTAACCGATCAGTACGGAGATGTGTGCGCAGGTAATTGATGAGACCGATGCTTGGAAGCGATTTAACCACCAGGCGTAGTGGCATTTCCGGAGCAACCATCTTCAGCAGGGAGGTGATGTTGCGGTCCAGAATGTCCAGATCGATGATGAGGCGAGGTATTGACCGGCCAGTAGTCTTCAGTGCTTCCTGATATGCCTGGAACTGTTGCTGGCTACTCATGCTTTTGCTGATTTATCCGCCGCCAGGCCAAAAAGTTCCCGGAAATAAGGGGATAAGAACACCCCGTCTGGATCGTGTTGCCTGCGGTAATCGCTAAACGCGGAAAACATGGGGTAGCGTTCTTCTACATCACGGGCAGAAAGGGTATGCAACTTACCCCAGTGCGGCCGCCCTTCGTAGGCGAGGAAAACCTCTTCCAGGGCTTTGAAATAGGCTCGATGATCCTTTTTGGCGTAGGCATGGCAAGCGATGTACGCCGAATCCCGGCCAAAGGCCGGGCTCAGGAAGTTATCATCTTGCGCCACAAACCGGTGCTCGATCGGGAAATGGATGTTGAACTCTTTGCGATTGGCAATACGACGAACCTCCCGCGAAACCTCCGGGAGCGCCGCTGCCGGAATGTTGTATTCCATCTCGTTAAACCGTACCAGCCGTTTGGTCGCATATACCCGGTGGCTTTGTTGCACTTTTCGGACAGTAGGTACCGCAGCCGCAGAAATCCCGGCAACAATTTTTGTTGCTGCAGGCATGCGGTAAGAGAGCTGGCATAGTGCTCCGAACACCTGGTTCTCAAGAACGTTTTCTACTAAGTGGTTGAGCCAATTGTCCTTATCCGGTATTGCTATAACAATATTTGAAGTCTTCGTCCAGGCCGTGGTGGTTTGGGGAAACCAGTAAAACTCGAAGTTGCGGTTGTGATCAACCCGGTTTTGCAGGGTAGCGATTACTTCGTCCATTGGCTCGCGGGCATTGTCTAAGGCCAGCCGGTAGGCTGGCACGCACCGCAGCGTTACCTCAGTAATGATGCCCAACAATCCGAGCGAAACACGAGCGGCTTTTAGCAGCTCAGGTTGCTCAGTGGCTGAGCAAGTAACAACCTCTCCTTTACCGTTGACGAAGCGAAGGGCAGTAACCTGCGTACTGATGGTGCCAAAGGCCTTACCCGTCCCGTGCGTCCCGGTGCAGATGGTGCCGGCAATGCTCTGACTGTCTATGTCTCCAAGGTTTTCCATAGCCAGCCCGTGCTGGAAGAGTAACGCCCCCAGGGTATTGAGCTTGGTGCCCGCTTTAACGGTTACCTCGTTTGTAGCGGCATTGATGGATATAATGCCCTGGTAGCCATCGAGGGTGACGAGCACTTGGTCCGTGACGCACACCGCCGTAAACGAATGTCCACTGCCAATTGGCCTGATGGTTTTGCCCGTTTTGCGCGCTTGCCGCACAAGCGTAATGATCTCCTCTTCCGTCTCCGGCTGAGCGATGTGTTCAGGAAAATAGATTTGGTTTCCGGACCAGTTCTGCATAGCCTCAAGGTAGGCTATTCCACGAAATCAGCTGTTTACCTACGTTCCCAGCGGCTGAACCGATAGGCCAGCTCGTTTTTTTCATCGGGACGATGGCCTTCGCTCCAAACTTCCTGCCACTGCTCGG
>CAZTTF010000124.1:0-3350 GCA_964616365.1 uncultured Lewinella sp. | reverse complement strand
ACTGGAGCAGGAGCGTAAAGATCGAAAGCGCCGGGCAGAGAAGTTAAGAGAGTAGTCGCAGCTTTAGCCGCAGACTCCCGTTGAAGCTTGGCAAATTTTACTACTTGTTTACTGAGTAAAGCCCATTCTTTCATATGTTTTGGTAATGTTTAGAAAGCATGCGACTGAAGTCACAGCTACTGTTTACCTCGCCACCAAGTATAAGGGTAGTCTTCAACATTTTGGGTCAAGCCTGCTTTGACAGGGTTATTCAATATATACCACCAGGTATTTTCTAATGACTTACTGTTTCGAATAAAATGATCATAAGAATCCTTTTGCCAAAATGAATTTCCAGTCCTGTCGAATAATTGATTTATAGCCCTTGCAGTAGCTCCTTTAATCCTGCGCATTACCTCATGTAGTGGCCTATACTCGAGCGCTAACTTATGGTTTGGAATTAATAATGCATCTTGATCGTATATCTGATTTTTCAAGCTAATGAGGAGATGAACGTGGTTTGGCATGATACAATAAGCTAGTAATTCATACAGGTCGCCATCATACTCATGCAGTTTGGCCTGAATAATTTTTGCCGCCTCCGGATTAGCTAAAGGAAAACGGTGGTAACCACTATTTTGGAGCGCATCATCGAAGCGCAAAAAAAAGCGTCGCCTAGCGGTTAATAGTAGCTCAGGATGAGCTTTGTCATCAAACGATATTGAACTGACTTCTTCCCAATAAGATGCTCTCATCCGAAACATACGCCTTGATGAAATCGAATCTTTGATTCTAAAAGTTACAAAGAAGGTTCCTCCAATAGGGGTAAGGTGCGGTAAGCTATTTCGATAAAAAGTTTTTAAGGGGCCCACATTTTTTACCGAAATATAGGTTAATTGTAATTTAAATACAAATTGTTATTTAATGGCCAGCCGCTCCTTCCATTCACGCCAAAACGCCAAACTCCAAGCCTGGTTTTGCTCATCAAGGGGATTATCCTTGCGCCATTGCTGAGCAAGCTTGACCACTTCCAAGGCCTTGTCGTTGTAGCCTAGGTAGTGAAGTATCTCCATCTTCATGCGGAAGGGGTACTCCCCTTCCTCTACCTCTAGGTGTCGCTCGACGAGTGCGAGGGCTTTGTTCAGGTCGCCGCGATTATAGAAGAGGTGCTCCGCTGGCCAGGCATAGTTGGTATCTTTGGAGAGTGGAGCATTGAGCAGACTGTCAATATGGTGGGCGACTTCCGCTTCCGTAGAGGTAGTAATACTAAAGCTCACGGTAGTGTTTGCCCATGAGATATAGCACTCGAGGTTGTCTGGCACAAAGTCTAGGTCGTACGTCAGGGACTCATAGTACCTCCCGGCGCGCTGCGCCGGAACCCGAAACCGGATGACGTCCTTCGCCGGGTCATAATCCCTTGATCCGTAGAGGGTCGTATCGGTATTGAAAATAATGGTCCATTCCTCTTCCGTAGGAATAGTCAAAAGCGCATACTTACCCGCTGGTATCGCTTGGTTGTTGATCCATACCTGCCGGCTAAAGGAGAACTTTGTACAATATCCTGCACCCGTACGCCAGACTTTACCGAAGGGAACGAGGTTCCCGAACACCTGGCGGCCACGGGCCGCCGGCCGCTCGTAGTGAATGTCAACCTCCATGTTGCCTACCGCTTGCGTGATCCGGGTGGCCGGACTTAGAGAAGGTATCTGGGCAGTGAGTGAAAGCTGGAATGAAAGCCAGAGCATAAAAAAAAGTGCCTTCTTCATTGGAGATGTTAAATGGGTTGATGCTGGAATAAGCCTGGAAGTGGAGAATAAGATGCTAACAGCCTGGTCGTAATCCGGCTAACCATCCACGATCAGTTTCGAAGATTTTGCGGGCAGAACGGTCGTTGGGTGTTTCAATCTTACGCCCACGCCACAAAGCTTCCGGAACGGAGGTTGCTTCCTCTGTCCAGGAAGAACGCTCAAAGCGTTTCCAGGTCAGGCCACCATCATCAGAACGCAAGACTGTGCTACCACCGAATGCATATACTTTACCGCCCGTTGCCCTGAGGTCGTAGATTGGCATGTTGCTCATCACCTTATCCCAGGAATCACCGTTGTCTTCACTGATCAAAATACCTTCCCGGCGGGCCATAATCAGTTTGTTGTCTGTCCTGATAATATCACGTATCTCTAGGTAGTCATCATCTTGCCCGTACCAGGATATCCCATTATCATAGGAGCGATACAGACCACGGTCCGTTCCGGCAATGAGTAATCCATCTTTAATCGTCAGCGACCAGATAGCGTTGTTCTGTAGGTTGAAAACAGACCGGTACCAGTTTTTGCCGCCATTGCGGGAAATCCAGACGCCTTCCTGATAGGTGCCGATAGCGATGTAGCCTTCAGCAACCGCAATCGCAGTAGCAAAGATTTGTTTCGGAAGGTTACCCGTGCGGTGCTCCCATTCAGTAGCCTCGGTTGGCAGAAAGTATAAACCATCGGTGTCAGTAATCAGCCAGAGGCCATCCTCGACGGAGACAATGTCGCGTGGAATGGCACCTTGCGGAAGGCCTTTATCAAAGGCCACCCACTGCTCTCCCTCATCGGTGCTATGGTATAGCATTGACTGGGCAGCGTTGCTGCCGGGGAGGAGTAATAGGGTGGTCGTCAGGCTGAGAATTAGAACTCGAATCATGCTTGGTGTATTTGCTTACAAAGAACCGGCAGGGCACTTTACTAACCCTAAATTAATTGTAAAAGGATGTAAACGGTCAGTAAAACCTGGATTTGGGCCGGAAATCAAACCTTATCTTCGTGGTGATGAAGAAATGGTTATCCCGCATATTTCCGGGAGTAGGTTTATTTCTGCTCCTTTTGAGTTTGATGAGTGCACTACGCCCCGATCCGGAGGCGGACCGTCGCGCGCATGCGCTGTCCCTGCGTCAGATCGGTCATGATTACCTTTCAGCCATCGGAGATTCCACCAGCCGGATTCCAGCGGTGGAAAACCTGGAAGATGATACCTACCGCCTTCGTCTATCTTGTGATCTTAATTATGACCTCCTGGCAGCAACGACTGCCAGCGTCCTCGGAAGGATGATGATCCGGGAGGACTATCAGTTGACACTGGAAGATTGTGAGACAGGAGAGCAGTTCCTTGGCAGTTTTTGGGTGAACCCACTCGGGCCAATGGGGAATGCGCCAACAGGTGAACCGGCCTGTTCCGGCCGCGATCAGGAATCGCGCTGTGCTGACTTTCGACTTGCCTTCATCGCTCCGATGAAAACCAAAAACGATACGACACAGTACTGGTTCTTGGGCATGGGTAGCTTTTTAATTCTTGGCGGACTCTTGTTGGGTAAAAGCCGAAGCTATGAACCTACT
>CAZTTF010000123.1:0-27813 GCA_964616365.1 uncultured Lewinella sp. | reverse complement strand
GGTCAGCTGATCCCTGGCCTGGAAGCTGACTTCGTATTGCTTAGTAACAATCTCATCAGCTGCGCTGATGACGACATCATGAATACCGAAGTACTGCAAACCTGGGTAGGTGGGAAACGAGAATTCTAGCCCGGACATCTATTTTGTGGATTCAGGGTATTAATTGATTTACCGTCCCACCAAGCATAAAACTGGACAGCTGGTAACAAATAGCTCTTTGGAAATCTTATTAGAGACAATCCCCTACTAACTATCTGTTTTTTCCCCTGTCTCCGTGACCCCACTGCTCCAAAGTTTGGTCACGGAGACATTTTTTTTTCAACAAGGGCTAAATGTCTCTTACGATTCTATTATGTGTTCGTGGTTAAATACCTTGCGCCAAAATCAACCTTACATGACTTCCCCGAACGCACTGGCTGATGTAGCCGAATTTCACGAGACCTTTCACCTACCCGTTTTAGACACTCCGCAAATCCCTGGTGACGATCGCTGTCGGCTACGGATCAATCTCCTCCGCGAAGAATTGCGCGAACTCGAAGAAGCAATTGCTAACAACGACCTTGTTGAAGCAGCGGATGCATTTGCGGACCTTCAGTATGTCCTGAGTGGAGCTATTCTTGAGTTTGGCTTAGGAGAGCGTTTCAAGGGGCTATTCGAAGAGGTACACCGTAGCAACATGAGTAAGACATGCGCCACTATGGAAGAAGCAGAAGCCACGGTCGCTCATTACGCCAAGCAGGGGCAAACGGGAGAGATTGAAGCATCTGGTGATGTGTTTCTGGTTTACCGGACCGACGATCGTAAGGTGCTGAAAAACGTCAACTACTCCCCTGCTGATTTGAGCAAGCACATGTAGCCCCCCCTAAAACTCGTGCTAAAGGCAGTCGTCATCAGAAGAAATGAGGTTTTTGGTACCGAGCTTAAGTAAAACAGTATCTTACGTCAATCGCTAATCACCGTGCATTTTTCATATGGACAGCTTTCACCACCGTGGTCAACGTCGTCAATTAATTGAATCGCTGCGCCAACAAGGGCGTTATGCTGAAAATGTGCTGCAGGTAATGGCTAATATTCCTCGCCATGCCTTCCTCAGTAGTTCGTTTCATGAGTGGGCCTATCAGGACGAGCCATTTCCAATTGACTGTGAACAAACCATATCGCAACCTTCTACGGTTGCCTGGCAAAGCACCGAACTGGAGCTATTGCCCCGCCAGCATGTTCTGGAAATCGGAACGGGGTCAGGATATCAGGCGGCAGTATTGTCTTTACTTGGCGGCAGGGTTTTCACGGTTGAACGGCATAAGCCACTCTACCAAAAGGCTAAGCTTACTTTTAAGAAGCTTAAGCTTGACCGCAGAATAAGAAGCTACCTCCGTGATGGTTCTAAAGGCTTACCGGAAATGGCGCCTTTTGACCGTATCCTGGCCACAGCAGGGGCAACTGCCGTTCCTCCCGCGTTACGAGAACAACTGAAGGTCGGGGGAATCATGGTTATTCCGGTTGGTCCCGAGGGTAAAGAACAAACCCTGCTGAAAATCAGACGTATCTCTGAAACAGAGTGGACAGAGGAATCCCTTGGTGGCTGTCAGTTTGTCCCTTTTCTTGAAGGTCTGGGTTAATACCAGACTAAGCGACAATTGCGGTGTAATTGCAAAAGCCTCAGGCAAACTACTTGGTAAGGGAATACCGTGAGTAGTTTGCCTAAGGCTTTCCAATTACTAAACCGACGCATGTTTGGCAACGATGCTAGGTTGCTTCTTGAAGCGGACCAAATACTTATGCTTGGTTCAATTCGTCTGTTAGACTTATAGACGGTCATGACTACCAAATAGACTTAAGGACCAACAGACTAGATCATCACGGGAGATTAGAGCATGATAGTAAGCAACTTGCATTATTGATTCGCCCAAATCTGACGTTAAACAAGTCTTTACATTTTGGTTACGATACCTGCGATCTGGTAATCATTTCGGATATCCACTGCTGCTACCTGAGCATCCGCCATCGACGTGAATGTTCCGGCATAGACACGGTTGATCGTCTGCCCGTCAGATTTCTTGGCTGCGATGTAGAATACGTTATCAAGTCCGGAAGCCTTAAGTTGATTCACCCTGTTTTGAGCATAGATCGCATTGTTGTAGGCTCCTAATTGCACGGCAAATCCAGTACGTGATGTAGACGGAGCGGGCGCTGGCGCAGGTGCTGTGCGGGGCGCTGCTACGGGAGCCGCGGCCTTTGGCTGAGGGATTGCTGCGTAGGAAGTTGGTGCCGCTGTGTATGCTGTAGGCGTAGATGGTTGCTGACCGTAGCTCTGCGGACGAACAGTACCTCCCCTGGACTGAAAGCGTTGTACTGTCGGCTGCGGCGGCGCAGCCTGTTGAGGCATCACCTGTGCTGGAGATAATTGAACAGGACGAGGAGTTGTGTATTGTGCCTGAGAATTATAGGCCTGAGGCTGTTGGTAGGTCGTTGGCGCCTGGTAGGTCTGCACTGGCGTGCGCGACGCATACTGAGGAACGGTTACTTGCTGGGGTTGGGGTACCACTGTAGGCCGGCGACTAAAAGTAGCAGGTTGATTAGCTCGCGTTGCCGGATCTACCTGACGTGAAAGCACTGAAGGCGCACTAAGCACCGCTGCATTGCGTGGCTGGACACGACCGGGCTGTGCTGCAGTTACCGATTGTGGAGCTGGTTGGTTGTACTGCGCAACAGTGCCATAGCTGGCAGGAGCTGTTTGGGTTGGAGTAGGGCCTTTAGGAGCCCAACTTGGCGCAACGTTGCCTTGTACGACCTGATTATTGGTAGCTGGAACTACGCTACGATAAGTTACAGCTGGGGTTGGGGCTGCCTGTGCTGGTGGTGCAGGATTCCAATTACTGAAACCAACACGTTCGACACTCACCTGTCCGTATCCCTGGATACCAATTGCTGCAGCAGCTGTACTTGAGAGTTGAATTAGACAATCTGCACATTCTTGTCCGCGGTCATTTACCCGGACCGTTGCCCGACGACCATTGTCCAGATTAATTACTTGAAGAAGTGTTCCTAATGGCAGCAAACGGTGACTTGCTGTCATATCTACACTACGAAAGGTCTCACCATAAGCAGTCGGCCTGCCGTCATAGTTACCGTAATAAGTACCAGCCATACCCACCTGCCGCTCGTTGTAAGCTTTCTCGTACGCCATTTGATTGGCAGCAGGAGTGACTTGTTCTGGAGCAGACTTGGTGGTCCACTCAAAGCTTTGGGCAGATAACGAACAGGTCGCAAGCAAGAAAAAAGAATAGAATAGGTACTTCATCATTCTGTGTTGGGATTATAAAACAAGCCGGGGGGAAGTCCGGGACCCAGTATTTATACCACAAATAAAAGGTATTTGGCTCCGGGTTCAACAAAAAACATAACATTTTTAGCTAAAACAGTCCGACTTTAACACTATTTTGCTAAAACATTAAAGCTTTCAGTAAGTTCGCAGCGATTTTTAACGCTTTCAATTGAGGAAATGGTATCCTATTCATGGGCACCGGCTTTATAATATGACCAACAAAGTACTTTTGGTCACTAAGACATGTGAATGGGGCACCTAAGGAAAGCCTGGCAAGTACTAGTCAGTTTTCCACTTACGAACTTCCCGCCAGGCATAATTCTCATCCTCCCAACGGATGAGCTCCATCTGCTTAGCCCCCTTATAATTTAAAAACCAGGTTTCGAGAATAGCTCGTGCGCCGTCGTGCTCTAAGGCAAAGGTCAGGAAGTCCTCCACGTCAAAAACCCGGAGCTCGGGGTCAACCGGCACAGCAATGATTTTGGTATCAATGTCACCGCGGTCACGCAGTAAAAGCGCGCCAATGGGAATCGTGGTAAGTAAAGTACCTGTCGGCACAGCTTCGCTAAGCACTAGAACATCCAGGGCGTCTCCATCTCCCCCGCGGTCCTTATCCATCATGGTGGAAGGTACAAAGCCGTAGTTTCCCGGATAAGGTAAAAAGTTGATGATCCGCGCTCCCCCGCCGACGACTGTATCGTTGGTGAAGCCAGTACTTGGTTTGAACTCTATCTTATGGTTAGTACCTGCAGGAATTTCTACGATCACGTTCAACGCATCTCCCTCAGTACTGGCTACATTGTAAGGATCGCTGGGTTGATTAAAACTAGTCGTTCCGTCTGCCTTACAAGCAGCGAAAAATAGTAAGAGAAGTCCGATAAAAAAGAGATGATTACGCATGGCATAAAGATAACGATATTGCCTGTGGACAATACAATTGCTTCTTGCTGGACGGGATGGCGTGCGCTACTAGCTACGAACAGCGACCGGTGGCTTGAGGTCAGTCAAACTACCCTGCCCCCGACATTAGCCTTTATTGCTTCTACGTACGCGCCCAAAATCACCTGACACTAAGGTGTTTTCTCGGGTGTATCAACACAAAACTGACAACATTCCAATACATCTGCTCCTTCAACTTTCGTACCTTTGCCCCGTTTTTACCCCAACCCAATAAAAAAGCACAAAAATTATGGCTTACGATCTAATAGTAGTCGGCAGTGGTCCCGGCGGTTACGTAGCGGCAATCCGCGCTTCCCAGCTGGGCATGAAAGTGGCAATTGTGGAGCGGGAAAACCTCGGGGGCATTTGCCTCAACTGGGGTTGTATCCCAACTAAAGCCCTGCTCAAAAGTGCGCATGTATTTGAATACATCACCCACGCTGAGGATTACGGGATCAAAGTTGGCAAACCAAAGATCGACTTTGAGGCCATGATTGGCCGTAGCCGAGGTGTTGCCGATGGCATGAGCAAAGGTGTCAACTTCCTGATGCGTAAGAATAAGATTGAGGTAATCGAAGGTTTTGGTAAGCTGGTGCGCGGCAAAAAAGTAGAAGTAACCGCCTCTAGCGGGAAGACTACGACCTATGATGCCGAGCACATCATTGTAGCTACTGGTGCACGTGCGCGTGCACTCCCTAACCTGCCCATCGACGGTGAAAAAATTATTGGCTACCGTGAAGCGATGACCCTGGCTAAGCAGCCAAAGCGGATGGTGGTGATTGGTGCCGGCGCCATTGGTGTAGAATTTGCCTACGTGTATGCCAGCATCGGAACGGAAGTTACGATCGTGGAATTCGCCCCCGAAGGACTGGTACCCCGTGAAGATGCGGATGTAAGTAAAGAGCTCACGAAGATTTACAAGAAGAAGGGCATCAAAGTACTTGCTAACACTGCCGTTGAATCAGTAGACACCAGCAAGAAAGTGCTGAAGGTGACGGCTAAAAACCGGAAGACGGGCAAGGAGGAAGTGATTGATTGTGACGTCGTGCTTTCTGCTGCTGGCGTAACACCAAACACCGAGAATATTGGTCTGGAAGATCTCGGCATCAAAACCGAGCGTGGCCTGATCGAAGTAGACGAAATGTACCGGACAAACGTACCGGGCATTTACGCCATTGGTGATGTAACCAAGGGCCAGGCACTTGCTCACGTAGCCTCTGCGGAAGGCATTACTTGTGTTGAAGCGATTGCCGGTCATCACCCTGAAGCAATTGACTATAACAACATCCCCGGATGTACCTACTGCGTACCTGAAGTTGCCAGCGTTGGCTACACGGAGAAGGCCGCTAAAGAAGCTGGCTACGAATTGAAAGTAGGCAAGTTCCCCTTCAGCGCAAGTGGTAAGGCTAGTGCTGGTGGTGTTAAGGAAGGTTTCGTAAAGCTGATCTTTGATGCGCAATACGGTGAGCTTCTGGGAGCCCACATGGTGGGTGCTAACGTCACGGAGATGATCGCTGAGTGTGTTGCGATTCGCAAACTTGAAACAACGGGACACGAACTGATCAAAACGGTTCACCCCCACCCTACGATGAGCGAAGCCGTAATGGAAGCAGCAGCTGCTGCCTACGGCGAAGTGATTCATCTGTAGGTCACAACATTGTTTCGAGGAAGAAATATGCTGCTCCTCGCTCCCAAACCAAGATGCGCGTAAGGTTTTCCTTACGCGCATCTTTTTTTGCGGGCACTGTCTTAAGTTCTCCACCAGGCCATTACTCCTATTTTTTGGAAAACTACCCTTGACGCCTCAGCTTATGCCCTACTTAAGTATCTTAGGGCAAGTCTTTTGTCGGCAGATAACGAAAAGGGTTCAGGCGAGTAGATTGTACAGGTAGTCACGTTTGGACACCATCTTAGACCCCGCGACGCTCCGCAGGCATAAGACTTTAGCCTTTGATCCCACGAACTAACAACACCGCCATGTTCCGATTTCAGCTTTTGCTCTGGTCAGTTCTCGCCCTCTGCTCTTCAAAAATAGGTGCGCAAACTGACGAAAAGGTACTTAACTGTGCCGTTGATGAATTGCACGAGCAATTGCGAATTGACAAGCCCGAATACCGAAAACGGGAGGAAAAATTAGAGATGGCCTGGTCAGCCTACGCCAAGCGTGAGCAAAAATCCTCTCCTCCCCCTTACACGATTCCGATAGTTTTCCATATCGTCCATGAAAATGGGCCGGAAAACATCAGCGATGCGGATATTATCCGCAGTCTGGAATTCACCAACCAGGCATTCGCAAACACCGATTACTACGATCAGGGTACGGGAGTCAATACGGGAGTCCAGTTTTGCCTGGCACAGCGAACGCCGGATAATTTGACCACGTCCGGAATCAACCGGATCGTTTCCCCTGAATTTACGGATGTGGAGGCCACGGCAGAAGACCGGGCGCTGAAGGACCTCTCCCGCTGGGAACCGCGGGAGTACGTCAACGTTTGGGTCGTAAAAGAGATTTGTGGTCTTGGCTTCGGCTGCGGCGTTGCGGGATATGCCTACTACCCCGGCGCTCACGGTGGCCCCGTGGATGGCATCGTTGTGGAGGCCCGCTGGCTGACGACCAACGAAGCCAGAGCTTCGGTTTTGGTCCATGAACTGGGGCACTACCTGGGTATCCGCCACACCTTTGACGGCGGCTGTACGAACGACGATTGCACCCTGGACGGTGACCGGGTATGTGACACCCCGCCGGATCAGTCGAAAGCTGCTGTGCCGTGCTCCGGCACGGCCAACAGTTGCTCCACAGACATCAACTCAGGTTTTGCCACGGATCAAAACGATATGTTCATCAATTACATGGACTATGGCTATTGGAGCTGCTACTCTGCCTTCACGCAGGGACAAGCGGACCGCATGCATTTTTTCCTGGATGGTACCAGGCGTAGTTTATTGGACAGCCCTGGCTGCTCACCTCCTTGCCCGGCGCCGGTAACGGCAGACTTCAGCGGAGGCGATATTACCGTAGAAATAGGCACTACGATTAACTTCCTGAACGGGAGTACTAACGGTAATGGCTACACCTGGGACATTGACAACTTGCCCGTGGCCACGTCATTCAATTACAGCCACCTGTTCGATACGGAGGGGAATTTCACCGTGACCCTGCTGGCGGGCGGCAGCCCGCCATTGTGCCGACCGGACTCTATGCGACAACGGGTACGCGTAGTATGTTCGCTTACGTCCGCATTTGATGCATCAGGAGCATCGGTACAGAATGTTGAACGAACTTTCACGAACCAATCAACCCTTGCCACTGATTACGAGTGGCGCCTGGACGGCAACTTAATCAGCACCGATCAGGATCTGACCTACACCTTTCCTTCTCCGGGACTGTTCAACCTCTGTCTGCAAGCCTCCAACCCCTGGTGTGGTCGCGAATACTGCAGGTTGGTATTTGTCAATCCTCCCACGGACACCACGTCCAATCCAACCGGGGACTGTGGAGCATCCTTCACTTATGGATACCAATCTCCTTTCGGCGAAGGGCAGGATGGAAGTTTTACTACGGTGATACCCGATGAAAACGGTGGCTATTACGCGGCGGGCTACTACGGCCGTCAATCGCTGGTAATGCACTTGGCTGCTGACGGCTCCGTCTTGTGGCAAAGTCAGCTATTCTCCTCCAATAATGGCGCCACGGTAACCAAGCTTGTGCTGGACGAAGATGGAAATCTTGCTGGTATCGGTACCAATAATACTACCTCAGCCGGTACTGTGCCCATCGGATCCTTCATTTTTCAAATGGACCCAACAAATGGTAACATTCGCTGGTCCCACAATCTTTTGCTCGATTTTGGTCAGGTAAAAATTAGTGATTTTACCCAAGCTGCCTCCGGAGCGCCCTATACTATAGTCGGTAATGTATCCAGTGATGCGGCAACTGGCCTCGATGAGAATGGCTTTATCCTGCAACTTAATGCCAACGATGGACTTGCCCTTGGTGGACTCCGCTTGTACTTTTCTGAAAGTCCTACCACTTTTGACCGCATCATCTGGCATCGCAATCAGAATCAGTTCTATGTCTCCGGCAAGGAGCTTTCCGCCAACAATCCGGGCTGGTTGCTCATGACTTTTGATGCCGGAGCGGGGCTACAACAAGGAACGCTGATTCCCACCACGGACCCTACCAACACCACCAATGCCTTGGCACAAGACGGAGACTTCACCATTTTCGCCAGTAGCAGCCTCAATAGTTCCGGGGCACTGAATGACCTTACCCTTTATCGCTTTGACGCAATGGGCATTCCGGACATTAGCATTGTACTGAGCACCCTCAACTTGCAGATACTGACGAATCTGGAAACTAACGCTACCGGATACCTGATCCAGTCTTTGAGTACGACGGGGCAGATCCTTACGCAGGTAGACCGATTGGGTACCTCTCCCTGGGCGCGTAGTTACGACCTTGGGCTTCGATCATCGGTCGGGTTCAATTTCCACCCCTCAGCCATAACTGCAAATGACGGCATCCTCATTGCCGGTGATCGGTTTGGTGGCACAGGGCAAATCCCGACAGTGCTTCGCCTCCAGCCAGATGGCTCCGCCGCCGCCGATTGTATTGACGTTTTTGATTATGCACTTACCCCGCTCCCCCGGCAGCCAGACCTGACCGATTGGTTTGCTCAGGCTGAGGATGTTGAGCTTAATTACCAGGACTTCGGCTCAGAACCAGCCTCACTAGTTCCGGCAGGGGGGAATTGCCGGGGGGAATGTCCCGATCAGGACGATTGCAGTGCTCCTTTCTTCTTCGGCTACGACGAAGGAGACAATTTTACTGCCGGCGGATTTACGGCAGTAGTCACTTCCGGAGAGAACAAGTACGTCGGAGGGAGCATCAATGGCCGCGCCTACGTGGCAGCTTTAGCGACTGACGGAAGTATCATCTGGCAGTCCTACTTTAACCTGAATACCAACTCAAGCTTCCCGGACGTCATCGCCGATCTGATTATTGACAGTGACGGGCAGCTCGTAGGAATTGGTCGAAAAATGGAAAATGCAGATGATCGGGCCGCCTTTATTTTCCGGATCAATCCTGACAATGGGCTGGTGCTCTGGAACCGGGGGCTGCCGAGTGGTCTTTCGGGCATACGCCATTCCTTCAGCAACTTATTTCAACCGTCTCCAGGTAGTGATTACCTCGTCACGGGATCCTTCGCCACGGGCGATGTCACTTCATTATCCGCAGGTGCGACTTACCGCTTTGACCCTGCTTCGGGGGCACTGACAAATAACATTTTCAACGTTTACCACAGCAATCTATCCCGGGGATTTGAAGGTGCTGCTATCAGTGCTAATGGAGAAATCCTTTTTGCGCTGGCCAACCGCCCTCAGGGCGGTGGCGAAGTGGTGGTAATTACGGCTATTGACCTTATCACCAACACCGTGCTTTGGTCTAATGCCTACGATCAGCCCTCAAATGCCAGTGGCCGGCTCTTCGGCTATTCATTAGCCCTGCATAATAATCAGTTGGTCGTGCTGGCTTCAGGAAATGGTGAAACTGATGATGCCTTTTACCTTTTGCAAACGGACTTAACCGGAGACAACCCCAGCCTGACAGAATATGCCCTCGGCTCCTTTTTTTCCGTAAGCCAGGTAGCTTCCTTCAACAATAACATAGCTGTTACGGGCGACTTTGCCAACGGGCAATACCTCACCTTAATCAATGAAACCGACGGAACGGTGGCGGTTGCCCGCAACTACTTCGGGTACAACGAGTTTGACAACCGAGCCAATAGCTTCCGGGTAAATGGCGAGCAACTGTTGCTCGCAGGACGCCTGTTCAGCATGGGCGGTGCCTTGCTCGCCGTAGACTCTTTAGGTTTACCAGTCCAAAATTGTAGTCCGTCATTTGAAGGAACTCAGTACTCGGTGCAAATGGTAGCCGTACAGCAGATGGATATTCCCCAAGTGGTCAGTCAGCGGGGGCAGGTACAACCTTTCGACCTACCACCTACTGAGCCCGCTAATCTTCTGTTGAATCCAGCTTCCTGCCCAGCAGATTGCGAAGAGGATCCACCAGTTGAGATTTGTGATAACCTGATTGATGATGATGGGGACGGTTTTGTCGATTGTCAGGATGAAGACCTGGCACTAGACTGTTGCTGCCTTCCTGACCCCAATATTTCTATGGGATCGGATCAGGACTTCTGTGGGCCGGTACTTCGAAATTTTACCGCTGTACGGTTTGACAGTCTTTTCCTAACGGGTGTCCGTAACGATACCCTCTATCCAGATCCCATTATCAACGGGCTTATCCGCCTGACCTTTACGGAGCCCGGGGTATACCTACTTCGGGCAGTGGATACTTGTGGTCGTTTTGCTTTTGATACCTTAACCCTGCACCCGCGAACGCGCCCTGACCTTGAGATTGGCCCCGACACCATTCTGTGCAGTAACGCCGTAATCCCCCTACGTGCACAGCCAGGCTTTGAAACCTATGAATGGGTAGACGGGACGCCAGATCGTGAATTCACAGCCTTTGAAGCCGGTACCTACTGGGTAAAAGCGACGGACTCTTGCGGTACTGTACAATCAGACACCATGCGGGTGATCATTGATCCTGCCTCAACCATCGATCTGGGGCCAGACACCCTGATTTGTCCGGGAGACACATTGACTTTTAGTCTGACTGGCTTTAGCAACTACCAGTGGTCGCAAAGTTCCTTTATTGATTGTGACAACTGCCCAACAGTCCGCTTCGCACCAACAAGTGACACCTTATTGTTGGTGGCTGCAGAACAAGGTCCGGGGTGTATTGCCTCGGATAGTATCAGGGTACGAATGGCTGACATAAGTGGCGGCATAAGTGAAAGTACTTTATGCAGCGGAGACACTTTAACCATTGGTAGCCAAACAATTACTTTACCTGGACAATACTTCGACACCATTCCTAGTGGTAATTGCTATAGGGTTGACACCGTGATCGTCCACGGCTTACAGGACACCGTTGTCCGCGACACCATTGTGATCTGTGCCGGAGATTCTACACTCATATTTGATGATTTAGCCGCAACCCCCGGAACGTATAGCAATATCTTTCCCCGAAATAATGGTTGTGATAGCCTTCAGGAGATCCTTTTGGTCATCAACGACACCTTCTTGACCACGCAGACAATAAGTATTTGTGCGGGTGATTCCGTTGCGATTTTCGGCCAGTTTGAGACGGAAGCTGGGGCTTACTTCTCCTTCCTGTCAACAGCTAATGGCTGTGACAGTACGCTCAGGGTCGATCTGGAGGTGAATAACATCGCCATCAGTACCATAGTGACCAGTGATGCCTGTGCGGGCGCGGACGCAGGAGCAGGCGAAGTACTTATCAGCAATGGGCTGGCACCTTTCACTATTGCCTGGAGTTCGGGAACGCTTACCCCTCAAATTACGGATCTGGCGGCAGGAGAATACACCGTTACGGTAACTGATGCTAATGGCTGTTCTGCCACGGATAGCTTGGTCATTAGTGCTGTCAACCCACCGGTATTGACCCTAAGCACGACAGATGAAAGTTGCCCCGGCGCAAGTGACGGTTCCCTCCTGGTCTCCGGAGACCTGAGTGGACAAACACTGAGCATACCCGGAGTAGACGCCAACGGGCCGGATTTCACCGGCCTCCCCCCCGGAGACTACGTCCTGGAAGCCACGGACAGTCTTGGGTGCGATCAGTCCATCCCCTTCACGATCAATCCCGCAGCCACAGCGCTGCTCAGCCTACCAGCATCGTTTGAACTCAATTTTGGCGATTCACTGACTATTATTCCGACCACTACTGCAACAGATTTATCAGACCTGATATGGTCTACAGGGTCAACCATTCTCTGCACCGGATGCCCGCAGCTAACGCTCCAACCTACGTCTGATCTGGAAGTGATCGCTACCCTACCAGATCTCGAAGGCTGCCCCGTGACAGACACTACGCACATCCGGGTCTCCCGGGAGAACCTGGTGTACATCCCGACCGCCTTCAGCCCTAATGCAGATGGTGTGAATGACGCTTTCCGCATTTATCCGAACGGAGCAGTAACTGAAATCCTCCGTTTTGCGGTCTTCGACCGCTGGGGAGGTCAGGTTTTCCTTCGCGAGAACGTTGCTCCGGGAGATGCACTGGCTGAATGGGATGGAACGCTTCCCACCGGTCGGGATCCTTCAATAGGAGTGTATGTTTACCTCGTGGAAGTTCGTCTGTTCAACGGCGAGGTGATTAAGCTCGCCAGAGAAGTCATGGTTCTCCGCTAACCAGGCTCCGGGGATCACTTGCATCCAAATGTTATGCGGCAGCTTTCAAGCACAGAAGCCGTCCTGATAGTCTCAGGACGGCTTCTGTGTTGAGCAGCTAAAAGCAAGCTTTACTGGCGAACGACGCGCAGTACTTCATCCCCTACTCGCAAAAAGTACAACGAGCTAGGAAGGGCAGTCAGATCGAGATCCGCCTGCTGATTAACTAGTGTTCCTCTGGAGATCTCCCTTCCGGAGGCATCGAGTAAACGATATTCCTTAACGTTCTCCGGAGCCGTTACCCGGACCCAACCGGAGGTTGGGTTAGGCTGAACTAGCGCGCTGGTCGCACTATCGAAAGTTACTGAGCGAATTGGAGAGAAATCGGTAGCACCAGAAACATCTTCCTGGCGGAGACGGTAGAGGTAAGTCTCACCGGGCACTACCTGATCATCCAAATAGCTGTAAGCAACTGCAAGCTGCTCAGTAGTCGACGAAGTAACCCAGTCCAGGTTTGTCCAAACACCTGGGTCAGATTGTAGTGCGCGCTGAACCGTGAAGCCTGCGTGCAGGTCATCCTGATTCACCGTCCACGATAACTGAGCAGAAGTCTTGCTAAGCGGAGCTGCGGTAAAATCAAGCCACTCCACAGGTAACGTTGCCGCTTGGCAATTACCGAATACGATGACGTTGTCCACGTACATATAATTACCAAAGCCATTAATATTCTCGATAACGATCTGCACGAAGGGATCTTCGAGAAAACCTGACAGGTCAAGGTTCAAACAATTGGTTGAGCACCATTCAGACGCATCATTGGGGAAGAAACGTCCATCAAGATCATCCCCGGTAGCAAAATTACCAGAACCATTTTCATCACCGAAAAACAATACCTGACTGCCACCAATGCTTCCGTTCACGGTAACCCTTAGCTGGTCTCGCAAGGTGTTATTAAACCGGCGGTAAGCATATTGAATGCTTAATGTTGGGTTAGCGACGCCCCGCAGATCGAGGTCAGGGCTGATAAGAAAATCAGATCTTCCCGGGAAATCATTGTCATAGTTATTGACCACGGCAACAAACTCACCAGGGGTGCCTTCTGCCTCCACGAACTCCCAGGTATTCTGGTTGTCCGGGTTACTGACGAACATTTGTGGAAACTCGCCGTCAAAGGTCTCATTGAAAACAACAGTAACACCTTCCTCTTCCGGCGCACCAATGGTAACTGAGGCTTGATCTGAGCTGGTCGTCTCTACGCCATCAATGGTAAGAATGGCAGTGTAAGTTCCTGGACCAGGATATACAACCTCTGGAGCGACGGCCGTAGAGGTAGCGGGTGTACCTCCGGGGAATTGCCAGGTACGGCTGGAGTAATCCCCCGTACTGGCATCAATAAAAGTGACTACACTACCGTCACATAGCTCGTTAAAGCTTGTGGAGACGAAGGCAGCAGGTGGTGCTGGCGGCCCTCCACAAGATTCCAGGCAGCTTTGATTCTGGTAATAGTTATTGATTACATTAAGTGACTGATTGGACCAACCAGTTGCAGCACTTACGGAAGCGGCCATGATAAACCCTGAGCCACCATCATGGTTAGAGCCAAAGTTGTGTCCAATTTCATGAGCCCAAAGCACGCGCAAGAAAGCTGCATTAGAGCTAAAGCGCTGACAAATATTGTAGCGGTTCTGATTACAGACACCATTGCCAACATACCCCCAGCCGATGGCAGGGCCGTCGAGGTTACGGTCAGTCCATAAGGTTGCCACATCGTAGGTCACGCCAAAGCCACCTGCATTGCCCCAGTTCCGAAAATTAGGTAATAGTGCTCCACTCCCATCAGTACTATTTGTCCAAGGATCAGTTGCTTCACTAGTGGCAATGACTGTGGCAACAACAACGTACTGTAGCTCATCGTCAAATTCGTCGTCGTAATTTGTCTGAACATTCGCAAGACCATTCAGCATGAAATTTTCGACACTGGCTGCGCTGCCCAAAGCCTGAAAGATCTCAAAATCTGCAGCTAGAGCAATTTCAACTTCCAGGCAATCGCCAACGCTTCGGTTAGTCTCGGGTTCCGAATGGTCATGAACGCCATCCAAATCATCGGTACCACAGAAATTCGACATTTCTTTCACACCATCTCCAGCATAGAGCACGTAAGCATCAGCAGGAGCTCCTTCCCAAAACTGCCAGAGTGGTTCAAGGTGGAATACTTCGTTACCTTGCTTCCAGGAGCCGATAACAAAATTCTCATCAAGGGTGAAGATGGCAGTACCGCCATCGTCGGTTTCCAGACGACCACGATATTGATCAGTCCTGCGCCGTTCGTATAACCGCCCCTGTTTCAGGGTGCCTGTTTCACGTAGCTGGTAATTGCTACCACGCAAATCAAATGGGGAAAGGCGGAACGGGAGATTGCCTTGAGGAGTTTGCAGGCGGAAACTGATGTCCGCGTCACCCGCAGGCCGGGTTACCAGTACCTGACGAAAATTAAAGGTAACTATTTCATAATCCGTCAGACTTTCCATCTTGTCCGCCGGAGCCGTTACCTGAGATGATGATAATGTGAAAGTCGTCTGTGCAAACGAAGTACTCCCCGATACCAGCAGTACCAGGGTGAGTAAAGCAGAAATTCTCATGATATGTATTGAATCTTGAAACGAAAACCATGGTAGTACAATCGGAGTATCCCGATAATAATGCTAGATGGGCAGCCTTGAGACGCCAAAATACATAGGAAAAACATTTGCTAATGTCCTCCAGCCGCTAATATCCGCTTACTCGAAATATTACTACCTTGATGCGCTGCGTGCAGCGTACGCTTGCTGGCACCAACTACTGTACATGATCGCAGGATCAAAGAGCAGGTCTCTTTTCATCACAAGAAGCAATAGTATGTCTCAATTCACACTTAGTAGCCCCACCTTCAAAGGCAATGTCCCCAAAGCACATGTATACCATGATTTTGGTGCGGGGGGAGACAATAGGTCCCCTGAACTTCAATGGGACAACCCACCTGAAGGCACCAAATCCTTCCTCATCATTTGTCATGACCCTGATGCTCCTGGCCCCGGCGGTTGGTGGCACTGGTGTGCCTTTGACATTCCGGCTGCGATAAAAGTCTTGGGCGAGGACGCAAGTACGCAAGGAATGCCACAGGGCAGTATTCAGATAAAGAACAGCTACGGAAGTATCGGCTACGGCGGCTGTTGTCCGCCGCCGGGAGATCAGGCCCATGCCTATCACCTTACGATTTACGCACTGGGTGTGGAAAGCCTGGGGCTCGATGACAGCGTCAGTCCCGCCATGGTTATGTTCGTCGCCGACGAGCATATTCTTGGCAAAGCAGGTATCGTTGGGTTTTACGCCCGGTAATTATCCGATGGTAGTAGTACGAACCAGATTTTCTAAACTACCTAAAGCTTTTTTGAGGTAACTCCAGCCTGGTTAGCACTTTGCTCTCCCCCTTAAGAACAAACCCTGCCTGATCATAATCAGGCAGGGTTTTTCAGTTAAGAAGGCTCCGTCGGCGCCTTGCAGGACTGTAGAAAAACTATTTTTATAGGCACACAACTATTTTTATAGTTGCACAACTAATTTTCCAACCCTACCTTTACAGCATGGAACCATTAACCCGTAAAGAAGAAGAGGTTTTACGCATCCTTTTCAGATTAGAAAAAGCATTCGTCAAAGAAATCATAGCGGAGATCCCTGGCAAGAAGCCAGCTTACACCACTGTTTCTACCATCGTCCGTAACCTCAAAGACAAAGGCTACGTAGCCTACGAAGACTTTGGCCCAACGCACCGGTATTACCCTGCCATTCCGAAGGAGCAGTTCTTTGGGCGTGACATCAAGCGCGTTGTCAATGATTTCTTCGACAACAGCCACAAAGCCCTCGTCTCCCATTTTGCCAAAAGCAAAAAACTAAGCCGTGAAGACCTTGAAGATATCCTGAGAATGATCGACGAACAGGATACCGAGCAATAAGACCCTACTACACCGCCCTTCCCAATAACCTGTCCGGAATTGACCCTTTACCCTATAAACATTTGCCATGAATTACTTACTGTCTGCTTCTCTGGTATTGTTACTTGCCTGGCCAGCCTGTCATTTTTTACTACGGTACTCCAACCGTTACACGCTTAACCGCTGGCTCCTGCTATTTGCCTTCGGCGTAATCGCACTGCTCCCCCTGGTACCGGTTACCAGCCCGGCGCCTGCGGCGACGCAGGCCGTCAACGGGACCATCGAATACGTCATTACTGACTACGTTGCGCCCACAACTCCCATAACTACTACAGCAACGGAAACAGCGGCTGCACCAACAACAGACCAGATTAGCAGCGTTTCCCGGCAGGACAGTGCAGCAAGCCTTAGCCTTACCTGGCCAACCGTTTACCTGATCGGGCTGGCTCTCTTTGCGACCATGCTTTTATTTCGCCTTGCCTTCCTGTTTTCCTTGCACCTGCGTTCGCGCCCTAATGGCGATTCCAGTTACCGCTTGCTTCATCCAAACGCACAGTCTGGACAAGCCTTCACCTTTGGTCGTAATATTTACTTCAGCATTGACGTCCCCGATGGCCCCGACTTTGACCACATCCTTACCCACGAACGCATCCACGCCCGGCAGGGCCACTCAACCGACATCTTGCTAAGTGAGGTTTTCCTCTGTATCTTTTGGTTTCACCCTATTGCCTGGTGGTTGCGCAACAAGTTGCGCGCTAACCTTGAGTACCTCGTTGATGCTGAGGTACTTAGTGGAGGAACCAATCGCCGCGACTACCAGCTCGCCCTGGTCCGCCAAAGTCATACGGCCCAAAACCTGGCCCTTTCACTTCCTTTTAGTGAACCGACCTTGAAAGATCGTATTTCGCGCATGACTGGCTTGCCCCAGCACAAGATCGTTGCCCTACTTGCTACCGTAGCGCTGCTGTTTTGGGTCGGTGTTGCCGGTGTTGTGGTTTTCGGAGAAACCCGCCCGGCAGACAATGGGATGGAGCCTTTTGAAGCTTATTATGCAGACAGAGTACCTGAACAGATCATTACTTTCAACATCTATGCAAAAAGGGCTCCCACTGTCGACGAATACTACCAGCTACGGGCCATCCTGAAACATATCCCGGAGTCTAACCTGTACCTCTACAAGAATACGCATGATGAAGGGATGACCATGAGCCTGAGGCATTGGCAAAATAAACCCGTGACGCTGTACCGCCTCCCGACCGAAGTGGTTGATGACCGGATGTATCGTCTCGCCCTTATGCCCCGCATAGCCCCCTTTAAGAACATCAACGCTCCCCTTCCTACCGGTGGCTATTTTGTCCCCGTTGCTGAAGACAATGATCAGCACAACATCATCAATCCCGTACCGGGTAGCACCTTCATTACCCAGAGCTATGGGTATGAGCCCTCGCGCCTGGATCTCGAAAATTTCGAGTTTGGCCCCGGTGAAGAATTCGTAGTTACCATCAACGGGCAGCGGTTTCCGCTGCGCCCCGCCGAGATCGTTCCCGCAACGGGTGAAGACAAAAACTACTTCCTCTTTGATAACGGTTCAGTTGCTCCTACGGAATGGGAAGAAGGGGATTACTTTGTCCCCTTTCAACAAACTGCTTCTGTACGATTTTCCAAGATGCTAGGCTGCCAAAGCCTGAGCAATTGCCCGCGCAGCATGGTTGGATTATACGGTCCTTCTATTGATCAGGCTAAGGCCTTCGTGGAGAAGTACAAACCACTTCCAGACATTGAGGTACGTGCAGTTTACAATGATCAGCCCACCACCCTCGAGCAGCTGCTCAGCCGCAGCTACGGCCCTAACAGCATTCTCCAGGTTGGCTACCGCACGGATGACAACCTCATGGACTACGGATACCTGGTACATGTAATCGACGATAGCCCCGCCCAAATTGAGCGTACTGTCCGGGAGCTAACACCTCCAGAAAGACGCTGAGCCGGCATCGGACCAAGACACATACCTATCCATTCAAGACCTGAAATTCTATAAACATGCTTTCCTATTTGTTCACTTCTTCGGTCCTGCTCTTAGTAGTAGCCCTTGGCTATTTCATCTTTTTGCGCCAGGCGCCAGCACTGGCCTTACGTAGACGGGTATTGCTGCTCGGCATTTTCGGAGCAGCCCTGATTCCGTTATGCCCACCGCCCAATCTTTCCCCAGAGATAATATCTGCGCAACCAGTGCACCAGTCTTTATCTGAGTTTACCCAGCATTACGAAGCATACACCAGCTCGGAACCCATTTCTCCTACCATTGACGCACCAAACAATACCCTACGGACTTCGACCACTTTCTGGTATCCGGGTAAATCTCTGATCGCACTCTACCTGTTGGGGGTATTACTGCTCCTTTCACGGATCGGCATAGGACTTATCCGCATCATAAGTATGCGTCGAAAAAGCTTCGCCGCAGCGGAAAACAACGTACGCATTCTTAAGGAGGGCAATCAGGCATTCACCTTCGGGACAACCGTTTATTTAAGTGAGTCCGTCTATTACGCCTCAGACCGGGAAGTTATTCTGACCCATGAGCGCGCTCATGCACAGCAGTGGCATACTTTCGATGCCCTGCTTGCGGAAATTTTGCGGGCAGTCTTCTGGTTTCATCCAATGGCCTGGTGGTTACGCGAGCAAGTGCAGCTCAACCTCGAATACCTGGCCGACGCAGCTGTATTGGGAGCGGGCTATGACAAAAGAGACTACCAGCTCAGCTTGGTGGCGCATCAGCAAGGCGTAGACTTACGTACGAGTTTACTCCCTCAGTTTGCCGCTAAAGGGCTCAAACGACGGATCCAGATGATGGGTTTCCGGGCGGGGTCGCAGGTGCGGAGTTGGTTAGCGACGGCGGGCTTGGTGGCTTGTACTTTGCTAGCCTTTATGGTTAGTGAAGGCAAGGCCCAAGACATTGCGGCTGATGCGACAGCAGCCTCCTCCAGCGTTCCAAATACTGACTTTGGTGTTTTGACCAACAATGAGCCCCACGAGTTGGACATATTCTTCAAACGCCTGCCCTCTCCCCTTGAGGTTGCTGCCCTAAGGCAGCGGCTACAGGTATTTTACAACCGGGACTTCTACATATTCCACGATTGTACTGACCCTGCAGGCACGGTAACCTTTGGTATCGGCATGCCTAACAAAATGACACACCAAGTAAAAATTGCTCCCGGTGAACGAACAGAGTTACCCCGTCGCTTTCAGTTGAAGCAGGATGGTGAAGGCGGCTCAGGAGGCGCTGTCTTCAGACCCAGCCCCTTACCTACAGATGCACCTGAGGGTGATGTTGTGTACCGACTGGATGGCAAATGGGCTTCAATCTCACTGAATCCCAATCAGCCCTACACCGAACAGGATTTCACTGCTAAGCCCCTCTCTGCTTCTCTTAACTGTCAACTAGGGCTCACCGCTGACAATGCGGCAAGCTTTAGCATTGGCCGTCACTCTACGACTACTCCCTTACAGGATAGCACCCCCGAAGAGTACGTGAACTCCTACATTAAAGGATTTGCAGAAGGCTCAGGTACCAAAACAGTAGGTATTGCCTTTTTCCTTGCAGAAGAAGAAGTAAGTCTGACCGAGTTTTATGCCAAAGCCAAAGCAGATAACCAGCTACTAACGGTCGCCAGGCGTATGAATACCTCTGAAACATACTTCGTCATCAGGCTTGATCCGGTCAAGATCATTGGCCAGTAAGGCGGAGCTCAGCGGTGGTTTCAAAAATTAGCGTTGACTCAAAATAAGCAGCAATTAGCTTGCATTATACCACAGTACTCAACCCGAGGCAACCGACCAGACCGATCAGGGAAACGACGGTCTCCATGACCGTCCAGCTACGCAGGGTTTGCGGGACCGTAAGCCCGAAGTACTCTTTGAATAGCCAGAATCCGGTATCGTTTACGTGACTGCAAGTAAGGGAGCCAGCACCGGTAGCCAGCACCAGCAGTTCGGGGCTGGCAGCCCCGCTTTGTGCGAGCGGAAGGACAATGCCGGCAGCAGTGATAGCTGCCACCGTAGCGGATCCCAGCGTAACGCGCAGCGCAGCTGCGATGAGCCAGGCGATGATAATGGGATTGGCATTCAGGCCCTGGAGGGCATCAACGATGTACTGACTCGTTCCACTGTCGACAAGCACCTGCTTAAACGCTCCACCGGCGGCAATAATCAGGAGTACGGCGGCCATCGGCGCTAGTTGTTTACCGATCCGTGCCATAAGGTTGGGGATCGACTGACCGGTTTGACGGCCGAGCATCCACATGGCGACAACGACGCCGATTAGCAGGGCGACCGTTGCGTCGGTCAGCATGGTCCAGCCGCCGTCTTCAAAAAACCAGGAATATAGCCCGCCGAATACGCCTTCGGAGAGGTCCAGTGGCCCCGCCTCGCGCTTTCCAAATATACTTTGCACCAGCGCTCCGCCGCCCAGAAGTAAAACGGGAAGTAAAGCACAGAACAAACTGGAGACAAAGGAAGGAAGCTGCTCTGGCTGTTCAGATGCTTCGAAGGTAAGCGCACTCTTTGTTCTTGGCATATTACGCATGGTCATGGCGAGCAAGGGGCCAGCCAGAATGACGGCAGGAATACCGAGAACAATGCCGTAGAGTAATACTTTGCCCAGGTCAGCGCCGTAGGTTTCAGAGATCACCACCGGAGCGGGATGCGGGGGTAAAAAGCCGTGCGTTACCGATAATGATGCGACGGTAGCGACAGCAACCATTGCTAAAGGGAGCTTGGTTTTTTCAGCCGCGCTAACAATGATGGGTGCCATCATCACGAAAGCGACTGTATAAAACAGGGGGATACCGACCAAAAAACCAACCAGGCATAAACCCCATACTATTCCTACCCCACCACGATCTCCGATGAGCTTATCCGTTATTACCTGGGCAGCACCTGTTTCCGCGATAACGCCACCAAGTACAGCTCCCAATCCGACCAAAATAGCCAGGCCACCAAGCGTTCCCCCCACACCGTTCTTTACCGCATCCATAGTATCGCCAGGGCTCATTCCAAGCATTATGCCCGCGCCAATGGCAACCAGGACCAAAGCAACAAAAGGGTGCCACTTCAAGCCAATGATGAGGCCCAGGAGCAATAAGACAGCGAAAAAGGTGATTACAATTGGCATAGATCTCGTTGGTGGTTGCGCCTAAGGTAAGTCTCCACAACAAAAAAAAGGAGATCAGCATGTTGCCAACCTCCACTCTTTGGGATTAAAAACTTTAGAAAACTGGTCTGAGCAAGCGCTTGTACCACGCTGGCTCTGACACATTTTTTTAATTACTCGATCAGAATCGTCGTGCGCAAAGTGTCCGGCCCGATCAAGGTCAGGTTAGAAGGCAGGTCACTTTGACTGAGGTATGGACTTAGATCAATGGTAAACGACTCGGTAAAAAAGGCGAGACAGGTCGCCCCACCAGGAACCTGATCATCAAAGACCATATAGGCAGACGATAAGGTAGGGGAACTCTCAAGGATCTCCCCGGAAGTCCTCAGGCCAAAAGTCCAGTCCTCGCTGGAACAGCCAGAGGCTCCGAGTGTTACGGTCAGGCAAAGCCCATCAGCCTCCACATTTGCCAACGAAAAGAAATCGGTAGCAGGAATATCTGTTTGATCCGCAATGATAATTGGCGTTCCGCATTCTACGGAGGTGGGTGTAATATTATCATCGTCATCCAGACAGGCTGAAAAGACGGTGAAAACAAGTAGTAAAAGCAGTAAGTGGCGCATAATTAGGGTTATTTGCCTGATGAGACGGATTGCGCAGCAATACCGTTGGCGATGAGTAAAAGTATTTTGCCCAAGTCAACTCTAAAGACTTGGTACTTACCAAGGATTTTCTCGTCAAGGGACCTAATTCACTCATGAGCATAAGGCACGCTGTAAAATCTGGAACGGTAATCAACTATCCTTACGTACCTTGCCTGCATGCTGATTTACAATGTAACCTCAAAAGTGGACCACCGCGTGCATGCCGCCTGGCTCAAGTGGATGGAAGTGAACTTCCTGCCAGCACAAACGGCAACAAAAACAGTGCAGGGCTATCAACTCACGCGCTTACTTAACGTAGATGATAGCCAGGGGCCTACCTATGCACTTTTGCTTAGTTTCGGCAGTCGGGACGACTTCAAGTCCTACGAGGCAAAATACCGCGCAGCCTTTGAAAAAGCGGTCAAAGAACAATGGGGAGATGATGTGCTGAGCTTCGCCAGCACCCTGGATGTAATATTAAAACATCCTTCCAACTCCTAACTGACTCAGACAAGGGAAGCGCTTATCTTATTGTCTTACAATATTGGCCCCCAGCGCATTCAGGCGCTGGTCAATGCGTTGGTATCCACGATCTATTTGGTGGATGTTGTCGATACGGCTGGTGCCTTCGGCAGACATTGCTGCGATGAGCAAGGACACCCCGGCACGGATATCCGGGCTGGACATTTTGATGCCCCGCAACGGTGTACGACGATCCAGGCCAATCACGGTTGCCCGGTGCGGGTCACAAAGGATAATTTGGGCGCCCATATCGATCAGTTTATCCACAAAGAAAAGCCGGCTCTCGAACATCTTTTGGTGGATCAATACCGAACCGCGGGCTTGTATTGCCGTCACCAAAGCAATACTCATCAAATCCGGCGTAAAACCAGGCCAAGGGGCATCGTATAAGGTCAAAATTCCTCCTTCGATGAAGGAGCCGATTTCGTAATGTTCTTGTGCGGGGATGTAAATGTCATCACCCCGGAACTCCATATTAATACCAAGGCGCTGGAATGTTTTGGGAATTAGCCCCAGTTGATCCAGTCTTACGTCCTTGATTGTAAGTTCAGAAGCCGTCATGGCAGCCATCCCGATAAAAGAACCAATCTCAATCATATCGGGGAGCATACGATGCTCGGTTCCTCCCAGTGATTCGACTCCTTGAATGCGCAACAGGTTTGAGCCAATACCGTCAATTTTGGCGCCCATGCGGACCAACATCCGGCAAAGCTGTTGCAAGTAGGGTTCGCAAGCGGCGTTATAAATCGTCGTTTCCCCTTTGGCGAGTACCGCAGCCATCACCACGTTTGCCGTTCCGGTAACACTGATCTCCTCCATGTGGAGATAAGTCCCCTGCAGACCATCAGTACTAAAGGTGTAGATATGACGCGCGGCATCATACTGGAAGTCGGCACCAAGAGCTTGTAAACCAAGAAGATGTGTATCCAGACGGCGGCGGCCAATCTTGTCTCCACCAGGTTTTGGCAGGCTCGCGCTACCGTAGCGCCCAAGCAGTGGAGCAATAAGCATTACCGAGCCTCGAATTTTTTGTGCATCGCGTACATAATCTTCGCTGAGGACATAATCGATATCAATGTCTTTTGCCGTTACTCGTACACTTTCCCGGGTCAGACGCTCGACTTTAGCTCCCAGGCCTTCTACCAGGTCTAGTAGTTTGTTGATGTCCAGAATATCGGGCAGATTAGTAATCGTCATCGGCTCTTCGGTGAGGAGCGTAGCGCTAATAATCTGTAGGGCCTCGTTCTTTGCCCCTTGTGGGATGATTTCCCCGGAGAGCTTGTGCCCTCCTTCTACGATAAAAGTTCCGTTGTCGGTCATGGCGCGAAGGTAATTGATTGGTGGAACAAATTGGTTAGTGAAACCAGCTACGGTTGCTTCAGCGGTGTAAGCTGGCGAAAAGAGCAGTTATACATTTCCTGAATCTGGAGGATGGTATTGAAAAGAAAACGAGTTGATGATCAACAAGAGGCTTCAAAAGTAATGACCACCACTCCCCAAAGACTATTGATGGTTACTTCCAAGAGGTCTTGTTTGAAAACCAGTTGGTTATCACTTTGCTCGATGAGAAAAAAATGCGTCCACTCCGGCTCAATGGTACTGTACACATCGAGGTTGAAATACTTCCTGGCAAAATGAAATCCTTCCAGGAAAGTAGCATTAGGTAGAACGATTGTTCCGCCAGCAGCAGCCTTCATTTCATAATGAGAGATGGTTACGCCGGAGTAGTACAGAAAACTGTCTTCATGAAAGCCTCCCGTTGCAGTGGGTTCATTAATAAAGATGGTGTCCAGCGGTTGGGCCAACCAGTCGCTGTAGCCATTAGCACCTGCTTTAAAATCAGCCGGAGACCAACTGGACAGATAGGCATCGTGTACAAAACCTGTCTTACCCGCAAAAGAAACTTGCTGATAGTAGCCGAAATACTCCCAGCCTTCTCCGTCACCGTCAATATTGGAGCGATTAGCGTATAAGGTTACAAAAGAACCTTCACCAGATTGATCCAACAGGGTGACTTCAGCACCAAAAGGTATTGTCAGTAATTTTTCGGCATCAGCCCGACCCGCTACACGCATAATTAATCCTGACTCAGCCCAAACGAATCGGGTAGTCCGATCATCAGCCCGCTGTGATTGCAAATAAAAGGGTAGGATCAATAGCAAAATGGTAAAACGCATAATTGATTATTTACCTCAAAGATGGTCTGTGTCTACCGGACATATTCCGTCATCTAGAATTAGTCCCCCATTACCTAGCATTCGTTTGAAAGGGCCTATTTTTTTTAATCGGGCATTCAAGCTGTAAGCAAGAACTTACCAAAGATCCATTTTTTTTACGCCGAGAGCCAACGGTAACGAAAAAACAGGAGTCTTACCACTGACACTACGCCGACAGTGGCGTGACATAGGTCTGACAAACCCTTATCTTTGTAGCATAACTTATTCAAATGTACCGCTTACCCCTGCTGCTTCTCGCCATCACCGCCGTCACTTTCAGTGCCGGCTGTATTCCTGAAACCGTTGCTGAAGGACCACGGCAAGTTGACGGTTTTAGTAATCCTGAATCCCTGTCTTTTAATGCGGAGGAATTCGCCACACTCAGCGAATCGCTTAACATCAGTCAGCAAATCACACTCGCCTCCACTGAGTTGCCACGCCACTTACAAAACTTCTCCGGAGAAAGCAGAATTAACCAAACAAGCTCTGATGCCCGCAAAGCTTTGCTGGGTCGCGTCCTTTTTTACGACAAACAACTCTCCGCAACCGGAGAGACCAGTTGTAATACCTGCCACCTCCAGGAGGCAGCTTTCTCGGATACCAAAGCCTTTTCGGACGGAATCAATGGCGCAGTAACAAAGCGTAACTCCATCGCCCTTGGCTCTGTTCCAACCTTTGCGCCTGAGGTCAGTGGTTACGGTAGTTCTGGTGATGAAACGCGTAGCGCAGTTGAAGGTCAGGTACGCTTTTTCTGGGATGAGCGTGCGGGAACAGTCAAAGAACAGAGTGAAGCCACTATCCAGGATGAAATCGAAATGGGTAAAGACTTACATCAGTTATCCGACGAACTCCGCTCTCAGGAGATGTACAAAATCCTAAGCATGAAAGCCTTTGGCACTACTGAATTGACCCCGGACCGCATTACATTGGCACTGGAAAAATTCACCAGCTCGATCACTTCGGTTAACACAAGATTTGATGAGCTTGCTGATGCAGAACTATTTGGAAGTGCGGGCAATGGCCAGTTTACTGATCAGGAACTTCAGGGACGGGCCATCTTCCTTACTAACTGTGCCACCTGTCACGGAAGCAACCTGGCGCAGCCAGAGGAAAACGTGGCGAATAACGGCTTAGCGGAAGCATATGACGACAATGGTTTAGGAGCAATTAGTGGCATCTCTCGAGAAGACGGCGTTTTCAAGGTTCCTTTCCTGCGGAATGTAGCCCTCACGGGGCCTTACATGCATGACGGACGATTTGCCACTTTGCGTGAAGTAGTTGACCACTACAGCGACAATCTGGCCCGCCACCCGAACCTTCACCCTAAACTCCAGAATGGCTTCGGTGCTCCGCAGCGCATGAACTTCAGCGAAACCCAAAAGCAAGCACTCATTGCTTTCCTGGAGATGACGACCGACGAAACGGTACTTAACAATCCCGCCCTCAGCGACCCCTTCCGGGAGTAACACCACCGATGATTCAAAGAACTAAAATAACTGCTGATCCCAATCATGGGGTCGGCAGTTTCTTTTTTGAAAAAGCTCCATTGTAATATGATTCTTTATGGGGAGCTCCTATCTTCCCCGCCTAAAGCAGATGAAAACATGGCCTCTCCTACGCTACTCATTGCAGAAAATCTGGTACGAGCCAACCTTAGCCGTATGGCTGACCGTGCCCATCGTCATGGTCTTGACTTTCGTCCGCATTTCAAAACGCATCAGTCACAAGAGGTCGCTGAGTGGATTAAAGCGGCAGGCGTTAAGGAAATTTCAGTTACCAGTCTTAGGATGGCTCGTGACTTTGCCGCCGGAGGCTGGAAAGGCATTACTATTGCCATGCCATTGAATCCAGGCGAACTAGCGGAAATCAATCAGCTTGCGGAGTTGGTTCCCACCACTGTCTTTATCAATAATCAATACGCCGCAGCACTTCTCCGCAAAGAGGGCCACGCCTCTATCCGTTGTTACACCGAACTCAATGCAGGTTACGGTAGATCCGGAGTCGACTATACCGATAAGGCTGGATTGGCTAACCTGCTGAAAACCATCGGTCCTGACCGTTTCCGTGGCTATTACGTGCATAGCGGACACACCTATGACACCGTTTCTACCACCGAAATTGGTCAGATTCACCAACAATTGCTCGACGCCATTTCCGTTGTAAAAAGCTACCCCTTTGTGCCCAGCTCCTGTGAATTTACCATAGGGGACACTCCGGCGTGCTCAACGCAGGAAGATTTTTCCGGAGTAAATTCAATTGGTCCCGGCAACTTCATATACTACGATCTGGTACAGTCAGGCCTGGGCTCCTGCTCGATATCCGATATCGCTGTATGTCTTGCTTCCCCTGTGCTTGAGCTTAACGCTCAGGATAAGACTGCCATCCTTCACGCCGGTTGGGTGCAATTGGGGAAAGACCGGCTCAATGACGGGACATATGGTCGTTTAGTGCGCTTGAAGGAGGACCTTACCTGGGACGCCGATGAAATCGTTGGAAAGATGATCAAGCTAAGCCAGGAACATGGAACTGCGGTTATGGATCCTGACGTTCTCTCTAGCTTAACCCCAGGTGATATGATCGGCATCTTACCGGTACACGCATGTGCAATGGTACACGGCATGCGGGCCACCGGCCCGCAAAAAATAGTTGGTCAACAATAATATCAGCACTCCCCCTGAGATAAAAATCTTGTAAGGGTAAGCCCACCACATATATCTAAGACAATGATCAGCACCACCATTACTACCACCAAACGGATTAACTTTTGGTCCTCACCGCGTAACATCAG
>CAZTTF010000122.1:0-24025 GCA_964616365.1 uncultured Lewinella sp. | reverse complement strand
GTCGTTGGCCAGGTAGCGTAGTTTTACGGTGCCGTCAACAAAACGGCTCCGGGTATTCTTCAGGCGCTCTACGAAGTTGAAAACAAAGTCATTGAGGCCTACACGGCCACCAGCGAGTAGTTTCAGTTTCTTGTTTTTCGTCAACGGAGTTTCGATGCTAAGCCGGCTCGAGACGATCCCGATACCTCCCTGCATCTTGAAGTTGTCGCTGGTAGGGTTGCGGGATTTAACGTCAAGCACAGAGGAAACCCGACCGCCAAATCGTGCGGGAATATTGGCCCGGTAAAGGTCAACACCACCAATCGCATCCGGCGTGAAAACCGAGAATAAACCGAAAAGGTGGGTTGGCGTGAAAATGGGTGCGCCGTCAAACAGGACGAGGTTCTGGTCGATAGTTCCGCCCCTTACACTCAATCCATTACTTGCTTCTCCGGCGGAATTTACCCCCGACAGTAATTGCAGCCCCCGAAATACATCGACCTCACCCAGCGCGACCGGTAATACCTCAATTTGCTCAATACTCAGGCGTTCCACCCCCATCACCGGACGGTCAAGGCGATCACTGGCATCGTTGGAACTCACCGTTATGGTTTCCAGCTGTTGGGCCGTTGGTTCCAGGGCAATGACGATCTTGGCCTGGCTGTTATTGATAGTCAGTTCCTTTTTGGTCGTTTCGTACCCTAGGAAAGAGGCGAGAATAACAATCTTCCCTCCGGGAACTTGCAGTGAGACCTCCCCCTTTTCGTCAGTAGTGCCGGCAACGGAAGTACCCTCTACCTGAACGTTCACAAAGCCAAGTGGGCTTCGGTTGCTGGCGTCGGTTGTCGTGATGCGCAGGCGGTAATCCTGGGCGGATAGGCTGCCGATGAAGAGCAGCAGGCAAAAAGTAAGCAGTGAACGCATGGAAAATGATAACAGAATGAGGCGAATCGGCAGGGGCGCGGCCGCGGGTGCCGGGGAGTAGTTACAAGAGCAGAGGGGCGAAGTATTTACCGCTGCCAGCCAGCTGGTTCGTTCGTAGTACGGTTAAACCCTTCACAGGGAGCCCGGGGAGGCTCAGGATTGACTGGTTCTGGCCGGTAGTCATAGTTGTAGGGGAGGGATTCCCCCTGGACGGTATCCCGATTGATGAAGACCCGCTCCTGGCTAACGCCGCTCACGCCCACGAAGCCAAGGACTGGGGTGCCAACTGTGCTCACGTCGTTCATGTTGCCGACCAGTGCTGCGGGTAGTGGAGCGTTTAATCCTCCTGCACCTTCAGCAAGGTCTTTCAGGGTCTGATTGTAATCGTAGGCCGCACGACTGATGCTGTACTGCTGCAAGTCAAAGAGTAAGCCTCCTGGCCGGTCGTAGTCGAAGCGTCCAGCTGGAATATTGGAGATAAGTTGTCCGTCGGTGAATTCGTCGCTCAACAGGTTAATGCCCGTTCCATTAGAGAAAACCCAGCAATCGGTATCGCACAAGTAATCCCAGCGGCTGACAAAGCGGGTGTCAGGGCCCGGAATACACTCGCCGTTGCGCCAGCGGGCACGTTCACAGCTTGCGCAAATGTCAATGGTCTGGTAAGTAGTATACCGGTATTGGTAGAAGTTCTCTTCGCCGGCGGGATCGTTGACGTCAACCTCCAGGGTGAAGGCCGGTACGAAGCGGTCCCGGCCGACACTGAAATAAGCCTCCTGTTCGAAAATGATCTCAGCATTAACGATCGGAACGACGGTGGGCAGGGGCTCAGGTTTTGACTCCAGGATCTCTCCCTGCGTGGTCATGGCCCGGAGGAAGTAACTTTTGCCGGCTTCTGCTACCCAGCCTGAAGGTGGGATATAGGTTCCCGTTCCGGGGATGTTGACCCAGGCGACTTCTTGCCCATCATTATCGACCACCGAAACGGTAGCATCGGAGATCGGGACGAGAGCATAGTCTCCGAACAACAGTTCGTTGCGCGACAATTTGACCTCACTGTAGGCTTCCGTATCAGTAATCCGTCCCTCAACGAGCAGGAAGCCGGTCTCGAACTGGTAAACGGGCTCAACGGGATCAGTACAGTAAAAAAACAGGAGGGTAAGGCCCAGTAAGGCGGGGAGTAACAGTAGTCGGCGTAACATCATTAGATTCTTTGGGTGCCGTAAGTTAAGATAGTTTTGTCCCCAAGGGTTTAAAATTTAAAAGCTTTGTCGTGATTCCTGCCGGTTGCGGTATGTTTGCGGTATGATTTTACGTTATCTCGTCCTTTTTGTGGGTGTAGTGCTCATGATCAATGGTTGTAACAGCCTGATCAGTCAGCAATTCGGCACGCATAGCTTGCACCAAATGACATATGAGCAGGTGGTGGAGCAGGGCGTTGGAGATGCGGACTTCATTGAAGTTGATGGCGCTGTGGTAGGGGAGGCACTGATCAATAGTCCACGCACCAGCTGGCTTGACGCTAACTATGTCTTTCGTCCTGTTCTTACCCCCGTACAGGAAGAAGCTTGGCGTGCTGGCAAAACTGTTACCACCGAGATCATTGGTTGGTACAACGTTGATACAACTGATTGTATGAACCCGGCCTGGTGCCAACCACCCCCATTACCCACCTTACGGGGTCTGGTCTCTTACCCTCCTGTAGACAAACACCCGGTAGACAAGTCGACGGCTCAGCGGGTACAAACCGCTCCGGATCCCGTTTATCTTAAACTAGGCGATGCTCCATTACCTTGGTATTGGAACCTGGTCATGCTGCTTGGCGGACTATTATTGGCTGCTTTCCCTGAAGCTCGCCGGCATCGCCGGCGGATAGCCGCTGCTGAAGCAGAAGCCACAGAACCAACCTAAACCAGATACTTCTTCGTCTATACTCCAGTAAATATCCCCGCAAACCTATGATTATGAAAAACTTTGCTCTTCTTGCCCTGCTGATACTTCTCGTTGCCTCTGGCTGTGACGATGATGATATGATCAACCCCATTTCTCAGATCGGTCGCGCCGATGGCTGGCGGATATCTTCCATCAGTAGTGATATGGAAACGCAGGTTAATGCCGCTCTCGCTGGCTTGACTGATGCTGATATTGACGCTGACCCACGCAGTCGTGAGGCCTTGGAAGCGGAATATGCCGAACGGGTAAGCACAACAACGATTGTTGACGACTGCGATCGGGACGATTTATTCTTCTTCGTCTCCACGGGAATCATGCGGCTCATCCTGCAGGGAGAAACCTGCGCAGCTGACGGCGACCCTCACCCGTTGAGCGCTTATAACGACCGGACTTACTCATTAAATAATGATGCTTCAGAAATTACGATCCGCAGCGCAGGTGGTGCTTTCCTGGACCGTTTCTCGGTGACCGAAGTAACAGCGAATACCCTGTCATTTGAAGGGCAAAGGACCGTTGGGGACAGCATCTTTACGGACTTGACCTACCAGATTCGTTATGACCTGATCGCTCAGTAGTAAAAACCGTAGCGTACCAATAGCTTAAAAAATGGTTTATCTGGTGGTGGATTAGGGCAAACGCATCAAAACCTATCGTCGTCTGATTCACAGGATGAGCCTCCTTAATCCCACTAAAGGTGGTCTCAGGAGAACGCGTACTATGTCCAAACGACTCGTTTGGGACTATTCGAGGAGGCTGCTCATACTATGCGTCAGCCCTTTATTGCTCCTGAAAAATATTACCTTGCACCTGCGGCCGCGCCCAAGACAGTATTGTCGGGGCCAGCCTGCCTGTAGTCTTCATACAAAGCCCCGCCAACCTATTCATACTTATGGAAAATCCCGTCATCCTTCGCGACATCAGCTGGCTGTCCTTCAACCATCGGGTATTACAGGAAGCTAAGGATGAGAGCCTGCCGCTATTCGAGCGCATTAAGTTTCTGGCAATCTACAGCTCCAACCTTGACGAATTCTTCCGGGTCAGGATGGCGAACCATCGCAATCTTTTGCGAGTCGGCAAAAAAACCAAAAAGGAGCTTGACATCAGTCCAAAGCAGACGGTACGGTCCATTCAACGGATCGTTAATCGCCAGCAGGAAGAGTTCAGCCGGATTTTTGAAAAGAAAATAATCCCTGAGCTGGCGCGGCATAATATCTACCTCAAACGCCGGCTTGATCTGAATGACGAGGAGAAGGATTACGTTGAGAATTACTTTCAGGAATACATGCTGCCCTTCGTACAACCTGTTTTACTTGTGAAGGATATGGTGCGCCCTTTCCTGAACAATGCCCAGCTTTACCTGTCGATCCTGATGCGAGAAAAGAAGTCGGATAAGGAAGCTTACGCCATCGTAAAAATTCCGAGCGATCACTTACCCCGTTTTTTACCTTTGCCCAGTACCGACGGTAACCACAACCTGATTATGCTTGACGACATTGTGCGTCATTCGGTCTCCTGGATGTTCCCCGGCTATAACATTGAAGATACCTACAGCATTAAGCTGACGCGGGATGCAGAACTGTACATCGATGATGAGTTCAGTGGTGATCTGCTGGCCAAGATCAAGGCCAGTCTCAACCGTCGTCACGTCGGCCCCGCCAGCCGCTTCGTTTACGACCGGACCATGCCGGCTGATCTGCGGGATTACCTGACCACTTCCTTCGAGTTAGAGCGCTTTGACATCCTGGCAGAGGGACGCTACCATAATAACTTCGACTTTTTCAAGTTTCCAGATTTTGGCCTGAACCATCTTAAGGACAAGCCTCAACCTCCATTACCGTATCCACAGCTGGAAGGGGTGGATGATTTTTGGGGAGCCATCAAGGAACGCGATCATTTGCTGCACGTACCCTACCAGAGTTATGAGTCGGTGGTGCGCTTTTTTGAAGAGGCCGCAGTCGATCCGGCCGTTACCCACATAAAGATTGTTCAGTACCGGGTAGCTAAGAAATCCAGAATCATGAAAGCCCTGATGCGGGCCGTCAAAAACGGTAAGATCGTCAGTGTATTTATTGAAGTTAAAGCCCGCTTTGACGAAGAAGCCAACCTGCGGTGGGGAGAGAAACTGGAGGCTGCCGGTGTCCACGTAAACTACAGCTTCCCCGGAGTAAAGGTCCATTCAAAGTTGGCGTTGGTGCGCAGGATTGAAGATGGAAAAGAACGCATTTACAACTACCTGGCCACGGGGAATTTCCATGAGGATACGGCGAAGATTTACAGTGATTTCGGGGTGTTTACTGCTGACCGCCGATTGACCTCCGAAGTATCCCGGGTATTCAGTTTTCTGGAAAATGTAAAAACACCAAGTAAGCCCTTCAAGCACCTGATGGTGGGGCAGTTTAACTTGCGTAAAGGCCTGACGGACCTGATCAACTACGAAATAGCAGAGGCTAAAGCAGGAAGGAAGGCTGCGATGACGCTTAAGATGAACAGTCTGCAGGATCCCGAAATGATCGACCTGCTGTATAAAGCAGGTAAGGCTGGCGTTAAGATTAACCTCATCATCAGAGGTATCTGCTGCCTTGTTCCCGGTCGTAAAGGAATCAGCGATAACATCCACGGTATCAGCATCGTTGACCGATACCTGGAACACGCCCGGGTATTCCATTTCTACCACAAAGGGAAGGATCTGGTGTACTTTAGTTCTGCCGATTTCATGACACGTAACTTGAGCCACCGGATTGAGACCACCTTCCCGGTGCTTGACGAAGAACTAAAGCGCCAGGTATTGCTCTTTATGGAGATCCAACTCAAGGATAATACGAAAGCACGCCTACTGAGCGATCAGCAGGGGAACAAATACTACCGGGGAGGAACCGGGTTAGCGCGCCGCAGTCAGGAAGAAACCTATCACATCCTCAAACGGCAGCTCGTACAGTGGGAGTCCGAACAAGCGGAAGAGGAAAATGTGTGACGATTCAGCCAAACTATATGATCAGCGGCAATCGCCTTGGCATAAAGTCAATTGATCAATGCGGGTAGGCTAAGGTGTTTTAACGATTGCTAAAGAGTAGTGACAGAGTCCTGCAGACACATTATCTTGCCCATCGTCATTGTTCACGGAGTGAAGCGTGCCCTGGTTGATCAAACCTGAAAGGGGACGAGCACTTATTATACCTGTCTTGTGAAGCGTCGAAAGTTTATCAGCACCCTTACGCTTGGATTGCCCGTAGTGTACGCTGCGCATTTACCCGCAGGAATGCGGTTATTGGTGGAAGACCCGCTGCCCGGAAAGATTGCCGGTCTGAGCGTCCTCAACGACCGGCCCGTTAATGCGGAAACCCCTGCACATCTCCTTGATGAGGCACTGACCCCGAACGATAAATTCTTCGTCAGAAACAATGGCATTCCTCCGAGCAAGGTAGATGTGGCAGCGTGGACGCTCACCATCGGAGGAGAATCGGTGAAAACACCTAAGACGTACTCCTTAGCAGAACTCAAAAGCCGGTTTTCGAACCAAACCCTAAACATTACCCTCGAATGCGGTGGGAATGGAAGGAGTGAGTTTAATCCTCCCGCCAAAGGGAATCAATGGACCACCGGAGCTGTTGGCTGTGCCTCCTGGACGGGAGTGCGGTTGCGGGATGTTTTGCAGGATGCCGGCGTAAAAGATGATGCAGTCTACATCGGCTACTATGGCGCTGACACCCACCTTAGTGGAGACCCGGATAAAGTACCTATCTCTCGTGGAGTACCAATCACTAAAGCCCTCGAAGAAGAATGTCTGATTGCCTGGGCGATGAACGGAGAGGATATGCCTATATTAAACGGCCATCCGCTGAGGCTGGTAATCGGAGGGTATCCGGCATCAGCCTCCGGCAAGTGGCTGACCAGGATAGATATCCGGAATAAAGTCCACGATGGCCCGAAGATGACGGGCCAGGCATATCGAGTACCGCAACGGGCAGTTGCTCCTGGCGCCAAGGTCCCAGACGGGGACATGGCCATCATTGAACAGATGCCGGTTAAGTCACTGATCACCTATCCAAAAACCGGAGCCACCATCAATTTGAACGATGGCCTTGCTATCCGGGGTAAAGCCTGGGGACATGGTTTGGGCATAAAGAAGATGGAGTATTCCATTGATTTCGGACAAACCTGGCAGGTTTGTACCCTTGGGCCTTCTGCTAACCGGTTTGCCTGGCAAACCTTTTCGGCTGACCTCACCTTCCCGCAGCCCGGCTACTATGAAGTCTGGGCAAAAGCCACCGATGGCGAAGGAAAGGCGCAGCCTATGTTGCTGCCGGGATGGAACCCGAAAGGGTACCTCAACAATGCCTGCCATCGTATTGTGGTCAAGGTAGTCGGGCGGTAGCAGGCATGAGCATGCCGCCAAGACATATTTCTACTGATCTTTCCTATTCGAAACGGTTTTAAAAGCAGCAGATGCGTAACTTATTTATCCTCGCGGGTTTATTGTTTCTTGTCACTTTCGGCTACGCCTGTGAGCCGGAGGTGTCGGTAGCTGATGCCGTGGAACAAGTTTGGCCAGCAGACAGTATTCATCCCTCTGGTCTCGCCTATGCTCCCGGTTTTGCTATTGTCCGGGGAAATTGTACCACCTGTCATTCCGCCAAGCTCATTACGCAGAACCGCGCCACCCGGGAGGGCTGGGAAGAGATGATCCGTTGGATGCAATCCACGCAGGGCTTGCACGATCTCGAAGACGACGAACCCATCATCCTGGATTACCTGGCGGAAAATTATGCTCCCAAAGAAATAGGTCGTCGGAAAATGTTGAACTACGACGAGATTGATTTTTACGAACTCAATCCGGAGGATTAGTCACTCATGTCACCAGCTTACAGGCACCATTGCTAACGGCTCAGAAATCATAAGCATATCCTTACCCTCACAGATCTGACCATCAGTTTTCCGGAAGCTCCTGCCGTGGTGCAGGACCTCTCTTTTGGGGTTGCGCCGGGAGATCAACTGGGAATGCTGGGGCTTTCTGGTTCGGGGAAGAGCCTCACGGCAAAGGCATTACTGGGCTTGCTGCCGCAGGCAGCAAAGGTGAGCAGCGGACAGGCCATTTACACCAAAGCCAACGGACAACAGGTAGACCTGCTGGCATTAAATGAAGCCGGGTGGCGACAATTGCGAGGCCGGGAAATTAGCCTGGTATTCCAAGAGCCGCTTACGGCCCTTAATCCCGTTCAACGGGTAGGGAAACAGTTGCTTGAAGCTGTCCGGAACCTGTGTCCGGAGCTGACAACGGACAGGGTCCGAATGGAACACCTTGCAGACTGGTTAACGCGGGTGGAATTACCGGATGAACAGGAACGGATTTTGGGAGCTTTTCCACATGAGCTTAGCGGAGGGCAGCGCCAACGCCTCCTCATCGCCCTGGCCCTGCTGGGAGGGCCACGACTTCTCATTGCGGATGAGCCCACTACTGCTCTGGACACCATTACGGAGCGAGGCATTCTCTCCTTGCTGGCAAAACTGCGTGAGGAACTGGGGATGACGATGATCTTCATCACCCATGATCTGGAGGTGCTTCGTAACACGACTACCCGGACCATCGTCCTGCGCGGCGGCCGGCTGGTACATCAGGGAAGTACGAAAGAAATCCTGGCGTTGCCAGGTGCAGGATTAACGGACGAAGCAAGGCCGTCTGAATTGCCCATCACGGACGGGAACCCCGGACCACCGAGAAGTGAGGTATTGAAGGTGGTTGATCTGGAGGTCAACTACGCGGGCAAAAAAGCGTGGCCGTGGTCGGAAAGGGAAGTGCATCCGGCAGTAAAAGGGGTGTCCTTTTCGGTAAGCGCCGGAGAATGGGTAGCAATCGTTGGCCCGAGTGGTTGTGGGAAAACCACAACTGCCCGTTGTATTGCTGGCCTTGAAAGAATTAGTGCCGGTACCATCGAGGTGCCGGAAAGGGGCGCGCAGTTGGTGTTTCAGGACCCCTTCAGTAGCCTGAACCCTAAGCTAACGGTACAGCAAACCCTGGAAGAAGTATTGCGCCTCCGGCCTACGGCCCGGCATACCTGCGGAGCACTACTGCAGGCCGTTGGCCTGCCTGCCGCGACCTTTGCCGGGCGCTTGCCCGGCCAGTTGAGTGGGGGGCAACGCCAACGCGTTGCTATTGCCCGCGCCCTGGCTGCTGATCCGGTGCTGTTGATTGCTGACGAAGCCGTATCTGCCCTGGATGCCCCCTTACGTGCAGAAGTACTCAATTTGCTGGATCGCCTACGTCAGCAGTACCATATCGGTTTGCTGTTCATTAGTCACGATCTGAACCTGGTAAAGGACCGCGCCGACCGGGTACTGATCATGGACAACGGGAAGATCGTAGAAGCTGGTGCAACGGCAAAAGTGTTCGCGCAGCCGCAGGCTGCGCTGACCAGGAAATTGCTTGGTCGCGAAAGAAAGTAATGGTGCGAGGTACAAAATCAGGGGGATGCATACGTTAACCTTTGCATGTTGAAATTCCTACTTACCGCTTGTCTGCTGGTGCCCCTTTTTCTTACTGCACAATCTTACGACTCCTCGCTTGGTATACGCCTGGGGACGGATTGGGGAGCTACCGTACAACTACGCGTGCCGCAGATTCAGAAAAACTTTGTGGTAGAAGGCATCCTGCAATCCAGCCTGCAAAAGGATCAGGGAAGTTTTACCTTCCTCGGGAAGCAACACCGTCCGCTCTTAAGCCGCAGGCTTAACCTTTTCTACGGAGCAGGCGCCCACGTCGGCTGGAGTGATGAACTGGATACTGAAACAGGAGACCCTGTTGGTGGCCCGATTGGCGTCGACGGTGTGATTGGCCTGGAAGCTACTTTTGGGGGGGTAAACCTTTCCTATGATTTCAAACCAGCCGTCAATTTCACCGGAGGATCTGGATTGATTGATACCCAGACAGCCATTAGTGTTCGCTATGTCATAGCCAAGCGCAATACCATCTGGGATAAGCAGAAAGAGCGCCAAAACCGGCGGGAGAAAAAGCAACGCCAGCGCCAGAAGCGCAAAGAGGCCCGGAAAAAGGAGCAAGAAAAAGCGGGTAAAAAGTGGTACGAAATCTGGAAGAAGAGCAATAATTAAAATAAATGAACGCAACTTGCAGAGGTCGTACCAGTCCTTCCTTGCGTGAGTCAATATTTTGAGTTTAATGAATGGTCTTCCCAACTACTTCCCGGTTTTTTGCAGGGAGTAGTGTTTGCAATTATCCTGATATTGAGGGGAATGCGGGAAGAGCGGATCAGTGACTACTTCGCCGCCATTCTGCTATTCTTCGGAAGTCTATACATCGGGCAATGGATGTTCGGTTATGCCGGATGGTTCGATAGCCACGATTGGCGTACGACGCTAATGTTCTACGTTGAATGGCGGAATTTCCTTGCTTTCGGTCCCTTGATCTGGCTGTATTTCCGGTCGTTGACAAACACTGACTTTAGGTGGGATGCAGCGTACTGGTGGCATTTTCTTCCCCTGGGGCTAGTACTGCTGGAACCGGTAGGCATTTTCCTTTACGATTGGGTGTACTGGAAGCTTATCCTCGCACAGCCCTTTGAGTTCTTCCACGGCACCCGCGGCCCCGCCTCCGAATGGGGTAATAATGGTGGACTTGGCTTCTGGTACTACGCCATTTACACCGTATTCAGTTTCCTGCACCTGATTTACTATCTGGTGAAAACCATCCTGGAATACCGTCAATACCGCCGGTATTTGCTCCGGGAGTTCTCGAATACGGAGCAGTTAACGCTCCATAGCTTGCGGTACACTTTCTATTTTATGCTGGTCGGGGTGCTGATAACCTTCGGCCTGGAGGTAGGGAACCAACTATTCAGCACTTCTTACATGGACAGTTGGGATAGCTTTTTTGCGATGTCTCTGTTTACTTTCTTCGCGGCAATTCAGTTCCTGGCCATCAACCCGACGCTTACGAGGGCGCTGCGATTTGAGCCTGGTACTGAAAAGAAATTAGCCGCTGAGGAAGCCGGACTACCCGTAGCAGAAGCTGCGGTAAAAGTTGATCCCGAGCTCGCGGGTTGGGCAAAAAAACTGGAACATCGGCTGGCTACTGAGGATGACTACCTCAACCCGGACCTGAAACTGGGCGATCTGGCGGAATCACTGGGAACAAACACCTCGGTCCTCAGTAAAGTCATCAATAGCTATTACGGGAAAAATTTTAATGACCTCGTCAATGGTCTACGCTGCGCCGAGTTTCAGCGGCGCATTAAAGCCGGAGCACACTTTCAGCATACCTTGCTGAGCATAGCCATGGATTGTGGGTTCAACTCCAAGTCGACCTTCAACCGGGCGTTCAGAAAATACGCAGGGTATAGTCCCGGAGAAGCCGTTAAACGTGCCGAAGGCGCAGCGGACCAGATGGAGGGCGCGTCCGCAGGTGCAAAGGTGAGCTAGTCTGCTCCGAGCAAGGGGCGTCAATTACCGGACCAGCGTTACCGCCCCTGCTTTTTCTACTGTGCGGCCATCAATTAGCAGGGCAGAGAATTGATAATGGTAAAGCCCGGCGGGTATCCCCTCGCCGGTCCACCAGTTCTCATCTCCGCCATACTCCCAGAACAGACCGCCCCAGCGATCGTACACTTGCCAGGTGACTACCCTCGCTACCTCCGGCCCCAGGCCGGGCACCCAACGATCATTTACCCGGTCTCCGTTCGGACTAAACCCCGTGGGGATATAGATCCGGGCAGCTCCCTGGATGACCTGGATGAAAGTGCTATCCGCTACGGGACAGCCACGCAGCGTTTGCGCGGTAACGGTCACCGTTCCGCTGGAAGTAGGCTGGTAGATGGCTACCGGACAGTTGGCGCAGCCAACTGAATCCCGCGCAGACCAGGCGTAGTCGGTAAACAAAGACCCAAACTGCGCACTCCCGCTCAGGTTGATCCGGTCTCCGAGCCGGACAAAGGCAGGAGCGTTGATGTTGATCTGTGCCGGGCGCGGCTCGTTGATTCTGATTTGCCGGAAGGCTTCACATCCACTGGTGTCGCGCAAGATGACGCCGTAGGTGCCTGGGGAAAGACTGTCGATCCGCCCCTGAGAGAACGGCCCGTCGGGTAACAGACGCAGGCTCCCGCGACCGGCGGGCACCAAGCGAATTACGCCCGTATTGTCTCCGGGACAGAAGGGAGCGTCGGTCCGGAAGTCCAGCCCTCCAGCCGCCACCGGCGGCACGACTACCTCAACGACGGCCGGGTTACACCCCAGCGCATCATTAACAGTGACCTGATAAGTACCGGCAGGAAGGCTAACGCGGTCTCCCGATACGGTTGGTGTTGACCATGCATAGGAGTAGGGGAAGATGCCTTCGCTGGCGCTAAGTGCAACGTCTGCGGTCGCAAAGCCACAGGTGCGGTTGACGGAATATTCAACTACTGGCCCGTCGGAGACTAACAATTCCGTTAGTACGATCGTATCACAACCTGTTACCGGACCAGCAATGGTATCGGCATACACCCCGGGAGTGGATTGCAAACTTCCCTGCAGAAGAATGTTACTCCCGGCACAAATGGCTGCTTGCTGAAAAGTACGTTCAAAGCAGTCGTCACAGGGGAGGTCACAGTCATCGAAGGCGGAAAGGCTACTGGGAATCGGTGCAGAGGGTACTGCGGACCAGGCTTGTCCCTGCGGGCTAGGAATTACGGTAATGGAAGCCCAGTCGGCCACCACGGTGGTGACTTCTACGGCTGCGTCAACAATGTCAAAGCAGATGTTGTCTGAATTGCCCAGTGGGTCCAGGGTGAACAGCGCGCCCTCGCGGGCGCGTCCTCCGGTAAAAGAATAGTTAGCCAGCGCCATTATTCCGTTGTCGTCTACTAAGAGTTGTTGGTTGCAACGCAGGTAGAGAGTGACATTGCCAGGGAGGTCGTAAATACGGGCCCAGTTGAGTTCGCCATCCGGAGCCACACTCAGTAGGAACGGTTGCCGGCGACCGATCAGGCTAAATCCATAGGCGTACAACTGCCCGTTGTGAACGGATAGCTCTACGGCTTCTTCGCCGTCAAAAGCCGTTACGTCGTAGCGTCTGGTCCACAGCGGCGTACCATTCAGGTCGAAGGCGGACAAGATCATGGCCGTATTCAACGAGCCGGTAATTACCCCCACATTGCCCCAGCTTAGCACGTAGACCGTGTTGTCGAATACTTCTATGTCAAAGGTGAAAAGCCGGGCGTTTACATCGTCCGGGGCGTAGCCGATCCGGGTCCAGATGGGATTGCCTTCGGCGTCCAATCTTGTTACGCTGGCCCGGGTATCTCCGGCCCCTCCGGTGGCAGCAATGTTGCCACCAGTAAATGAGGTGCCATCCGGTAAACGGTATAAATCCAGGAGCCCTTCATCACCCCGGAAATCCAGTGTAGTACCTTCGTCGATGACCAACCCGGTGGCGCGGGATACCCGCGCCAGGTAGCCAGCGTTAAAGATTGGAGGGGGCTCTCCGTTTTTACTGCCCGAGATCAGGTATTCGCCGGGCAGGCCCAGTTTAAGCCCGGTACCCTCCGATGGAAAAGGAGGCTCCCTAAAGTAAAGGATGCGTTCTTCCAGGGGATCGTAGCGAAAGAGATACAAGCGCTGGATGTTGTTGGAGGTGAAGGAAGATCCGACACCGGCAATCATGCCTTCCTCGTCAACTACGAGTTCTGACAGGGTCGATAATTCAGTGCTCTCGCTGGGAGTGGTAAGGACGCGCCGCCATCTCAGGACTCCTTCCCGGCTGAGCCGGGAAAGGAAGATATTTCCTCCTATGGTTCCCCCCAGCAACACATCATTGCCGCCACCGGGATAAGGGATAACACAGGTTGCCCGAACATCCTGCCCATCATCATCCCGGAACAGCTGTACAAAAGACGGCCCGGTACAGCCATCCTCCTGAGCCAAAGTCAGCATGGGAAAGAACAGGATGAAAAGGAGGGTAGTTGTTTTCAATGCACCGTAGCTCGTGAAGGCAGTAGACTGAAAAGCTAACGAAAAACGACGGGGCTGGTTGTGTTAAACCTGTACCAAAGTGTTGCGGGGGCTGCGATATCAAGCAATAGCCTCTCTTCTTTAGCTGATGGTTCTTGACGTGGCACTGGTTTGCTGGCTTTCAGAATACTGGTGAGCGGCCTTCAGGTCGAGAAGCCAGTCTGTTGCAAGGGCCCTAAGGTCAAGCTTGCTGCTGACGCAGGTATCAGCCTTAACCACCCTATGTTGTAAGATCGCTGTCCAGACCATTCCGTTCAATCTCCATAATGGCGGCAATGTGGGCATCTGCCACCTGTTGCCGGAAAGCATCGGTTAGCATGATTTCAAGGTCAAATCGGTTGTTGTAGAAGCCGTTTTCGGTTAGGACTGCTGGCATTCGACTGGCACGCAAAACGTAGAATTGGCTGGTGACTTTAGAGCGGAGGTGACGGTTGGCCATGCCGGTGGTTGCTACCAGGTGTCGTTGGAAAACAGCGGCCAGCTTGCGCCCTTTGCTACTGCCGTGGTAATACCAGGTTTCGATCCCCCGGATTCGATCGTCGGTAAATGACGCCAGGCTGGCCGCAGGGCCAGCGTTGCCGTGAATGCTCAGGTAGACTTTAGGTAGGGCCGTACTAAGGCTGTTTGCCCGGTCAACGCGCTCCGTAAGGAGGTTGCCCACTTCCGTTTCCGGGATTACATTAAAATAAGCTACCCCCAACTGGTCCAGCTGGGAAAATATCCGCGATGTAATGTCCCGGTTGAAGGCGTACTCGATGAGTTGGCGCCCATCGGGGAGCTGAGGGCTGCGCTTTCCCGGGCTGAGGGAACCGTGGCCGTGGTCGATACACCACATGTAGCGGGCCCGGTATTCGGGGGAGGGGCGCACCCGGCCTCTAAATCGAACTGAGGGAGACAGAGCAGGAGCCTCCACTTGGTCTGCTGGTGCCGGAATGGGGTTGGTGTCATACTCGGCACTATCCATTTCCCGGGGAGCTTCAGCTTCGTGACTGATCACGATAGCGTCGTCAGCCGACACTTCGGCCGCATCTTGTGGTTCCTCGGGGTCAGCCCTTAGCGGTACCGGAGCAGCAGGAGGAAGCGCCGTCGGCAAAGGCCGCGGAGCGCGCGGCCGCTGGGGGGTGTCGCCAAAAAGAATGGCGACGATATCCGCAATGGTCTGAAGGATGTCTTTCAATTATCGTAGGGTGTACGCTGCCCACAAGGTAATTGGTGTTGTCCAAACCTCCACATACTTCAACTAATCTCCATACAATTTTGTATCCTTATCCAAACAACAACTCACCGTCCGCATGTCCCAAGTCAAGCCCACTGCCCTCAATGAACAGGAAGCCGAGAAGCTGGAGCGCATTGCTTTTATCCTCAAGACGGTGGCTCACCCTCTCCGCCTGGGGATCGTCCATTTGCTGGAACAGCATCCGCGTCTGAACGTTACTGACATCTGCGAAGCCCTCGGCTACGAGCAATCATTGGTAAGCCATCACCTGCAGAATATGAAGCTCAAGGGTATCCTTTCCGTTAAGCGGGACGGACGGTCGATGATGTATTCCCTCAAGGAGCGGGACGTTAGCCTGATTATCGAGTGTCTCGAAAACTGCCAGTGTAATATGTAAGCAGTTACCTTTGCTGCTGGAATTTGTTTTCAAATTAGTTGTTGCTCAGGTCCGACTTGTCTGTTGACCTGAGTTGCTTTCAAATCATTTTCATGGTCCTTTGGCAATACCTGCTGCTTTTTTGCAGTGTTCTTCTGGGCGGAGGTTTAGCCTGGGGGTTTAAGGGACAGAATAACCGTTTGCAGCAAGACTATTTGCCTTTGCTGCTGTCGTTTAGCGGCGCCTACCTTTTGGGGATTGCGGCGATGGAGTTGATGCCCACCGTATTTTCAAACCCTGCCTACCACACCGGCATCTGGTTGTTGGCGGGTTTTTTCGTGCAACTGCTTTTGGAGGGGCTGAGTCAGGGCGTTGAGCATGGCCACGTCCATGCCCATAAGCGGGAAGGCTATGGCTACGCGATTTCGGTCATGATCGGTCTGGGCTTACACGCATTGCTGGAGGGGCTGCCCCTCGGGGCCGCAGTGGAAGGTGTTGGTGGCCATACGCACGAGCACACCGAAGGCGGGCACTTGCTCATGGGAATCGTCCTGCACAAAATTCCGGCAGCCTTTGCGCTGGCGCTCCTGCTGCGCCATTCGGGCTACAGCAAAACCTTCGCTGCGGGTTGTCTCCTGATTTTTGCTGCACTATCCCCTTTGGGAGCAGTTTTGGGGGAAGTGATCAGTATTGATCCGTTGTGGACCAATCGGGTACTTGCTCTCGTGGTCGGAAGCTTCCTGCATATTTCTACCACCATCATCTTTGAAGCTGACGGGACCACAGGACACGGAATTTCGCTCAAGAAATTCGCGGTTGTTGTTCTCGGAATGGCTGTGGCCTGGTTTACGGCACACTAATTATAACGTCAGGTTTGGACGAGGCAATGATGAAAGTTGCTGACCAACAGACGAAACAAGCCAACTTGAAAATTTGGTCTGCTTCATTAAGAAAAATCAAGCATTGTTGGCAAACCTCACGTTAATTATACTTCTGCCGCCAATCGCTTAGCCCTTAATCTCCGCACTGAAAGTAGGGTAGGCGCTGGCTGGAATAACACCCCGCTCGCGCCCCTGGGCGAGAAAGCCGTTGACGGCTGCCTGGCCCTCCGGGCCAAGGTCCAGGGAAAATTGATTGACGTAGAGGTTGATATGTTTACGCCGTACTTCGGGGTCCATCTCCTGGGCGTGCTGGGCCACGTAGGCTGCCGACGCTTCGGGGTTATCGAAAGCATAGCGGACCGAGCGGGCGAGCACGCGGTCAAAGGTCTCCCGCAGGGCCTTCGGTAGCGAACGGCGAATGACGATTCCGCCGAGCGGAATGGCGTAGCCAGTGGTTGACTCCCAGTATTCTCCCAGATCAGCCAGCTTATGCAGCCCCCGTTCGTGGTAAGTGAAACGGTTTTCGTGGATAAGCAGCCCGGCTTTGAACTGGCCGGAAAGTATTTGCTCTTCGATGTCAGAGAACAATACCTCCTGCTTGTTTTCCAGTTGTGGGGCTGCGAGCCCCAGCAGGTAGTTAGCGGTGGTGTATTTGCCGGGAATGGCCACCGGGGTTGCTGCTGGGAGCACGTCGCTATTTAGTCCGTCAGCCTGCTCCTGCGTCCGCGCTGCCAAAGCAGCGTCAGCCGTCACGAGCAGCGGCCCCACGCCCCGCCCGAGCGCACTGCCGGCATTGAGCAGGGCGTAGGTCGGGGTCAAATGCCCGAAAGCGTGATAGCTGAGCTTCGTGATATCCAACTCGCCGGCAAAGGCGCGTTGGTTGAGCGCTTCGACATCGCCAAGGTGGACCTCAAAGGACAGGCCCTCCGTATCGATACGGCCGTGGACCATGGCGTCAAAAATGAAGGTGTCGTTAGGGCAGGGGGAATAGCCGAGCGAAAGGTGCATAATTTATGGTAGTCTGGTACTCAGATAATGTCCGAATAGCAGACTTAGTTTTCCTAATGGGATAAATACGATCTTTGTGGCATAAAGCGATTCGCCCTCCCAAAATCCACAAGGCCCGCCTTGTGGCAATAAGTTTATCCCATGCATTTACAAGTACTCTTCGAAGACAATCACCTGATCGCCGTCAACAAGCCGGCGGGACTCCTCTCGCAAAGCGATGCAACGGGAGATCGTACGGTAATGGATTGGGTGAAAACCTACATCAAAGACCGCTACAACAAGCCGGGCGACGTGTATCTGGGGGCAATTCATCGCCTGGATCGACCGGTTAGTGGGGTAATCATTTTTGCGCGAACAAGTAAGGCCCTGACCCGCATGAATGACCTGTTTCGGGAACGGAAAGTGACGAAGAAATACTGGGCCATTGTTACGGACCAGCCTAACCCCATCGAGGGCTCCCTACGTGGGTACATTTACAAGGACACGAGCAAGAACCGCAGTAAGATTGTGCCTAAAGCTGATTCCAACCGACACAAAGGCGCCAAGCTGGCCAAGCTGGATTATCGTTTGCTGGGCAGGGTCGGCTCTAACGTGCTCCTGGAAATTACACCGGAGACTGGTCGCCCGCACCAGATTCGGGTGCAGTTGGCTGATCAGCTGAAGACGCCCATTCGGGGCGACCTTAAATACGGCTCCCGCCTGCGCAATGAAGACGGACAAATCAACTTGCACAGCCGGTCTTTGTCTTTTTTACACCCAGTGAAAAAGGAGAAAGTCTCCATCGAAGCCCCCATTCCTGAGCAGGACCAACTGTGGCAGCTGTTCTCGGAGCTGACGGAGTGGTAGTGGGGTAGTCTGGCAGTTCGGTATGGCAAGTTTTTTACGGAAAAGGCTGGATAAGATTCGTGCGGCGGGTAACTACCGCTCGCTGGCGGGTACGGTCACGGGCATTGACTTTTGGTCGAACGACTATATGGGCATGGCGCGGGCGCAGGAGCAAAAGGAGGTCGGGCCATCCGGGGCATCCGGCGCTACCGGCTCCCGGTCGATCTCCGGAGATGAGGATGCCTGGCATGCTATTGAAGCCACGATTGCTCATCACCACGGCCACGAAGCTGCGCTGGCGTTTAACTCAGGATATACCGCTAACCTGGGGCTGCTGTCTGCAGTCCTGACCCGTACCGACACCATCTTTTACGACGAGCTAATGCACGCCAGCTGTCGGGACGGCCTGCGCTTAGCACAGGCAAAAGCTATCCGCTTTAAGCACAACGATTTGCAGGACTTGCGTCTTCAGCTGCGTAAGGCCCGGCCCGACGGACAGACTTTCGTTTTGACCGAAGGGCGCTTCAGTATGGATGGCGACCTCGCTCCGCTGCAGGACCTCGCCGCTATTTGCCAGGAAGTTGGCGCACACCTGATGGTCGACGAAGCCCATTCCTGCGGGCTCGAAGGCCCGCTTGGGGGAGGACTGGTCGCTGCACTAGGTTTGCAGGACAAGGTATTCGCTACGGTGGTAACCTACGGCAAGGCCTTCGGCGCCCACGGCGCCGCGGTACTGGGTAGTACGGACCTCAGGGCATACCTGGTCAACACCTGCCGGCCCTTCATCTACACTACCGGACCAGCTCCCGCCCAATGGGCGGGCATCGCCGCTGCCTACACCCGCATGGAGCAGTTGCACGAAACGCGGATGGATGCCCTCCGACAACGGATTACCCAGTTCCGGGCGGGCTGCGCCGCCGCTGGTTTGGCGGAGCAGCTGGCTGCGGTGGAAGGACCGATCCAGGTTCTACTTCTCCCCGGCAATGCGGAAGTAATGGCCGCTGAGGCTGCCTGCCGGGAGGCAGGCCTGCTGGTGAAAGGCATCCGGACGCCTACCGTCCGGGCGGGAGAAGAACGCTTGCGCATCTGCCTGCATGCCTTCAACACTCCGGAGGAGGTTGAGCTGCTGGTCAATACGCTGGCGAGGCTGGCTCGCTGAGTAGCTTAGTCGTCCGCTTGTAATTCCTCCATAATGACTGCCTCCAAGCTTTGCTCGTGGAATTTCACGTTGTAGCCATCTCCAAGTTTTACCCGCAAATCTGCATTCCGGGCTTTGGAGAGCCCTTTGCGGTCATAGTTAGCCGCAGGGACCGCCAGCAATGCCGGCAGTTGATCACAGAAGGCAACGAGCGGCCGGTCAGTGACAAACTCTACGTGTTCGTAGCCTTCGGGATAGAAGCTTCCTGGCTTGGGGGCGGGCAGCTCTAGTAATGGAATCCTGCGGTTTCCGTAGGGTAGGGGCGTACTGAGTTTGAAGGTGGCAATGCTCCGCCCGCCAATGATGCTCTCTACCAAAAGGGTGTTACCCTGTTGGAGCAGATATTCCCGCAGTTCGCGGTACCGGGCGTCGGTCTCGACCCGATAGCAGATGTGGTCAATAAACAGGTGGTCGAGTGCCCCGGAATTATCGGTTAGGCGGCGGAATAGTTCGTCGAGAAAGGGGTGGTGATCGGGGAGCATAGAAGAGGACTTTTGCTACCGCGGAATATAGGGCGTTACCGATTAGTAGCCTTTGGGCGGGTAGCACGGTGGGTTGCAATCGTGCTTTGGTAGAGGAGCTTTGCTCCGACTAGCAGCAGAGCTCCTCAACCAAGGCATAACTCCCTGCAACTTCCGCTAAACGCACCACAGTTGTATAGGGGAAGATAAGCTGAAAAAGTGTAATCAAATATTGGATTTATTGAAAATAATTACCAAAAAAGATATAAAATGTTGTCTTTTTTCTTATCTTTACTACAGAAACAAACACCCTATATCTCGCATGACAATTACCATTTCTCTCCCCGTTTTCTCCTGGTTGGCCGACCGCTGGGAGGCCTTTTGGGAGCGCTATCACGCTGCTGACGAAGGCTATGTTTTTGATCTCGAACTAGACGAAGATACGCTGCGTCGCTACCGCTTTTTGTACCTGGCTTACTTGCAGCACAACCCCAATCGGTACGGTAGTGGAAAACTCAGCGACGTACCTGCCTTCGGGCCTTTGCTGGACATCAAGCCGCGGGCTGAACTCTGTGGTTTCACCTGCTACGTCATTGCGCGGCTGGCACAGCCGCGTGACCGCTTTGATTTCCAGCGCTACGCCGTGGACTACGGCTTGCTCGAACAACTCCTGGCCCTGCGCCCCTGGGCGAATGAGGATGATATGTGCCGCATTGGAGAGGCTTTGTATTTTATGTCTCCCTTTGGCTACCACGGCGCTATCTACTGGCCGCTGGCTACCTTCCTGGAAAGTGTGGTAGCTTCCTACGGTGGGCGCCAGCCAACGCCGCGCTTGGCCCAGGTCCTCAATATGATGGCCGACGAACTCAGGATGGCCTTTGCCTTTGGCTACGCCACCGAAGTAGCCCACTGCCAGCTCCTGCTGCAGGGGCTGCTTTGGCCGGCAGCTGAGTGCGAGCTCGTGTATCACAGCAACTCGCACTTAGCGGTGGCCTGATCAATTGCACCGACTACCTGAAGAATTGCCCTGCGATTACCTGGAATCGAGGCCTCTTGCCACGTAATAATTCCGTTATTTGCGACCTGCTTTACCCTAAACCGTCCTGCTATGAAACGCTCCATCGCCATTTTTTGTGGTTCCTCCTCCGGCAACAACCCTGTTTATACCGAAGCCGCCAAGGAGATGGGGCGTGCCATTGTGGCGCAAGACGTACGCCTCGTCTACGGCGCAGGCTCGGTTGGCTTGATGGGTGTAGTGGCGGATGAGGTACTGCGCCTCGGTGGCGAAGTGCTCGGTGTAATCCCACAATTTTTGGTGGACATGGAGGTTGGCCACACCGGCCTGACGGAACTGATCGTAACGGAGACGATGCACGAGCGTAAGCTGGCCATGGCTGAAGCCTCCGACGGTTTTATCGCTATGCCCGGCGGCATTGGGACGCTGGAAGAAATCATTGAGGTGTTTACCTGGACCCAACTGGGCATCCACGCGAAGCACTGCGGTCTGTTTAATATCAATGGGTATTACGATCATCTTGTCGGCTTACTGGACCACATGGTCGGCGAACGTTTCCTCAAGGATACCCACGCGGCACTCATGCATACGGGCGCGGACGCAGGTGCTTTATTGGCCGAAGTGCTACGCGAAGGACCCACCTTTGAAGGGAAGTGGTTGGGGTAGGGGAGGCTTTTCAAAAAATGATGAACATAAAGTGATTCCTTTAAGGAAAGGTCTGACTATTGTAGATGATAGTAAATACGAATATGGTAGGACATATTATTATTTCAGATATATATATGTCAACGAATTCATAAATTTACTCGATATAATGAAGTACTACTATGGCGACAAGGATAATGAGATCGTTCTGAAATTTAAATATTCAGATTATAGGATGATTAACTATTCAATTCCTGATGCGGGAATGGAAAGGAATGAGATTAGGCAGCTAGATAATGATGTTGTACGTATATCGTTTGTTTATACATTGTAAGCTTCTCACCCGTTGGGGCGGGCGAGGGACTCCGGCCCGAGAGGCTAGTTATGGAGTTTCGCCACTAAGGCACTGAGGACACTAAGGAGGTAAGTGTGTATACTACTACACATGAGGTGCTCAAATTTCAATTAGATTCGATTTGATGAGCGAAAATCACCAGTAAATTCAGGCTACTTGGTCTCCCTTCTCCTTCGTCCGCCGGAGGCAGTAGCGAAATCAGCGGGGACGGGGTTGAGGTTGAAAAGAGGCCATGTATAGCAATGTAGGTCTAACGGTCTATCGGTCTACATTCTACCCCGCACCAACTCCTCCGCTAGCCGGATCTGGTTCATCGCCCGGACAAAGTTATGATCGGGGTACCCGATCTTGTAGTACTGGTCGCCCGCCAGAAAGTCGGTCAGGAAGCGGACGCCCATGAGGTAGGCGAGTAGCGGCCCTGCGAGGGGGAGCAGCTCGATCTCCAGGGGGGAGAGGTAGTCGTGGGTTACCTCGAGGTAACCCTCCCGGAAGGCGTCGTATTTGTTACGGTCGAAAGTGACGAGGTGAAGGTCGGCTTCGTCCTCCGCTGCAGTAGCAGCGCCGGTCCGTATCCCGTCACCAAAGTCGAAGTGGACGATGCCGGGCATGACGGTGTCCAGGTCAACTACGCAGACCCCATCGCCTGCGGCGTTGAAAAGGACATTGTTGAACTTGGTGTCGTTGTGCGTAATCCGGTTAGGGAGCTTACCTGCATCCCTGAGCTTTTGCAGTTGGGTCATCCGGTCGGCTAATTCCGCAATGCTCCGATAGAGTACTTGGCACCTGCGGCCGCGCCCGAGAACGTCTGCTTTCCAGCTTGATTCAAGTGCTGTCAGTCGGCTGATAACATTGTGAAAGTCCGGAATTACGTCTACGATCTTATCCGCCGGCGCGTTGTCCAGGAAGCGCAGAAAGTAGCCGTAGGCCTTGGCGCCGGCAAAGGCTTGCTCTGGCGTTTCGAGCACATCGAAACTGTGTAAACCCGTTTTGAATAGGTAGACCCGCCAGTAGTTGCCGGCGGCGTCTTGCTGGTAGAGCTGGTCGTTTTTTGTGCGGACAATCTTCAGCGTTTGCTGCCTGCCCGCTTCCCCCGTCGAGCGGGCCACTTGCTGCTCGATATGCTGCGTGACGAGGTGGATGTTTGCCATCATGCCTGCTACGTCCGGAAAGATGGCGTGGTTGATGCGCTGCAGGAAATACTCCGCCTCGTGGCTCGTCCGTACCCGGAAGCTATCGTTGATGTGCCCGGCCCCAAAGGGATGGATCGAGGTGATCATCCCCGCAAGGTCGAAGTGTTCCAGAACCGCTTTCATGCGGTTAAGGTAGCGAACGGATGGTTAGAAACCGACACGTTGCTCACCATTAGTATTTGACCGGAGCATTCGTCTCGTAAAAGAAAAAGCTCCAGATGTCTGCTTGCTCTTCGATGGTCTTTGAGATGGGCTTGCCGGCCCCGTGGCCGGCATCTACGGCGATGCGGATCAAGACCGGATTGTCTCCGCCATGAGCTTCCTGCAAGCGCGCCGCAAACTTGAAGCTGTGGGCCGGAACTACCCGGTCGTCGTGATCTGCCGTGGTGACCATTGTGGAGGGGTAGGCGGTGCCGTCTTTCAGGTTGTGCAGCGGTGAATAAGCCATCAGGATCGGGAACATCTCCGGGTCTTCGCTGCTCCCGTATTCAGGTATCCAGCCTTTGCCGACGGTGAACTTGTGGTACCGCAGCATATCCATAACCCCTACGGCCGGGAAGGCAACGGCAAAGAGGTCAGGGCGCTGGGCCATGCAAGCGCCAACGAGCAGACCGCCATTAGAGCCTCCGGCAATGCCGAGTTTTTCCTTGCGGGTGTATTGCTCATCGATGAGGTATTCAGCGGCGGCGATGAAGTCGTCGAAGACATTTTGTTTGTTCCGGAGCATGCCTCCGCGGTGCCATTCTTCGCCGTACTCTCCGCCTCCGCGGAGATTGGCCATCGCGAAGACCGCGCCGTTTTCGAGCATCGGTATCCGGAAGGTGCTGAAACTCGGCGAAAGACTGACGTTGAAGCCGCCGTAGCCGTAAAGGTAGGCAGGGTTATTACCGTCCAGCTCCAGCCCTTTTTTATGGACGAGGAACATCGTAACGGGAGTGCCGTCCTTGCTGGTGTAAGTGACTTGTTGCTCGACGAAATCGGTGGGGTCGAACTTGAGCTCCGGGGCAAAG
>CAZTTF010000121.1:0-4331 GCA_964616365.1 uncultured Lewinella sp. | reverse complement strand
AGGAGAACTCGTGGCGTCTATCGCCGAAAAAGCCGGCCTCACTCAGAGCCAGGCAGATGCTGCCCTCAGCGCCACCCTCGACAGCATCTCTGGTGCACTACAGAGCGGTGACAGCGTAAGCCTGATCGGCTTCGGTACTTTCTCAGCTAACGAGCGTCCAGCTCGTGATGGCCGTAACCCACGTACGGGCGAGACCATCAAAATTGCTGCTAAGACCGTTGCTAAATTCAAGCCAGGCAAGAAGCTGAGCGATAGCCTCAACTAATTATTCCCGCCAGAATTTCAAAAGCGACCGCTTTTGACAGCTGGTTTATAAAAGCGATTCACTCTCAGACGAGGGTGAATCGCTTTTTCTTTGCCTGGACCCAAGGACAACCTTCGGCTTCTGGTGTGGTAGAAAAATGCCGGGTGAAGCTTAAATAGCCCCAGGAAAAGTGGGGTAGTGGATATAGCGTAGCTCCAATCGGTTTTAATTTTGGGTTACTGCCAAACAATCCCCCCACAGGAATCGCTTAATCACATGATTCCGTTAAGCGAAAAAGACTTAGCTTTGTAATTAAACTTATTCATTTGTGATAACGTATTACTATGAATAGCGTCTATCAGGGCAGATACGCTGATTCAGTGACTCCCTGGTACAGGCAACCTCCCTCCCCGGACCATTTCGGTCGGGCTTTAGTTAACCGGGCTCCTGCAATTAACCGGGGCCGATAACCCAGATTCATGGCAGAAATTAAAGAACTAGAACGTATTGCCAGTCAGGTAAGACGGGATATTATCCGGCAGGTATACCTCTGTCAAAGTGGCCACCCAGGAGGCTCCCTTGGTAATGCTGACTTGCTGGTAGCCCTTTACTTCGATGTGATGAAGCACGACCCGAGCTTCAACATGGAGGCAAAAGATGAGGATGTTTTCTTTTTATCTAATGGTCACATTTCTCCAGTGTGGTATTCCACCCTGGCGCATGCAGGCTACTTCCCGGTTGAAGAGCTGGCTACATTCCGCAAAATTGATTCACGCCTGCAGGGACACCCAACCACGCACGAAGGACTGCCTGGTATTCGCATCGCCTCCGGCTCGCTGGGGCAAGGTGTTTCCGCTGCCTGTGGTCTGGCACTGGCCAAGAAGATGAATGGTGATGACCGTACTGTGTTTGTACTGACCGGAGATGGGGAGCAGCAAGAAGGTCAAATCTGGGAGGCGGCGCTTTTCGCACCGCACAATAAGCTGGACAACCTCGTCCTGATTATCGACGACAACGGCCAGCAAATCGATGGTCCGACGGAGGAAGTACTAAAGCTCGGTTCCTTTGCTGATAAGTACGCAGCCTTCGGGTGGGACATCATGCATATGGATGGCAACAATATGGAAGAGACCGTGAAGGTCCTCAAGGAAGCTCAGGCTAAGCGCAATGGCGTCCCAACTTGTATCGTCATGAAAACAGAAATGGGACAAGGTGTTGACTTCATGGTTGGTACCCACAAGTGGCACGGTAAGGCGCCAAGTGAGGAGCAAACCAAAGTTGCTCTGGCACAACTGGAAGAAACTTTAGGAGACTTCCCAGCCTAAATTGGTCAGGCGTTCCAGCGCCCGTTCTAACCCAACATTGCACCCGCGGCCGCGCCCTGAACTGCCTGCCGCTATCCATCAACAAAGAACATCAATAGCTATGCTATCCCTCGATAAATTACAATCTACCGGCAAAAAAGCTACCCGTGACGGGTTTGGCGCCGGCCTGAAAGCTGCCGGAGACAAGCACGACAACGTCGTGATGCTTACTGCTGACCTCCGCGGTTCCATGAAATCCGAAGATTTCATCACCACTTATCCTGACCGTTTCGTTCAGTGTGGAATTTCTGAAGCCAACATGATGGGCGTTGCTGCCGGTCTTGCCACGGCGGGAAAAATTCCAATGGCGACCACCTTCGCCAACTTCGCCACTGGCCGGGTTTACGACCAGATTCGCCAAAGTATCGCTTACAGCGACAAAAACGTCAAGATTTGTGCCAGCCACGCTGGCCTTACGCTGGGCGAAGATGGTGCTACGCACCAGATCCTGGAGGATATTGGCATGATGCGCATGCTGCCAGGTATGACCGTCATCAATCCCTGTGATTACAACCAGACGAAAGCTGCCGTGCAGGCGATTGCCGAGCACCACGGTCCGGTATACCTCCGTTTCGGTCGCCCCGGTTGGCCCATCTTCATTCCGGAAGACCAGGAATTCGTTATCGGTAAAGCACTCCACCTTAACGAAGGAACAGATGTGTCCATCTTCGCGACGGGCCACCTGGTGTGGAATGCCGTTGAAGCTGCCCGCGAGCTGGAGGCTGAAGGTATCAGTGTTGACCTGATCAATATTCATACCATCAAGCCGTTGGACGAGGAAGCAGTCATCGCCTCCGCTAAGAAGACTGGAGCTGTGGTAACCTGTGAAGAACACAACAAGTACGGCGGCCTCGGAAGTGCTATTGCCGAATGCCTCAGCCAGCACCAGCCAACCCGCCAGGAGTACGTTGCTACCAACGATACCTTCGGTGAATCCGGTACTGCTACGCAGTTGCTCGATAAGTATGGCTTAGGCGTTAAGGACATTGTTGCCGCAGCGAAGCGCGCGGTAGGCAAGTAGCTAATTGCTAAGTAGCATCGTCAAACGGCCCTTCCTCCATCGGAGAAAGGGCCGTTGGTGATTAAGAAGAACTTTTTCTTTATCCTGTAGTATTTACAAGGTGCACCTATAGTACTAATAAATGCAAGACGAATTTTTTGTTCGACAGTTGAAAGTTAGTCTAACCTCATCCGAACGCTTGGATCAGGTATTGTTATTGATTAAGCTATTCAGAGACCAAGGCGGAAAACAGGAGGTGGCCGAGGCTGCTTTATCTGGGCTACTAGAGGAGTATCTTAATGAAGATACTGATGCTCTTGTCAGAGATTGCCTTGATTTCGTAATTGGATGGTGTCAGCCCGGCCATGAAATTTGGCCAGATCAGACATAGAAAAGCCCCGAAATCCATCCAGATTCCGGGGCTTTGTATTTTCAGGCGGTAGCCGTCTGCTTCTACAAGCGCTCAAACACGCCAGCAATACCCTGGCCACCACCCACACAAGCGGTAACCATGCCGTAGCGCTGGTCGCGCAAGCGCATTTCTTCAAGTAGTTGGATCGTAAGCTTCGCGCCAGTACAACCGAGCGGGTGACCCAGAGCGATCGCTCCTCCATTGACGTTGACGGTCTCGGGATCGAGGCCAACGGTTTTCATTACCGCGAGGGCCTGCGTAGCGAAGGCCTCGTTGAGCTCCGTTTGCTGGATGTCACCGATCTTCAGTCCTGCCCGCTCAAGTGCTTTAGGGATGGCCACACACGGTCCGATGCCCATGTAGAGTGGGTCAACACCACCGACAGAACAAGAGGCGAGACGGGCAATTGGCTCCAGGCCTAATTGTTTCACCATCCGCTCGCTGACAACGAGCGTGAAAGCCGCACCATCTGATGTTTGGCTAGAGTTACCGGCAGTAACGACTCCGCCCTGCTTAAAGACGGCCCGCAGACGGCCGAGGCCTTCCATGCTGGTCCCGCGACGGATGCCCTCGTCCATTTTTACGACGTGGCTGGATTTTACCATTTTACCATCCTTCACGTAAACGTCTTCGACCTCTACGGGAACAATTTGACTGTCAAATTTGCCCCCGTCGATGGCGGCGATCGCACGATCGTGACTGCGAACAGCGAAAGCATCAGCTTCCTCCCGGGTAACCTCGTATTTCTCGGCAACAGCTTCGGCGGTTTTACCCATACTTACGTGGTAGTTCAGGTTATCCATGGCCGCCTTGTAGCTGGGACTGAGTTTATAGCCCGTCATCGGGATCATACTCATGCTTTCGGCGCCACCAGCAAGGTAGATATCCCCGAAACCGGCTTTGATTTTACCGACCGCCATGGCGATTGACTCGAGACCAGAGGCACAGTAGCGGTTGATGGTGATACCTGGTACTTCTTTGCCGAGCGCACGCGCGGCGATCAGGCGACCGACCTGAAGGCCTTGTTCGCCTTCCGGGTTGGCACAGCCAACGATGACGTCGTCCACCAGCTTAGGGTCAACCTCCGGGACTTGCGCCATGAGGTGCCTGATCACGTCGACCGCAAGGTCGTCGGAACGGTAATTTTTGAATCCTCCTTTTTTGGACTTGCCAACGGCGGAGCGGAATCCTTTTATGATGTAAGCTTCCATTATATTAGTCTTTTAGTTCGTTAGTCTTCTAGACTGTTAGTTCATGCAGGCCTGAAAGGCTAACGAACTAACAGACTAATGGACTAATTACGAAGTGGCT
>CAZTTF010000120.1:0-9488 GCA_964616365.1 uncultured Lewinella sp. | reverse complement strand
GTGCTTTGGTAGAGGAGCGCTGCTCCGACTAGCAACAAATCGGAGCAGAGCTCCTCCACCAAGTTAGATTCCACTGGCTTTTGAAGGGTTGTTCTCTGCGTACATGACTAAGTAGTCTGTAAGGAAATTACCTGTGGCAGATCAGATTAATACAAAATTCCGAATACCCTACGTCCGACGAATCTATTGCCATTGGTCGACACTCAACCTCAGGTTTTGTCTGTAAAAATGAGCGCTTGGCATCTATACGGCTTTCCTTCTTGTCGGCCATTGAGTCTTACTCGGGTAAATACCTGATCTGTTCTACGCGTACTTTGCGGGGGGCTTTCCCCGGTCCGAAGTTTGCCACTTCGTCTTCGTACAGGCCCGTGATGGCCCGTGCTATGGGCGAGGTGAACGCAATCTTTCCGGCCTTTGTATCTGCAGCGTCCACGCCAACAATCTGGAGGGTTTTCTGCTTGCCGGTGGCCAGGAAAGTCAGCGTGACGGTTGCGCCGAACCTTACTTCGCCGGCGGGTTGCCCCGCCGGGTCGATGACCCGGGCAGATGCTATCCGCGCCCGCAGGGGCGCGAGCTTTGCTTCCTGGATAGTGTGGTGCCGGCGGATCTCGTCTTCATCGTCAAAGGAGTGGTCCGCTTTCGCTGCTTCTAGCGCAGCGGCTTCTTCTTCTAGAGCCCTCAGGCCTGCTGGCGTGACGTAATTGACCGCCCCCGAAGGAAGTGGTGCCCGGGGAGGAATGAACGGTAGCTCCTCCTGGTCTGATTCTTTGACAAAGCCGCGTGACATAAGATTTGGTGCTTTACTGCTTAGCCCAATAGTCGAGGACCAGCACTTCGTTCAGATGAGGTTTCAGGACCTCAACGAAAGCCATGTGGTCGGGGTGGGGGAGGTATACTTCCCGGTCAGCTTCGCTGGTAAAGGTGACGAAGAAGACGTGGGTGTAGCCTTTATCGAGTCCTTCCGGACTATTGTTGACCCCCCATTCGAAAGAATGGATTTCGGGGATTTTTGCGGGAAGTTCCCGGAAAGCATCTTCTACTGCTTTCACGCCGTCAGGGTAGCTCTCTTCGAGGAAAGAAAACATCACGACGTGCCGGAGTAAGGAGTCCGGGCTAGCGGCCATGTTGACTGGTTCTTCGAGGGTAGCGGTGACTTCCTGGGGCTCGGAGGTTTGTCCGCAGCTGAGGAATATCGATAAAAGGAGCAGGGATAGGATGGTTCTCATTGAGGCAAGATACGGTCGGCGGAGGATTGAAAGGCAACCTGCCGGATAAAAACATCCGGGGGAGGTCTGCTATCATGTAACAAAAGATTGGGACACGACTCCTTGTAGCTACTCTGTTTTTTAATCCAGGTAAGGTTTAAGCAGGCAGGTTGTAGTAGGTAGTGCCATATGACATGTGTGATGGCCTACTTACTACGAACTACCCGCTAAGATTGTGCCTCAGCTTTAACAACCAAGCAGCATAGGGATGATTATCCCTCAACCTCATGCTTATAAGGAGAAGTGCTGCCAGGCAGCACCTTTTTTTATCCCATCATCTTTACGCTGCGGTCGACGAACGCTTTCAGGTCAGCACCACTCAGCAACTGCTGGCTAAGCAAAGCCAGCTGGTAGAGGTGGGTGGCGTTTTCTGTGCGTACGGCCTCGTCGTCATGATTGAGGATCTGCGCTTTGACAACGGGGTTGTTGGCGTTTACAATCACCTGGTAACTGTCAGGGAACATGCTCATGTCCATTCCCTGGAGCTGCTGCATTTCCTTCATGCGGCGCATGTACTCATTGCGTACGATTTGTACGGGGGCATCGGTAGTGTCGAGTGGTTTAACCTCAACGCTTCCTTTGTCTCCAACCACTTCGGTAAAGAGGGTGGTTACAGTGGTGTTTTCCTCTTCGGAGAGGAGGTTTTCTTTTTCTTCGTCTTTAGGGACGAGTTGGTCCGGGGTGGCGGAGTCCACCCGTACGAAACGAATCTTTTCCTCCTTGCGCTCAACGTTTTCCATGAAGGGGGCATCGATAGCGTGCTCCATGGCCAGTACGTCATAGCCGCGGTCTTGTGCGCCGGCCACCAGGGTGTGCTGGCTGTCAGCATTGGCAGTGTAAATGCCGACGAGGATCTCGTTCTTGTCAGTCTGGTTCTCCTTAATGCGCTCACGGTACTCCTCGATGGTAAACTTATTACCGTCTACGTTTTCCAGCAGCACAAACTTTTTGGCCCGGTCGTAGAACTTCTCTTCGGAGATCATGCCGTACTTCACGAATACACCCAGGTCTGCCCACTTTCCTTCGTAAGCTTCGCGGTCATCCTTGAAAAGGCTGTTAAGCTTTTCAGCGACCTTCTTGGTGATGTAGCCCGTGATCTTTTTCACGTTGGTATCAGCCTGGAGGTAGGAGCGGGATACGTTCAGCGGAATGTCCGGGCTGTCAATAACGCCGTGGAGTAGGGTCAGGAATTCGGGGACAATGTCTTTTACGTCATCCGTAACGTAGACCTGATTGCTGTAGAGCTGGATCTTGTTGCGCTGGAGTTCTAACCCTCCGGATACTTTCGGGAAGTAGAGGATACCCGTGAGGTTGAAAGGGAAGTCGATGTTGAGGTGGATCCAGAACATCGGCGGCTGGCCCATGGGGTAAAGCTCCCGGTAGAAAGACTTGTAGTCTTCATCGGTGAGGTCCGCCGGGTTTTTCTTCCAGATCGGATTGGGGTTGTTAACAATATTATCAACCTCCGTTTCGATCTTCTCGGGAGCGGGTTGCTCTTCGCCTTCAGCCACTTCTCCTTCGAACTCCTTGTACTCGACTTCAGTCTTGGTGCCGAAGCGAATTGGAACGGGGAGGAAACGGGCATACTTGTTGAGCAGGCCGGAGATCTCACCTTCTTCAAGGTATTGCTTGCTGTCCTCGCTGATGTGGAGAATGATGTCAGTACCGTGAAAATCCCGTTCGGCTTCGCCGATCTGATAAGATGGGTCTCCCTCACAGATCCACCGGACAGGCGTGCTACCTTCTTTGTAAGACTTGGTTACTACTTCGACTTTATCGGCAACCATAAAGGCTGAATAAAAGCCAAGACCAAAGTGACCGATGATGCTGGCTTCGTCCTTGTACTTGTCTACAAAATCCTGCGCCGAGGAAAGGGCTACCTGATTGAGGTACTTTTTTACTTCGTCCTCGGTCATACCGATGCCACGATCCCGAATGGTCAGGGTGTTGGCCTCTTCGTTGATCAGGATGTCAATGGTGGTCTCTCCGATTTCGCCAGTGACCTCGCCTTTACGGGCAAGGGTTTTTAATTTACTCGTAGCGTCAACGGCATTGGACACCAGCTCCCGCAGGAAAATTTCCTGGTCAGAGTACAGGAATTTTTTAATGATGGGAAAGATGTTCTCGGTTTGGACCGAAATGTTTCCTTGTTGCATGTTGCGTCTATTTTGCTTGTCCGGAAAAGGGCAAATGGTGTTCCATCGATGGGTGGACTGACATCTTGACGGGGATGGAGTAGTGGAGGGGTCAGAATAACAGGAGCTAGGATTAGGAGCTAGGGATTAGGAGCTAGGAGCTAGGGGGGGCGCGGCGGTAAGCTTGCTTTTGCAGCCGTGACTATTCAAAAAGTCGTAATTTTGTGGCCCCAAACCAAAAAGACCGGACTAACCACCCGCAAACCAAAAAATATATCCACATGGCCCAAGTCGAGCTTGTCATGCCCAAGATGGGAGAATCCATTATTGAAGCGACCATCCTTAATTGGGTGAAGCAGGTGGGAGATACCGTAGAGGTTGATGACACCGTACTGGAAATTGCCACAGACAAAGTTGATAGTGAGGTGCCTTCCCCCGTAGACGGTACGATCAGTAAGATCTTGTTTGAAGCTGATGCAGTGGTAGCAGTTGGTCAGGTCATCGCTATTATCGAGACGGAGGCCGGTGCAACGGTTGCTGCCAGCCCTGCCACGGGCGCAGCCGTGGCCGATGAGGCGCCTACCCCTGCCCCCGCAAAACCTACGCCGGCACCTGCGCCCGCGCCCGCTCCTGCTCCAGCGCCCAAGGCTCCGGCTCCCGCCGTCGCCTCCAGCGAGGGACGCTTCTACAGCCCGCTGGTAAGAACCATTGCTCAAAAGGAGCACATTGGTCAGGAGGAACTGGACAGCATCCCTGGCACTGGAGCAAATGGCCGGGTGAATAAAGCAGATATGCTTGCCTACCTTAAGCGTCGGGATAATTCGTTTATCAACGGTACGGCTGCCGCGCAGCCCGCAGCGACTGCGGCCCCTAAAGCGCCCGTAAGCCAGCCATCTCCGCCCCTTTCGGGCTCCGATGAAATCATCGAGATGGGCCGGATGCGCAAGTTGATTGCCGACCACATGGTCATGTCAAAGGCAACCAGTCCGCACGTTACCAGCTTCATTGAGGTGGACGTGACCGATATCGTGAACTGGCGCAATAAAGTAAAGAAAGGCTTCCAGGAGAAGCATGGTCAAAAGATCACCTTCACACCCATTTTTGTGGAGGCAGTAGCCAAAGCAATCCGTGACTTCCCGATGGTTAATGTGTCGGTAGAGGGTGACAAGATCATCAAGAAAGGTAATATCAATATCGGGATGGCAGCAGCGCTGCCTACGGATAACCTGATTGTTCCAGTGATCAAAAACGCGGATCAACTCAACCTGCTGGGCCTTGCCAGCCAGGTGAATGATCTGGCTGGTCGTGCCCGTGCCAATAAGCTGAAGCCCGAAGAGATTCAGGGGGGCACCTTCACGCTGACCAACGTAGGTACCTTCGGAAATGTGATGGGTACGCCGATCATTAATCAGCCTCAGGTGGCCATTCTGGCCGTTGGAGCTATCCGGAAAAAGCCCGCTGTAGTGGAAACAGAATACGGCGATCTCATCGCCGTTCGCCAGATGATGTTCATGTCGTTAAGCTATGACCACCGCGTAGTGGATGGCATGCTGGGCGGTAGCTTCCTGCGCCGCATCGGGGATTACCTCGAGGCATTTGATGCCGGACGCACGGATGTGTAGCAGGTATACTCCCCTCGGCCACCCCAGGTGATTTTTGACGGACGCTTTTTGCCCCCAGCTGCGTTAAAAAGCCTCGCCGTGACGGTGGCCATGCCTACGTTTTTTGCCTTGCTGGTCACAATAATAGTCACGTCACAAATTTCACCTCTGATGGCCAAGGGGAGTATAGTCAGCAGGACTTTCTACTTTAGCATCTGCTGCAGCACGTCGTTGTGGTCAAATATCCTCACGCCTTGCGCTTCTTTTTAGTTCTAATTGCGTTGCTCCTTACCGTTCCGTTGCTTGCTCAGCGGAAGGATAAGCTGGAGCGTGCGCAGCGTGAATTTTCCGCTGGCGATTACCCCGCCGCCATTCGCACACTGCAGGGCATAAAAAAACTGGAGGAAGATGCTGATGCCAGTCTCCTGTTGGCGGTAAGCCAGTTTCACGCTAACGACCTTTTGGCCGCAGAAACCGGGTTGGTGCAGCTGCTGGAAAGGGAGCAGGACGATTTTCCTCTGGGGTGGTTCTATCTCGGCCGGGTCTACCACGCACAGCACCGCTTTAAGCGGGCAGCCACCGAGTATAAGCGCTATCTACGGATGCTCAATGGTGATGGACCGGAACGCAAAACCGTCGTACGGCTACTGCGTAATGTGGATAATGGCATTCGTGCCGGGTTCGTCAGCGATGAGATGATTGCTGAGAACATGGGAGAAGCAGTTAACTCTGAACACGATGAATACGGCCCGATCCCAAGCCCAACCGGTAATGGAAAGCTCTACTACAGCACCCTCCGGCCAGACATTGCTGCAGGGGCACTGCACAGCAATATCGTCGTGACAATTCCCACAGATATGGGCTGGGGAGCGCCGAGCTCACTCAACCCCTTACTTAATACGACGGAACAGGAATTTCTGGCGGATATTAGTCCTGACGGACAACAGCTGTACTACTACCGGGGGACAACCGAACAAAACGGTCGTTATCTCCTGGATACCTATCAGGCGGGGAATAACGCACTGGTGACGGCGCAGCCCCGCGCGCCACTCAATCCCGCTTTGGGGGACGTGACTCCTTTCTTTGGGGCAAGTGATGCTGTTTACTTTGCCAGCCGGCGGCCTGGCGGGTATGGAGGGCTTGACCTTTACCGCATGGAGCGTCTGCCGAACGGGGAGTTTGGTAGCGCAGAAAATCTGGGGCCTAACGTCAATGGACCTTACGATGAAATTTGCCCCTTTGTGGCAAAAGATGGCCGGACCCTTTACTTCAGTACAAATGATCCCGCTTACAGCGTTGGCGGCTTCGACGTTGTACGTACTTTTCGGGTACTCGGGACAAAAGCACAATTCACTCTTCCAGAAAATGCCGGTATGCCACTGAACTCAGCGGGCGACGATACGCACTTCCGGCTCGCACCAGATACTTATACGGGCTTTTTAGCAAGTGACCGCAAAGACGGTTTGGGTAAGCGCGACGTCTACATCATTTACTTCGTCGAGGCACGGGAAGAGATGCGGTAGGAGGGACGCTTAACCGGTTTTACGGAAGGCACCGGGGGCGGTGCCAACAACTTTTTTGAAGAAACGGCTGAAGTGGCTGGCTTCCTGAAAGCCAGTCTCGTAGGCCACCTCTGCTACATCCAGGTCGGTATACAAGAGGAGGCGTTTGCCTTCCAGGGCAATCCGTTCGCGGATGATCTTTAGCGGACTGTCGGCTCCTGCTTTTTTAAACAGGTTACTTAGTGTCTTCGGGCTTTTGTGCAGGAGGTTGGCATAATCCTGCACCTGGTGGAATCGCTTGTAGTTCTGTTCTACGAGTAGGTTGAATTGTCGCAGCAGGTCATATTCCTGTACGGGGAGTTCTTCCTGCAAGTACTGGGTTTTTGCAATCCGGGTTACTTTAATGATCAGGCGCTTGAGGAGCATGCGTAACATCTCTCCCTGAATGCTGTCATGGTTGCCAAACTCTTCGATGAATACCTGGTGCAGCAACTCAAAGGAGCGCAGTTCCTTTTCGTTGAGATTGATGACCATCGGGCTGGGGAGGCCGTAGAAAATGAACCCGACACAACTGACTTCCTGATCGTGGTCGACGATGCAGTAAAACTCCCGGTTGAATTGATAAGCGACGATGTCCTCCGCCCGCTCAAACGAAAATGTCTGATTGACTACTAGCAATGCCATGTCTCCGGGCGCCATCTCGTAGGGAACATCGTCAACGATGACTCGCTGCGCTGCGCCTTTGTTCCAGGCGATGGTGTATGGCTTGGAATCGTCGGCAAAAGGGTTCCAGCTAAAGCTTGCGTCTTGTTCCACCAAGCGTAGGAAGGCGGTGGTAGCGGGCTCTTTGAAGTTGAAAGTCATGTAGGTGGTCTGAATATGCAAACTTGTAAACGACGAGGCGTTAATCGGAGTTGAGGCAAATGGCGACACTTGGCCCCAAATGCCTGCTTTCAGCCAGAAAAAATTACCCAGCCGCTTCCTGATGTCCTTTCGGAGGGAGGAGGGGGATTATCTCCCGCCTTTCAGGCGGGCCTTCAGCGCAAAGACCTCATCCCGGAAACTGGCCGCCGTCATAAAGTCGAGATCCTTAGCCGCAGCTTTCATCTTGCGTTCAGCCTCTTTGATGGCAATTTCAATTTGATCTTTGGTCATCGTATTCAGAATCGGATCCGCAGCACTACTGATCTCTACGCGCTCGACGTACGCTTTCTTCGCTTTCTTACCCCGGATGTCCAGGATGGTTTTCCGCTCCAGGATTTCTTCCCGGGTTTTAGCCAGGGTCCTGGGCGTAATGTTGTTGGCAGCGTTGTAGTCCAGCTGAATCTGCCGGCGCCGATTAGTTTCATCGATGGTTCTGCGCATCGAGTCGGTTACCTTGTCGGCATAGAAAATGACGAGGCCGTTGACATTCCTTGCTGCCCGGCCGGCGGTTTGCGTGAGGCTCCGTTCATTACGCAGGAAGCCTTCTTTGTCGGCGTCAATAATGGCAACGAGAGATACTTCCGGAAGGTCCAGTCCTTCCCGCAGCAGGTTAACACCAACAAGGACATCAAACTCTCCAAGTCGCAGATCCCGCAGGATTTCTACCCGCTCCATGGTGTCTACCTCACTGTGAATGTACCGGACCTTGACGCTCAGGCTTTCGAGGTATTTGGTCAGCTCTTCGCTCATCCGTTTGGTGAGGGTAGTGACCAGGACGCGTTCGTTCTTACGGACCCGCTCATCAATTTCTTCCAGCAGGTCATCAATCTGGTTCTTGCTGGGGCGAACTTCGATCGGGGGGTCTACGAGCCCGGTAGGACGAATGATCTGCTCAATGATTTCCCCCCCGGTCTGCTCGAGTTCGTAGTTGCCGGGAGTAGCGGAAACGTAGACCACCTGGTTGATCAGACTTTCAAATTCGGTGAAACTCAGGGGGCGGTTATCCATGGCCGAGGGGAGGCGGAAACCGTAATTGACCAGACTGAGTTTGCGGGCACGGTCGCCGCCAAACATGCCGCGTACCTGCGGCACGGTGACGTGGCTCTCATCGATGATCATCAGGTAGTCATCGGGGAAGTAGTCCAGCAGGCAGAAAGGTCTGGTGCCCGGCTTGCGCCGGTCGAAGAAGCGGGAGTAATTCTCGACACCGTTACAGTAGCCGAGCTCTTTCATCATCTCCAGGTCAAGCATCGTCCGCTCATGGATGCGTTTGGCCTCGAGTAGCCTGCCTTCCCGTTCGAAGTAGCGCTCCTGCTCGTAGAGCTCGTCCTCGATTTGGCGGATAATACCGTTGAGGCGCTCCTTCGGTGCGATGTAGAGGTTGGCGGGGAAAATGGCGCCGAATTCTAACGACTCGATACGTTTTCCGGTGTCGATCTCGATGCGTTCAATGGCCTCAATTTCATCTCCGAAAAAGATGACGCGTAACCCTTCTTCGGAGTAGGGGAGGTTGATGTCGACCGTGTCTCCCCGTACGCGAAAAGTGGCGCGCGGAAACTCGACTTCAGTACGACTGTACAGGCTGTCGACCAGGTCATACAAAAGCCCGTTGCGGCTTTTGACTTGTCCCTTTTTGAGGCGGATGATACCCGATTTATAATCTTCGGGGTTCCCCATACCGTAGATACAGCTTACGGAGGCAACGATGATGATGTCTCTGCGGCCAGTCAGCAGGTTCGAGGTGGCGCGTAGGCGAAGCTTGTCGACCTCTTCATTGATCTGCAGGTCCTTCTCGATGTAAGTGTCTGAGACGGATATGTAGGCTTCCGGCTGGTAATAATCGTAGTAGCTCACGAAGTACTCCACGGCATTGTCGGGAAAGAATTCCCGGAATTCACCGTAGAGCTGCGCCGTCAGGGTTTTGTTGTGCGTCAGCACCAATGTCGGGCGGTTGAGCTGCGCGATGGTATTGGCCATCGTGAAGGTCTTACCTGATCCTGTTACTCCCAACAACACCTGCCCTCTTTCCCCCGCCTCCACATTGGCCACCAGGTTTTCAAT
>CAZTTF010000119.1:0-8446 GCA_964616365.1 uncultured Lewinella sp. | reverse complement strand
AACCTTTCCGATTAGCTGCTGGTATAAAAGATTACTGACGTCGTTAGGCCCTCCACTTACACTCTGAATTCCCCGTACAATGGACCCCAGCACCGGCACAGGTAACAAGTGTTGCGCAATACTGAATTGCCCCCCCCTGTTACCCATAGACTGCATAGGGTGATGCATCATCACGATTTTTACCTGATCACGGTAGCCTTTGATTTCATCGGCCAGAGCAAAGGTCATTGCATCCCGGTTGCGGAAGTCGCAACCCTCGCTCACTTCTTCATCGCGGGCCCAATCAGCAAGGTACCAGGCGGTATTGATACCAATCAGTCCGACTCCGTCGTACAATTGTTCATCATCAGGCCCGGAACAAACGTTATTGGGCATGAACCGAACTTCCTTTTCCACGTGATCTTCGAAGTATTCCTCCAGCCGATCAAGGCGACCAAAATTACTCTCCCTACCCAGTTCATTTTCTCCCGGCGTGTAAAATACCGGCCCGGGCACCTGCCGCAGTCTGGTAGCGATAGCGTCCAGGTGATCGCGCTCTGCCCCATCTTTTTTACGTAATCCTTCCGGCCCCGTGATATCTCCCAGTAATAACAGGGAACTCTTGTCTTCACCGGGGGGCATAGCTTCTACCATCGCCTCAAGTGTAGTAATTCCCCGGTCATAATCATATCCAAGGTCTCCTACCATAAAGGTGGAATACTCTAATGCTCCTGTCGGCGCATCCTCAGAAGTAAATTTTTCTACCGGAGCTTCGTGGACTTTAAAGTCAGCACAATTAGTCAGGGTAAGAGAGAGCACCAGCGTAATGGCCAGGCAACGGGATAAAGTGGTTCTTTTCAAAGCAGATGGCTAATGTTGTGGTAATAACCGTACCAAGGGGAAACAGGTTCGTGCAGCCATTAATATAGCATTTGTTTATTCGAGTCTTACCCCATAGCATCTAGGCAGACAAGCTACTGCAAAGATGCTACCGTGTTATTTCCTCGTGCTGCATTACGGTAAATCTTTGTCGGGCTGTACTAAAGCCCCAGGACAATTATACATCACCCAATACGAACATGACCTGCTCCACAACCGTAATAAAGGTAAACCCCTGCATCAATGAAACCACATTGGCTTATCGGCTTAGCCATCATACCGGTGGTATATGCCCTAGACAGATTACGCAAAGATCCACAGAGGGGCGCGGCCGCAGGTGCCATGAAATACGTAAAAGGGCAGGGGTCGGTAGCCTGGTCAAAGGGGAGCTTCCGAAACCTGGAGAAAACGCCCCTGCAGGAAGATCTTGGCAGCCTCTTCGGAGACTTAGTTGGTTATATCCAATCGGCCCATACGCAGCCAAAGACTCCGCTTCCAGTAAGTGCGGCCTCTCCAAACAATAAACCAGACACTGACGATTACCTTACCTGGTACGGCCACTCTGCCTTTAGGTTAGAAACAAACAGCCACCGGATTCTCGTTGATCCCATGCTCGGAGAATGGGTGGCTCCTATTCCCTTCCTGGGCCACCGTTTTCCATTTAAAGATTACAACCCAATGGCCGATCTCGAGGAGATTGACCTGGTTGTATATTCTCACGATCACTACGATCACCTTGATTACGACACCCTCATGAAAATCAAGGATAGGGTCCGCCATTATTTATGCCCGCTCGGCCTGGGCGCGCACTTGCGCGCCTGGGGAATCCCAGATCACCAGATTACCGAAGTCGATTGGTGGCAGTCAGTAAACCTTGCCGGTTGCCGTTGGACGGCAACTCCTGCCCGTCATTTTAGCGGACGGTCTCCCGGTACCAGAAATAAATCTCTCTGGGCAGGCTTTGCCATCAAAACACCAAACCACAACCTGTTTTTTAGTGGCGACAGCGGCTATGGCAAACACTTTAGGCAAATCGGCGAACAGCTGGGGCCCTTTGATCTGACAATCCTGGACAGTGGCCAATACCACAATCGTTGGAAACGTGTTCACATGACTCCCGAGGAAGCATTGCAGGCAAATCAGGACCTTGGCGGAACCGCCCTTCTCCCTGTGCACTGGGGTGCATTTAGCTTAAGCGACCACGCCTGGTACGACCCCGTGATCAGAATGACACAGGCCGATAAAAGAGGCATCACCATTACCCCGATGATTGGACAATGCTTTAACCTTAATGACCTCCATACCGTAAAAAAGCAATGGTGGTCAACGCCCGAAAATGTGTCCCCCGTACATTCAGACACAAAGCTTGCCACAACGTGAGGTTATTTAAACTTTGACCTCACATTGCCCCCATTTACCTCCCAAAAAATGCCCGAGGCCTTAATGACTTCCTTAGGCAAGTAAGTCCTTAACCACGTGCCCATGCACATCCGTAAGTCGGTAGCGCCTGCCCTGATGCTTAAAGGTGAGCCGTTCGTGATCTACGCCAAGCGTATGTAATATCGTCGCTTGTAAGTCGTGCACATGCACGCCATTTTCGGCAACGTTATAGCCAAAATCATCCGTCTTGCCGTACACCAAGCCTGGCTTGACCCCTCCACCAGCCATCCAAATGCTAAAGCAACGTGGATGATGGTCTCGTCCGTAATTATCTTTAGTGAGACGGCCCTGACTAAAGGCCGTACGGCCAAACTCACCACCCCAGACAACCAGTGTGTCCTCCAATAGCCCGCGTTGTTTGAGGTCCTTAATCAACGCTGCGCTTGCCTGGTCACTGGAGCGCGTCATAGCCTGAATATCCCGCGGCAGGTTACCGTGCTGATCCCACCCCATATGGTACAACTGGATAAAAGGAACATCCCGCTCCGCTAGGCGGCGGGCCAGCAGGCAATTCGCCGCAAAGGTCCCTGGTTGCTTAGCATCTTCTCCATAAAGATCAAAGATGTAGTTGGGCTCATCACTAAAGTCGGTAATCTCGGGTACGCTGGCTTGCATGCGATAGGCCATTTCATACTGGCTGATCTTAGAATCAATTTCGGCATCTCCCCAATGCTTCTGCTGTTCTTTGTCCAGCGCCGTCAGTACGTCAAGCTCCCGCCGGCGCCGTTCCCGCGTAATCCCACCGGGATTACTCAGGTATAAGACCGGGTCCTTACCTTTTCTAAACTGTACCCCCTGGTGATGACTAGGCAGGAAACCAGAGGACCACGATTGCATATTCAGGCTTTGCACATCATCGCGCCCCTGAGAGAGTAAAACGACGAAAGATGGCAGGTTCTGATTCGGGCTGCCAAGGCCATAGCTCATCCAGGCTCCGATAGAGGGACGGCCAACTTGCTGGCTCCCCGTTTGCATAAAGATCGTAGCCGGTTCGTGGTTGATGGCTTCAGTATACATGGAATTAACCACGCAGATATCCTCTGCCACCTGGGCTGTGTAGGGCATCAGCGAACTAAAGTAGCCGCCAGTCTTCGCGTGGCGGGTAAAAGCAAACTTAGACCCTACCAGTGGGAAGCTTGCCTGAGCAGCCAGCATGCCCGAGAGCCGTTGATTACCCCGCACCGAGTCGGGAATTTCCTCGCCCCACCGCTCGTTCAGGAGCGGTTTGTAATCGAAGGTCTCCAACTGACTGGGGGCTCCAGCCTGAAAAAGATAGATCACCCGCTTAGCCTTGGGAGCGTGGTGCAACCTAGGCAGATGGCCGTTGGTTCCGCCGCCAACTAAGGGCGGCGTGCTGGATAGTAACTGACCGGGATTGATCAGTCCGGCCAATGCCATCGCCCCCAACCCCTTAGTGGTCGTCTTCAGAAATTCCCTGCGGTTGGCACGCAACAGCGCGCGTTGGATATCATTCATGACGGCCTAATTTTTGTAGTACCCTTCCGTACTGTTGACAATCGTATTCGCCACGCGGGCTATTGCCGCGAGCCGGGCAGCGCCCGGTGATTGGTCCATTGCCACAGCACCCGTACTTAGAAAGTCCTGGGTAGCAAGTGGGTGTTCGTAGAAATAGTTGAGTTCCTCCTCGTAGTATTGGTTGAGAATCGCATGTTCAGCGGAAGTAGGTAACCTCCCCGTAAGCTTCCGAAACACCAACTCCGTTGCGGCAACGGGGTCACCAGCTTCATCAAGCGTTCGGGCAGCCAGCATCCGGCAGGCGGCCAAAGTTTCCGGGTCGTTCAGTAAAACAAGTGCCTGCAAGGGTGTATTCGACCGCTGACGGCGTACCTGACATTCACTCCGGAGGCTGGCGTCAAAGGTCAGCATCGATGGTGTGGGGGCGTTGCGCTTCCAGAAGGTATAGAGGCTGCGGCGGAACTGGTTATTAGGATCAACGGCATACTCCGGAGAAAACGAGTGGTGGTTTACCTCGGCCCATAAGCCAGCGGGTTGGTAGGGGAAAGCCGAAGGGCCTCCGCGCTTGTCCTGCAATAGCCCGGAGACAGCCAACAGGTTGTCCCGCACCATCTCAGCATCCCGGCGGTAGCGAGGCGACCGTGCCAGCCAGTAGTTATCGGGATCACGCTCCTGCAGGTCCTCCCGCACCTGACTACTCTGCCGGTAAGTCGCTGAAGTCAGCATTTGCCGCATCAGGCGCTTGACATCCCAGCCATTTTCCTGAAAATCCACCGCCAACCAGTCAAGTAACTCCGGGTGGCTGGGCAGGCTCCCCTGATTACCAAAATCTTCTACAGACTCCACGATTCCCCGACCGAAGACAACGTACCAGAGCTGATTGATGGCCACCCTGGCCGTCATTGGATTGTCCTGATGCGTAAGCCATTTCCCGAGGCCGTACCGGTTGCGCGGCAATCCTTCCGGCCAATCCATCAGTGCTTCGGGAATGCCATTGCTTACCGGTGTAGTGGGTGCATCATAAGCGCCCCGGTCAAGGATATAGGTTTGGCGCTGTTGTTGCTCATCATCGCCCATTACCATGATTTCACGAACGGTATCGATGGTCGCTACGGCACGGGCGCGCAGCGCCCGGAGCCCTTCCCGGGCAGCCTGCTGTTCTGGTGAACGGTGCAGCCGCTGGAACTCTGCTATTCCTTGCTCCTTGTGTTCCACTTCGCACCCGCGTCCGCGCCCAGCGCTTACGCAAAAAAGGTGCGCCGCCAATACATCTCCCGCTTCCACATCCAGCACCCGCAGCTCGTCAACCGCCCCACCGGGGAATCCCGGATCGTAGTGACGGCCACCAACGGTAAGTCCGCGATACTGCTCATACATCAACATTCTCGGGTCAACGTAAGGCTTGGTGCTCCGCACCAAATGGTCGCGCAAAATGGTAGGCTCCAGCTGCGCTCCGTCTTGGTATACCCGCATATTTTTTGCCGTACCACTACCATCGTAGGTCCAGGTAAAATGCGTCCACTGATCGTGTTCTAAGGGTGTTGGCACGCGTAGTGCCAGCGACTGAAAGGGATATGCATGGCTAAATTTCAGCACCAGCCGGTTACTGTCCAGTCGGGCTTCCCAGCCACGCATGCCCTGGTTTTTACTGTTACTGTTGTACAACACCAGCGCATCGGCATAGTCTTTGGGCGCTTTGATCCAAAAGCTGACCGTGAAGGGATCGCTCTGCTCAAAACGACTGGCCATTCCGTCTACCACCGTACTCCCCTCGCCCAGTAAAGCGGCTTTTCCGCGTGGGCCTGAGGTCCGTTCCAGGGCATCCCAAACCAAAGCATTTGTCTGGAGGGGCTGCTCATCGAAGGTGAGGTGATGGAGGGTATGACGGGCCAACACCTGGTCCAGCTGAGCGGTGGTGGGCGCGGCCGCAGGTGCCGTGGCAGCGGATGCCAGTGCAGTGTTTTGCCTTTCCTTTTCCGCAATCATCTCCTTGATGTGCTGATAAATTTTCTCGGTCTCTTCGCTGGGGAGCGGCAAAGTTGGCCCGGAGTTCATCGCCATTTCGTGGGGAACGTCAGTTACCACCTTCGTGCCGTTCAGGGCAAAGATGGCATCGCCCTTCTCGACGGTATTGTTGAAAAAGGAAAACAGCTCGAAGTAATCCTGCTGGGAGATGGGGTCATACTTATGGTCATGGCAACGGGCGCAGCCCATCGTGAGCCCCATGAAGGCTGTACCTACTGTGTTGGCCCGGTCAGCTACATACTCTACCCGGAACTCTTCGGAGATGATGCCTCCTTCGGAGTTTTGCTTGTGGGTGCGATTGAAGGTGGTGGCCAGCACCTGATCTTTAGTAGCGTTGGGCGCCTGATCTCCGCCTACCTGCCATTCGATGAACTGATCATAGGGAAGGTTCTCGTTATAGGCCTTGATGACCCAGTCCCGATAGGGCCACAGCTCGTGGTGGAAGTCATCGAGGTAGCCTTCGGAATCTGCGAAGCGGGCAACATCCATCCAGTAGGCTGCCATCCGCTCGCCGTAGGCGGGCCGGGCGAGCAGGTCATCAATCATTTGTTCGTACCAATCGTCCTGCGGAGCTTGTTCCCAGCGATCAATTTCGGTGAGGCTTGGTGGCAATCCGGTCACATCAAAGAAGGCCCGGCGGATGAGGTAAGCCCGCTCGGCCTCGGGGCTGGGTTCGACGGCCTCCATGGCTAATTTTGCGGCAACAAAGCGATCTATTTCGTTACGCGCCCAGCCTTCTCCGGCGGCAGGAACCGCAGGCTTTTCGGGAGCGACAAACGCCCAGTGGTCTTTGTACTTCGCCCCCTGTTCCACCCACTTGGTCAGGATGGCAATTTCCTTATCGCTGAGCGATAAGTTCGATTCCGGAGTTGGCATTACCCGGTTGGGGTCATCGGAGTTGACCCGTTCGATGATAGCACTCTGCCCGGGTTTTCCGGGCACGATCGCAAAGCCGGCGTCACTGGCCAGGGCGGCATAGGCTCCGGCGGCATTGTCGAGGCGAAGATCAGCCTGTTGGTTCTGCGCATCCGGGCCATGGCAGGCGTAGCAGCGATCGGACAAGATGGGCTTGACGTGGAAGTTGAAATCGATTACTTCGGGTAAGGTAGCATAGGCTTCGGCAACGCCGGGCCGGAGGTCCGGGCCGCAACCTACGAGGAGGACCAGAGAAAAAAGCAAGATAACAGATCGACATAAAGACATAGGCCTAATATAGGCGATCCCGGGCGTAGCACCGGGAATACAGGGCAAGATTTAGCACGGTTTCGGCTAAAAATTTAATGAAATCGATTGCTATGTAGTTGCTACCAAAAAGATCAATGCATTTACTCTGCCAGAAAACTTTCAATGGTTTCTACGGATGGGTTAAAGGCAACGATAACCCCTTCCTTATTGATTAAAAACTGACCACCTCCGGAGCGATTGACACCGTACTTCAGCCATATTTTTTGCGCATCGTTAATCTCGGGAAAAGTTGCCCAGGGGTAGTTGTGTTTTTGACGGGCCATTTCAAAAGCCTGCTGATTATTGATGCCTCCGATTACGCCAACGACCACCAGACCATTGTTCAACAGATTGTCGTATGCAGCCTGAATAGCTTTGCTCTTCTTGAGGCACGGGCCACACCAGGGCGCCCATAGGTCCAGCAAAGTATATTCATTCTGAGTAATAAACGAAGACAGTGGCTGCGTCCCGTCTTTTCCGATCAGATCGAAGTCATGCACTGCTCCGAGTTGTGGCAAAGCCATGTTTCCTCCGTACAAATCTTTAATTACTTGATTCAGGCTGTTCTCGGGGAAACGATCGACCCAAAATGTATGCATATCGCTCAGGTCTCCTCTGGTTATCGGAAAATTTTCCAGATTATCCAGTAAATCAAAGTATTCACTTAAGCCAAGTACCGAAGGAGACTTTGCAAGGTATTCTTGTTGCCAAAAGACAGTTTCGGCATTTAAATCCGTCATCTGCTTACGAAGTTTAGCGCCGAGTTCCTGGTCATCAGGATTTGCTTCCATCTCTTTGGACAAGGCGACGAACTTTGGCATAAATGCAGCTTTGCGTGCAGCTTCGAATTGACGTTTCTCTTCGAGCAAATCACTTCCCACGATCTCATTCTCGTCGAAGCGGTACATGTCATACAATGTGAACGAAATCGTATCCCCATCAGTGAAGAAGGACACTGGTCGCCACCCTCCCGAACGATACTCACTCAAGAAAACCAGATTGTACTTCTCGATCCCTGCTTCGGGTAATTCATACTGGAAGGTGCTGTCTTTTTGTACCGGAATCTTAATTCCGCGGTACCGCACATCTTCATATGGTTTCAACAGCACGAGGGTATCCGGTACCGAACGCAAAACGCGCCCCTCCAGCACCACGCTGCGTTCCTGTTGAGCGGTGACCAGGCCAGTAAATAAGAAGAAAGCTAAAGCCGTAAAAACGTACTTCATTGTTGGTTGGGTTTGGTGTTTTAGAGAAAAGTAATTCGTGATCACTCAGGGGAAGGTAAGGATAAATCATGATCAAACTACCTCCTTCTTTCACATCGAACAGCTAAAATAGTCCCTTTGAAATCCCCTTAACCTCATTCCTTCCTACATTTTCCTGACTGGGCTTATCTTTCCCTTCACATAACCAGATCAACCAT
>CAZTTF010000118.1:0-38155 GCA_964616365.1 uncultured Lewinella sp. | reverse complement strand
GCCATATAGGTAATGGAGGGGTTTTGCGTCCCGGCACTCGTCATGAACGAACCATCCGTCACAAAGACGTTAGGAACGGCGTGCACCTGGTTCCACTTATTTAGCACGCTTGTACGCGGATCACGGCCCATCCGGGCCGTCCCCATTTCGTGGATAGCAGCCCCCGGTGCGGTCGGCTCGTTGTGAACCTGGACGTTTTCACAGCCAGCGGCCAGCAACATTTCCTCCAGGCAATTAACGCCGTCTATCCGCAGCTTGCGTTCATCTTCCTTCAGGCCCGCATCAAAGACCAGCTTCGGAATGCCGTACTGATCTGTCTTAGACTCATGGAGGTAGAATTTATTCTCGTGATAAGGAAGCAACTCTCCAAAACAGGTGGCCCTGACCGTCCACTCGCCCGGCGTTGAAATAGCCTCCTTAAAGCCAGGTCCGATAGGCGCCTGCAGGTTGACGCCACGGCCGGCACCGCCCTGATAACCAAAGCCACGAACGTAATCATCGCGCTTCGTCGCTTCGTCAATGTTCCGGAAGCGGGGGATGTAGAACCCACCATTAGGCTTACGCCCTTTATGGTACTTATCCATTTTTCCGGTATAGATACCACTACCGCCCATGCCGTAATGGTGGTCCATAATGTTGTGCCCAAGCTCCCCGGAGTCGTTCCCCAAACCGTCAGGAAAGCGCTCTGATTTACTATTCATGAGAATAGCGGTAGAGCCGATGGTACTTGCGTTAAGGAAGATCACCTTGGCGAAGTATTCGCGGGTCTCCTTAGTTTCTGCGTCAATTACCCGCACGCCGGTAGCGCGCTGCGTTTTATCGTCATAAATAACCGAATGCACGATACTATCGGCCATCAGGGTGAGGTTACCCGTGTCATTCGCAACGGGAATCGTTGAACTCAGGCTGCTGAAATAACCACCGTAGGGACATCCTCTCCAACAGCGGTTCCGGGCCTGACATTGTCCTCTGGTACCGTGATGCAACTCGGGGATGTACTGCGTAAGGTTGGCCGTCCGGCCAGGAGTAATTCTCCGTACGGGCCACTTGGCTTCTACTGCCTGCTTAAAATGGTCCTCGACACAATTCAGGTCAAACGGTGGCAAAAATTCTCCATCAGGCAAGTGTGCCAATCCTTCTTTTTTGCCCTGCACCCCCACAAACTTTTCTACGTAGGTATACCAGGGAGCAATGTCTTTGTAGCGTACGGGCCAGTCTACGGCGATCCCCTCCTTCATGTTTGCCTCAAAGTCCAGATCACTCCACCGGTAGCAATGCCGCCCCCACATAATCGAGCGACCACCTACGTGGTGGCCCCGAATCCAGTCAAAGCGCTGGTCCTCATCATAATCATATTCATCGTCCTTGACGATCCAGTGCTTATTGTCCTGATTAACCCACCAGAACAAGCGGTTTTGTTTGTAGTAATGGGCGGCGATTTCTTCCCGCGGCACCTTATTTTGGTACTCGAGGTCCCAGGTATCCAGGTTGGCCGTAGGGTATTCCTGGTGCTTGACCATCCGCCCCCGCTCGAGCATCAGCGTTTTATAGCCTTTACGACAAAGCTCCATTGCTGCATAGCCACCGCTAATGCCGGAACCCACCACGATGGCATCGTAAGTAACCTCGTCTTTACCCTGGGAATTAAATTTCATCTGATCGTACTTTAAATCTTGATATGCTGCCGGAAGATACACTAGTGCGGGGGGAATTCGAAGTCCGTAGCGCCCTGAAATAAAAGCAATCGGTTGTAGGGGCCCATTCAATAAACTCCGTAGCGGCGCGGACGCAGGGAGCAAAGTGTAGGTCTAAGGGCAAAGCAGCTTTTCGTCTTCCCCTAGACGCGCAGAACACCTTCGTTTCATAAATTTATTATGCCGCGGTCAGGCTGATTTCAATCCTTCTACCAACCGGTCCACATCCGCCTTAGTGCAGTAAATGGCCAGTGATATTCGGACACCGTTGATGCCATAGCCGCCCATCGGGCGGCAGTCGATACCGAAGTTCTCCGACAGGTGCTCCTTAACCTCTACGGCAGATTTCCCAATAACTTCCACCGACTGAATGCCTGCCGATAAGCCATCGTCTGCTGGCGTTTTGAGCGCAAAACGCGCATCCCCCTCAAGCTGAAGCCGTAAGTATTGCTTCAACGCAAAAATGCGACCCTCAATGCGTTCCTGGCCAACCAACTTCCGGAAATCAAGCGCAGCTCCCAGCCCTAACAACTCCGGTAAATTCCGGGTATTATAATTTTCAAGCCGTCGGATGGATTCATCTTTCCAGCCCCGACAAACAATTAGAGGTTTAAGGTGCTTTTGCGATGCTTCCCGTGCATAGAACACGCCCATCCCTTTGGGTGAAAACAACCATTTATGACTGCTGGAGGTAAAAAAATCACACCCCAGATCTTCCAGGTCAATCCTGAACATTCCCATAGACTGAGCACCATCAACCGCAACCAGAATTCCCTGCTCATGCGCCATTTGCGAAATTTCCTTCACTGGCAATCGCATGCCGTTGGTGTTGGTGACGTGTACAATCGAAATCACCTTGGTCTTCGGGGTAATGGCCTGCCGAAAAAGGTCAACAACTTCCTCGCGGCTCTGCGGGAGTAAAGGCAATTCAACCTTCGTTAAAGTGACCCCTTTCTTCTCCTGCCAATGCATCCATGGGATGCGGGCGCTACTGTGCTCATGGCTACTGAGCAGCACTTCATCCCCTTCCTCCAGATCCATACTGGAAGCAATCAGGTTCATCCCCTCAGTAGTATTATGAATTAGCGCTATCGTCTCAGGAGAGACACTGAACATCTCAGCTACTTTTTCCCGAACGCTTTCCTTTTGGTCATCCCATCCTCCCCACATGTATTTTGAAGGAAATCCATCGAGGGTGCTACGAAAAGTATTCGTAGCGTCTATAACGTGGTTAGGGCAAGCCCCCAGGGAACCATTGTTGAAGTAGGTTAGTCCGGGAGCAAAGCGAAATTGTGCTTTTACCATTTCCCAGTACCCTTCACCTGAACCTGCCGCAGCAAGCTGTTCAAAGACTGACGCTTCGTGCTCAGTTAATGCCCGCAAACTATTAGGGGCTAACACCGCTGCTCCTGCTGCAGCGATCATGGATTGGCGGAGCCAGGTACGTCGGTTGAGCATGGTGGCGTTAATCAATTAGTCGGTAGTCAAATAGTGGGTAGTGAGTAGTCAAATAGTCGGTAGTCAATTAGTCGGTAGTCAAATAGTAGGTAGTGAGTAGTCAAATAGTCGGTACCCCCTTTCAAGGATTCTACTTGACTACCCACTACTTGACTATCTACTAATTGACTACCTACTATTAAATTGCCCAGGCTTTTCCTCCGGTCAGCTCCTGCAAATCACCACAAGGGATGTATTCACCGGGAACGGGGTCGTAAGCGAGCAATGTAGTGGCGATCTCTTCCGTATTGAAGTAAGCACCGATGATGCCTGACTTCAAGGTGAAGTAAGCGTCCTTCGCAGTCGCTTCTTCCATAGCAGCAGCTTCTTCGGTAGGGACATCCTCTCCGGACATCTTCACCTCCGCCTTGAAGGTCTTGTAATACTCATCCTGCTCCTGGAGGTAAGCAAGCGCTTTGGTATCGTCCATATTCGCGAAGCCGTCCATCTTGCTCATCAGGGCCTCCATTCCTTTGCGCGTCATTACCTGCGCTTCCTTTCCGTAAACCTCTCCGACCATTTTGTCCATCATCTGTGGAACGCCAACGTCCAACGCGCCGGGGGAATCGTCCGTAGGGAGCATGGTGTCAGCAAACTTCGTCAGGAAAGCATATTCTGCTGCAGTAAAGAACGCAGGAGCATAGCCGGTATCCTTCATGTCCGGGTCTGACTCACAGCTGGTAAAAAAGGCGGATAAAACGGGTGCGCTTACGGCAAAACCTGCAGTGTAGGTTGCGTAGCGCAGCATTTCTCTTCTTTTCATAATTCAATGGTTGCAAGGTTGCAAGGTTGCAATGGTTGTAGCTTTTCTTCGAAGGCGGTACAACCATTGCAACAACTGCAACTATTGTTTTTAGATATTCATTTTTTTCAATTCACTTACCGCATGGTCAGCAGCACGCGCCGTAAAGGCCATGTAGGTCAGTGAAGGGTTAACACAGGCAGCAGAAGCCATGAATGCACCGTCGGTCATGTAGACGTTTGGTGCAGCCCAGAGGCGGTTATGCCTGTCCACAACACTTACCTTTTTGCTGGCTCCCATCCGGGCCATACCCATTTCATGGATACCCAGCCCCGGGTAACTGTGAGCATCCCATTCGCTGACGTTCTTGAAGCCTGCAGCTTCCAGCATTTCAGCAGCGTCACTCATCATGCGCTTTTTCTGTGCGTAAGCATTGGAGGTCCACTTGGCGTCAAAAGTCATGGTTGGGAGGCCATCTTTATCCAGTACGTCCCGGTTAATGGTCATCCGGTTATTCGTATCAGGGAGGGCTTCGGCGAAGGCCGTGATACCCATTTGCCAGGGTCCGGGAGCAACGAGTGCATCCTTCATGCCCGGGCCTACCTTGATGTTCATTTCCCGGACTGCGCGTGTCCAGTTGGTGCGGCTACCGCCGCCCTGATAACCCCATCCACGAATGAAGTCTTTACTCGCACTCGCCTTGTCGCCAAGGTTTTGATAGCGGGGGATGTAGACACCATTTGGTTTACGGCCCTTGTAGTACTTGTCGCCGTACTCATCCAGGGTACCGCGAGCACCTACCCGGAAGTGGTGATCCATGATGTTACCACCGAGTTCACCACTGACATCCAGGGTCATTTCTTCTTCGTGCTCCGTATTCATGACAATGAACGACGAGGCAATAGCAGAAGCACACAGGAAAACCACCTTGGCGTAGAACTCGAGATCTTCGCCCGTTTCTGTGTCGCGTACGCGCACACCTTTGGCCTTCCCGTTTTCTTTGTCCATGATCAGGCTGTAGACAGAACTGTTCGGCCGTAAGGTCATGTTACCAGTCGCTTCAGCAACGGGTAAGGTCGCACTCAGGCTGCTGAAGTAAGCGCCGTAAGGACAACCCCGGATACAACGGTTCCGGTATTGGCACTGCCCCCGTGTTCCTTTATGAACATCAGCGTTGTATGCTGTCAGGTGAGCGACACGACCAGCGGTAATTACCCGCCCCATCTTGTCCATTACCCCTTTACGCAGGTGGTCTTCTGCACAATTGAGTGGCATCATGGGAAGAAACTTCCCATCGGGAAGTTGTGGCAACCCAAGTAATTCTCCACTGATACCGGCGAAGGTCTCTACCTTATCGTACCAAGGGGCAATTTCATCATAAGTTACCGGCCAGGGCGTTCCGTAGCCATCTTTGGCATTCGCCTCAAAATCAAGCTGGCTCCAGCGGTAGCTATGGCGTCCCCACATGATGGAGCGACCACCAACGTGGTAACCCCGCATCCAGTCGAAGCGGGCCTTTTCCGAATACGGGTGCTCGCTGTCTTTCACGAACCACTTCTTGTGCGCCTGGCGCACTGTGTATCCGGTCCGATTTTGCTTTGGGTAATGCTCGTCAATTACTTCCTGAGGCACCTGGTTGTTGTAGGGAAGCTCCCAATCATCGAGGTTGGCAGTATCGTAATCGACAACGTGCTTGACCATTCGTCCTTTTTCCAGAACGAGGGTTTTTAACCCCTTTTCGGTCAGCTCTTTGGCGGCCCAACCGCCACTGATGCCCGTACCAACGACGATCGCATCGTAGGTGACCTGATCATCACCTTGAGAGTTGAATTTCATAAAGTTGTGCTTTGCTGATCTACATTTACTAACGAAAGTTGAATCGGCAAAGTACGAATAATGTTTCGTCTGACCGGGGATGTGTATGGAATCCTGCCGACAGCCTCCTTGATGTAGCAGATAATATTGCGCTACAAGTCAAAACACCTATATGATCAGTATCCGCTACAGACAAGCTGAAGGGCGTTGTAATTGTTCTTTACAAGCAAAGTAACAGGTAAAATACAGATGCAAAAACCAGTAAAACGGGGCGCTCCAAAGCAACTAGGCAGGCATCTAGTCATCGATATTTCTACTCATCAATTAAGGTACTTTCGTCCCCAACCTCTTCCCCGAACAAGCGCTTAGTTAACGCCACCATTGATTTTGAGTACTACGTAGCCAAACGATCCGGCCATAACAGCCAGGATAACGGCCAACAGACCAAGCTGCTGACCCATACTCACGGTATTACCAATCTCCACCGCTCCGGTTTCGCCACGCAGAGCACCGACGATAGTCGCCACGTTGAACTTTAGCATCCCTTCATAAGTACCAGCCTCCGTGTCTTCTTCGCCAAGTGAATCAGCGTAAAGGCTGCCACCAATGATCACGTCAGTATCTTCCGCGATCTGGCGAATCAACTTGGGGTTAATCGTTGATTCCACAAAAATGGCCGGCACGCCGGTTTCCCGAATAATCGTTGTTAAGCGGTTAACGTCATCGGTCTGTACGTCTGCATCAGTACTCGTCCCCAAAGCAGCCTCCACCCGAATGCCATAGTAGCGACCAAAGTAACGGAAGGCATCATGGCTCGTAATCAGCACCCGTTGTTGCTCTGGGATGGTCTCAATCAGGCGAAAGATCTCCCGGTCAAGTTCTTCAAGTTGCTGCAGGTAAACCCCGGCGTTGAATTCGTAGGTTTTACGGTTAAATGGATCCAAACGGATAAGCGCATCACGGATGTTCTTCACGTAGGTAAGACCGTTATTTGCCGTCATCCAGGCATGTGGATCAGCAGCATTTTCATATTCCTCGCTGTCAATAGTTTCAATACCTTCCGTTACGGTAACGGTGCGGGCCTTCGTCCCGCTATTTGCGATCAACTCATTCATCCAGCCTTCAAAGGTCAGCCCATTGATCAGGATGAGGTCGGCATCAGCCACCAAACGGACGCTCTCCGGCGTAGGTTCAAATATGTGCGGATCCCCCCCTATCGGAACGACCATCTCCACCCGAACTTCCCCGCCACTAATGTTCTTTGCCATATCGGCAAAAATGGAGGCAGAAGCTACCACCAGCGGCCGGGTATCCGACTCCTCCTGAGCGTCGAGAACGCTGAGGGATGAATAAAAAATCAAGGAAAAGATCAGGAGGGTGCGCATGATAAAAACTACGCCTGAACGCTGGCTTTGTTTAACCAATTGGATCAACCATATTATTTCAACCATCTACCAGCCCTAAACCTTCTCTATCCAACCCAAGCCTGCAACCTTGCCCCGAATTCTACTACTCTTTGCCCATCCTGCCCTGGAGAAGTCGCGCGTTAACCGCACCCTCATCGAAGGCCTTGAGGACATCCCAGACCTTACTTTCCGGGACCTTTACGAAGAATACCCCGACTTCTACATTGACGTTCAGCGTGAGCAGGAGCTCCTGCTAATGCATGACATTATTATCTGGCAGCACCCGCTTTACTGGTATTCCGTGCCACCGCTGTTGAAGCAATGGATTGACCTTACCCTTGAGCATCGCTGGGCCTACGGTAAAACGGGTGTTTTCCTCAAAGGCAAAAAAGTGCTCAGCGTAATTACTTCCGGAGGCTCCGAAGCATCTTATGCTCCGGGTGCCTTCAACAAGCATGATTTGCGGACATTTCTCCTTCCCCTGGAACGCACAGCTGAGCTGTGCAGCATGCAGTACCTCCCTCCTTACATCATTCCCGGTACGCACCTTATGGACGCAGCAGGTATTGCTACTGCCCAAAAGGAATACTTGAACTTCCTGCGCATGGTGCAAAAAGGGCACTACGCTCCGGAAAGCTGGGAAGCCGTCGATTTCGCCAACCAATTAGCCCAATAAAGTATGGAAAGCCACTTTCTTTTTGATGCCATGGTCTATCTGGCTGCAGCGGTTTTAATCGTTCCGATCGCGAAGCGAATCGGCCTGGGCTCTGTACTCGGTTACCTCCTGGCAGGCATCATTATTGGTCCCTATCTGCTCGACTTCATCGGTGAAAAAGGCGAAGATCTCCTCCATTTTGCCGAGTTCGGCGTCGTTATGATGCTCTTCCTCATCGGCCTCGAGCTCGAGCCACCATTACTCTGGAAATTACGCACCCCCATTCTCGGGATGGGGGGTGTTCAAGTGGTCGCCACCACAATCGTTGCAGGCGGTATTGCTTTCGCCCTAGGGCTGAGCTGGAACCAGAGCCTGGCGGTTGGTCTAACCTTCGCGCTCTCCTCTACCGCCATTGTACTGCAGACGTTGGCAGAAAAGGGGTTAATGGGTACCTCCGGCGGGCAAAGCTCCTTCGCGGTACTTCTCTTTCAGGATATTGCGGTAATTCCCATCCTGGCCTTACTCCCCTTACTTGCCTTCGGGCCGGAGATCGCCGAGGCAATCACGAACGATGGCCATCACGGCGGTTCTGGCTTTATGGAGCACCTCTCCGGCGGCTGGCGAACAGCCGCCACACTCGGAGCTGTAGGTGGTGTAATTCTGATCGGCAACTACGCAGTGCCGCCCATTCTGCGTATTGTCGCTGCTGCGCGGCAGCGCGAACTACTCACAGGGGTGGCCTTATTGATCGTCGTCGCAGTTGCGGAACTGATGCTGCTCGTGGGGCTCAGCCCCGCCCTGGGAGCATTCGTTGGAGGAGTCGTCCTGGCCAACAACAGCTACCGCCACGAACTCGAAAGCGACCTTGAGCCCTTCAAAGGCTTACTGCTCGGCCTCTTCTTCATGGCCGTAGGCGCAAGCATTGATTTTGATCTGATCGCGCGTATGCCCGGGTTGATTCTGCTTTTGGTGGCCATCCTGATGGCAGTAAAAGCTGGCATCCTATTCGGTATCGGTAAAGCCTTTAAGCTTAGTAGCGATCAAAACCTATTGTTTTCCCTGGGGCTGGCACAAACCGGAGAGTTTGCTTTTGTCCTGCTAGCCCTTATCCGGGGAGAAGGGATTTTACCCGGAGACACCGTCGCCCTACTGCTAGTGGTGGTGGCTTTGAGCATGGCCTTTACCCCGTTGGTGATGCTCTTCAACGAGCGGGTGCTACAGCCCCGTTTTGGCACAAAAGAATCAGGGGTAAGCCGGGCGCCGGATGTCATTGAAGCCAAACGCCGGGTCATTATCGCTGGCTTCGGGCGTTTTGGTGCCGTTGCGGGTCGCTTCCTGGGCGCTAACGGCGTCCGCGCTACTATTCTTGACAATGATTCAGACCGGGTTGACCTGCTTCGGCGCATGGGTTTCGAGGTCTACTACGGCGACGCCTCGCGCTTTGACCTCCTCGAGACCGCTGGCGCAAAAGATGCTGAAGCCATCCTGATTGGATTGCCTACTTCTGAGCAAAACCTCGCTTTGGTGGAAACCGTAAAGAAGCACTTCCCACACCTGAAGCTAATTGTCCGTTCTTTCGATTATCCAGACACTTACGAACTGATGGAACAGGGCGTGGAACACATCTTCCGGGACACCCTCCGCAACGGCGTCGCTGCCGCCGGGCAAACACTCCGGCTCCTCGGCTTCCGTGCCTACCAGATTGAGCGTCACGCTAAACGCTTCCTGGATCACGATCAGCAATCGTTGGAGACCCTCGCCGGAATGCGGGACGATGAGGACCGCTACGTAGAAGCCGTCCGCGGCCGCGTCGCCGACCTGGAGAACCAACTTCGGACAGATTTAAGTCCCGATGGATATAACCGGGACGCCGGGTGGGATGCATCGAGTTTGGTGGAGGAGGTGAAGGGGAGTAAGTAGTCTCGGCAAGCGGTAAGAAAGCGAGTCATTCCAGTCTCACCTGAGTGTTTGTGCCCATCAACGCTTAACCACCTTCACCCGGACCGACTTACTGATCGGGGTATTACTTCCTCGTGCCGTACGGGTAATGGGCACCAGGGTATTGGCTTCCGGAAAGTAGGTACAGATGTTGCCCGGAGGGATGGCATAGGGGACTACCTGAAACAGCCGGGCGTAGCGCAGTTCACCATCGTATTCGCTGGTAAGGTCTACCGCTTCGCCGGCCGAGAGGCCGGCGCTGGCCATATCCTCCCGGTTCATGAACACTACCCGGCGCTCGTTGTGAACGCCGCGGTAACGGTCGTCCAGGCCGTAGATAGTCGTATTGTACTGGTCATGGCTTCGCACGGTCATCATCAGCAACTCGTCGGCTCCACAGTCAGGGTGAGAAAGCGCGTGCGCAGAAAATTGCGCCTTGCCATCGGAAGTTTTAAACTCACGATCACGCGGTCCATTGGGGAGATAAAAGCCTCCTGGCTCCCGGACCCGCTCGTTGTAGTTATCGAAGCCGGGAACACAGGCTTCGATGGCTTCCCGGATACGATCATAATCATTGCTATACACCTTCCACGGCACCTGCGTCTGCGCCCCCAAAACCTTATCCGCTAAGCCACAAATAATGGCTATCTCGCTACGTAAATGCGGGCTCGCTGGCTCCAGAACACCCTTGCTCATCTGGACAACGCCCATCGAGTTTTCACAGCTAACGAACTGCTCTCCCGATGCCCGGACATCGCGCTCCGTGCGCCCCAAACAAGGTAAAATCAGCGCGTTTCGGCCGTGCACCACATGGCTCCGGTTGGGTTTGGTCGAGATGTGCACCGTCAGGTTGCATTGCCGTAATCCCTGCGCCGTGTACGCCGTATCCGGCGTGGCCGAAAGAAAGTTACCTCCCAGTGCAAAAAAGACCTTGGCCCGGCCTTCCGCCATCGCTTTGCAGCTATTGACGGTGTCGTATCCCTCCTCTAGCGGTGGATCAAAATGGAACTCCCGGCGCAAGGCGTCGGCCAGGGCAGGCTTAAGTTTTTCCCAAACACCTACGGTACGATCGCCCTGAACGTTACTGTGGCCCCGCACGGGACAAATACCAGCCCCTTTCTTGCCCATCGCTCCTTTGCAAAGCAACAGGTTGACCATCTCCTTGATCACATCGACGCTGTTGGTATGTTGCGTCAGGCCCATCGCGTAGCAGATCACGATGCGCTCCGCATGCTGAATCATCTCAGCCGCTTCGTAAATCAGCTCCGGAGCCACGCCCGTAGCAGCAATTGCGTGATCCAGGTCAGTGGCCTCCAGCATTTCCGTCCAGGCTGCATAGCCAGACGTATATTCTGCCACAAAATCCTGGTCAAATACCGAACCTGGCGATAGTTTCTCCTTTTCCCAGAGCAACTTGCAAATGGCCCTGGCCAGGCTCATGTCTTCGTTGATCCGGACTTGGAGAAAGAGGTCTGACATATCCGTTCCTCCGGTCATGATTTTCAGGGGACGCTGGGGGTTGACAAAACCCTGCAGTCCGGCTTCTGGCAGGGGGTTAACGCTGATAACCCGGCCACCGTTTTCGCGGCATTCTTCGACCGCAGTAAGCATCCGGGGGTGGTTAGTACCGGGGTTCTGCCCCATGATGATGAGCAAGTCCGCAGCATGAATATCCTGCAACGTAACCGACCCTTTACCCAAGCCCAGCACTTCACTCAGAGCTGTTCCGGTACTTTCGTGGCACATATTCGAGCAGTCGGGGAGGTTATTTGTGCCGTACTGCCGCACAAAAAGTTGGTACAGGAAAGCTGCTTCATTGCTGGCGCGGCCGCTGGTGTAAAAGATGGCCTCCTCCGGGGAAGCGAGGGTATGGAGTTCCTCCGCAACGAGGCCGAAGGCCTCGTCCCAGGAAATGGGTTGATAATGGCTAGCGCCCGGCGCCAGGTACATCGGGTGGGTGATCCGCCCTGACTTACCCAGCTCATAATCCGTCATTTCTCCCAGCGCCTTGACGCTGTGCTTGGCGAAAAATTCCGGAGATGCCCGGCGTTTGGTTGCTTCTTCGGCAATGGCTTTCACGCCATTTTCGCAGTACTCGGCCATCGGCGTACGGCTTCCGTCCGGGTCCGGCCAGGCGCAGCCCGGGCAATCGAAGCCATCTTTTTGGTTGAGCTTAGCCAGCGTCTTCAGTCCATCTCCATAATGCATGTGTTCGTCCACGTGCTTCAGCGAGTACTTCAAGGCTGGAAGGCCTGCGGCCTTCTTGGCGGGTTCCTTGATTTCAAGGTTACGGAGACGTTCGGGAGTGAGGTGGGACATGATGCCGGAGTTGTACGGTACTACAAGAAAGCACTTTTCTACCGCTTTGTGTTCAAAAGGCGGTCTAGAGCATGCCAATACGGATGCCTGAACTTATCCTCATCATCCCCGTTTTTGGAAAGTCAGCCTTCCCTTCCGAAAAAGCATTAGCTTACCAGCCGCACAGCAACCACCCGAGAAGTACAAACGATGATCCAAGAGTCAACTATAGAACGCATCCTGAGCCGCCTGGAAAGCGGCGCCGACGATTTCGCCCTCGAGATTCAGGATTTTGCCCATGCCCAGCCCGCATTAATGACCTACCTGACCGACGAAGAGAACGACATCTTCACCGAAGGTGAGCGGGAAATACTGCTATTCGGAGCCATCGTCATTTACCAATCAATAACCGACGAGCGCGTAGAGCCAGAGCCCGCTTCCGGAACAATCATCGGCCAGGCAGAAGAAGCCAACTATCAATTGATTGGCGAGGGCAGGGGCTCTTTCCGTGACCGGATCACTCCTTTTTTCGAACAAAGCCCCGAAGAAGAACTCCTGGCATTTGCCGAAGATTTACTGATTGGTGGAGAAGACGAAGACCAGATATCCAACGAAGCCCGTGAGCCACTCTTCGTGACCCTGAAGACGGTGGTGGACGTTCTGACGGCCCATTAAATACTCTGACGAGAAATTCACCTTCGGAAAACATCCTGATAATCATATGCGCAGCATGGGGTTTATCTCGCGGCTGAAAAACATCTTGCAGCTTCCAATACGCTTGCCTTCCTGGAGGCAACTACTCCTCGAGTCCGTATTTCTGGGTTGCTTCACGGCCCTGTTCATTCTCATTTTCCAACCCTTTGGTACCTATGAATATCAAATCACCCACAAAGCCCAAAGACTTTTGGGCTATGGTCTAGTTGTTGCCTTTAGCTACCCCATCACAAAAAAGAGTCTTACCCTCTTGTTTGACCAGGACCACTACTCCTTGCTGAAAGAAATATTGGTCGTTGCCGTTACCTTTTTCCTCGTATCTACCGTATGCTTTTTCTACTTTAAAATGGTTGCCTTCCCCGGAGCAACCTGGAAAGACTTCGACGACTTCCTCATTTTCTGTATTGCCATCGGCTTATTGCCCTTATCCATATCTCTATACAGCCGCTACACGCAGGGACTGCAGCTGAAAAGGAAAAAACAATCTTCAAAAAGAGAAAAAGAAGAAGCCTTTGAACTCATCGGCACCAATCAGGCCGAAAGTTATCGGTTTCACGAGCAGGACATTATTTATCTCCAATCAAGTGGCAATTACGTCGAGGTCCACTTTGTGAAAGACGACGCCCTGAAATCAGTATTGCTCCGCAACACCTTAAGCCAGGTCATAGACCAGTTACCCACGCAAAACTTCCGGGTAGTACACCGTTCCTACGTGATCAACCAACGACATTTCTCTCACTTCACGAAAGCCGCCGGCAAAGGAACCATTATTGCCGAAAAATGGGAGATTTCAGTGCCGGTATCCCGTGCGAACCTCGCCCTCGCGGAGCAGATCGCACGTGATTTCCGGTAACCATTCGTCCCGGAACGGTGCAATTCATCCCTTCTTCCCGCAGATCATCCCCGCCATTCGCAACTCCCCCCTTTGAGTTGCGGCAAGATTACGGCTCGACTTCTTTTGTGGCATCACCAAACAAAAAAGCCATGAATAAGTCACAGATCCTGAAGAGTACTCTAGTGATCATTTCCGTCTTGATCACTTATAATTTTTGGACGATTCTCGATTTTTTTGCCATCGACTTCATCCAGTTAGCCGGAAATAAATACCTCAACTCTTTGCTTATTCACCTTCTCTGGACAGCGCCCGTCTGGTTAACGTCAATAGTACTATTCAAGAAAGAAGCTTTCCGTATCTCTGGTCTACCAGCCCCCTTACTTAAAGGGTTCAGTATTGCAGCCCTAAGTTGCATTCCGCTCTACCTGATGTTTATATTCTTTTTCGATTTTACAGCATCCCTTGATGGACACTACATCTTTAACAATTCACTTCTAGCTGGTGTCTTCGAAGAGTTAGTGTACCGAGCATTGTTCTTCGGTGCCCTGTATGGACTACTCAATTGGAAATTCTGGCCTGCAGTACTCGCAAATGCTGCCATATTTAGCTTTGGCCACTTGTACCAGGCGCATGATCTGCTTTCTTCCGTATTCACCGTACTCATCACGGGCATCGGTGCCGTATGGTTCGGATGGATCTACATTCGTTGGAACTATAACCTTTGGGTACCGGTCTTTCTTCACACCTTGATGAATATGAGTTGGGCGATTTTCGAGGTTGGTAGCGGAACCGCTGCCGGAGGTATAGTCAGCTACGTAGCGCGTGTTATTGTCATCGTCATTTCGGTAATCATCACCTTACGGTATACTGAAAAAATGCGCCCTCTCCGTACGCGCACCGATATCGAAGCATCGAACTCCACCCAATCTGTTCTGGCATAAATTTATGGCCTTTTGTTCCGCAAGCTTCTATACCTAAGCCGGAGTGATTTGGGACAATTAGCGCGTGGCTAGCGTGGTTTCTGAAGAGGCAAAAAACGTAGGCGAAGCCTTAGTTTCGGCGAGGCTTTTTAACGAAATCAGGAGCCGCGATAGCAAGTGATAAAATCCCAAACCACTTTGACCTAGGTATAGTCTGCGAAACAAAAGGTCAACAACCTCAAATATCCTGTTTACGGTGTACTCGTGGTAAGCAGCCCAGTAACCATTTTACGCAGTCCATCCACTCTGGTCAGCAACAACCAACCGAGCGCCGAAAATCCACAGCAAACAAAGGTGGCAGCAGCGTATCCGTAAGTCCCGGCTACTGAAAAGCTGATTAAAGGACAGAGAACAAAGGCGGCGGAGTAGCTCGCTGACAAAAGCCCCAGGTATTCTCCCCTTCTCGCCAACGGCGCATACGTTGAAACGTAGGTATTGGTAAAAGGCATGTAGAAAATCTCTCCAATGGTCAGAATAATGACCATCGCCAAAACGGCCAGGTAGCCAACGTTGAGGGATGCCGGTAAAATCAGAAAAGATATAGTGATCAGGGCTGCTCCGACGAGCATTACCGGCACGGGCTGCCACCGCCGCTCTGCCACATAAAGTAATGGCATCTCCAGGGCAACAATAACAATTCCGGAAATCGTAAATAACCAACCAATGCCACGCTCATCAATTCCGAACTCCTTCAAGTAAACCGGAAAATTGGCGAAGAGCTGGAAGAAGCAGATCATGATCATAGCGTTGGCCAGCACGAAGACAACTAACCAGGATTGTTGGTGGGCAGGCATAGCCTTGGGCTCGTTTGACCGATTATTCAGGGCCGCGGACGCAGGTGCAGTGGAAGTTCCCTCTGCTAATCTACCAACCTCTCCCTTTTGTACAGAACGGTCAACCAATGGACGAGCCGTTTCGTCGGGTGGCAGGGCGAAGTAAAAGACCGCTGCTGCCAGTAGAAAGGTAAGTCCATCTCCCCAGAACATGAGCTCGTACCCGAAGTTGTAAATGAGGTAACCACCGAGCGCCGGGCCAATACTGAACCCCAGGTTCACGGCCATCCGCTGCAGGCCGTAGGCCTGCGTAAGGACCTCCTTAGGCGCATAAATAGCGATTGCGGCCCGGTTTGCCGGCCGGAATGCATCGGCCACAAGCGAAATACTGAAGGCCAGGCCACATAGCGCCCAAAACTCTCCTACCTGGCCGAGTAAGATGTTCAAGATTCCTGCCCCAATCATGCTATAAAACTGGATATGCCAGGAGCCGTATCTATCATTCAAGAGTCCCCCCACATAGTTTCCCACAACGCCACCTGCTCCAAACGCGGCCATAACGTATCCCGCTTTTTCCGGAGCAAACCCCTGAGCATTGATCAAATAAACAGACAAAAAAGCAACCACCATTGCTCCGCTACGATTGACCAGCATAACCAGAGACAGTAGCCAAACCTTAAGGGGTAAACCACTAAATGCTTTAATGTAAAGACCAATGATACGGCCGAATAAATAGGACATGAGAAAGCGTTGCAGAGGCGAGTGAAACCACATAACCCCCCACATCCGCTGGAAGTTGCTGTTTTACGCCGTAAGTTTGTGCAAGAAAATGAACCGGTTGGATTAGGCTCCCAACAGCTTGCTTACGCCTTGAGATTGTTTAAACCGTTCCATTTATACACACCCTCTAAGCATGGCCATTAACAAGGAAAAGTTGATGATCGGTGGCTTACGCCGATTACTAAACGGAACCGCTCGTATGACCAGACGGGGGGCTGGCCGTATTGGCTACTACCTGTTAACCAACCCTCGTCGTCTTGCAGAAGAGCCGGAAAACCTTGTTTTTCTGGAACAGGCGCAACAGCAATCCTTCAACTTGACCGGCCTTGACATCCATACTTATCACTGGCCGGGTGATGGGCCGTCTATCCTTTTACTCCACGGCTGGGAAAGTTCTACAGCGCGTTGGGCCGCGCTGTTCGAGCCACTTCACAATGCCGGTTACAACATTTATGCCCTGGACGCTCCTGCTCATGGCAAAAGCGGAGGAAAGAAGTTTACGGTTTTTGCTTACTGCCAGGTACTTGATGCTTACTTCAAGCGTATTGGCTTTGCGCAGGATTATTGGATTGGTCATTCAGGTGGAGGAATGGCGGCCATTTATTACTGTGCGCAAGAGGAGTATCAGTTCCGGCCAAATAAGATCATAAGCATGGCCGTTCCGGAAAAATTGGAAAACTTCATCGATAAGTTCTGCGACATTATCGGTGCTAATGAGCGAGTGAAATATGGAATCGGCCATCGCTTCCAGAAAAACCTCAAGCATACTGTAGACGATATTAACTTCACAGAATTCGTAAAAAGAGTATCCGTTCCGGGCCTTATCGTACACGATGAAGAAGACGACGTTGCACCAATAGCAGGAGCCCATAAAATGCACGAAAACTGGCACGGTTCTGAACTGGCAACAACCCATGGCGGCGGACACAGCCTTACCGGAGACTTAGTCCCGGCAATAGTACTCGGGTACCTTGACAAGTGTAGAAAAGCGAAATAACTGATTAGAGAAACAGGACCATAAACCTGCATGCCGGTAAACCGGTAGCGGCTCGTCGTGTTTCTACCCCCTATCCAACAATTACCTTCGCTTATGAGTGCTTCCGTCGTCGGCATTGATGATTTTGCCGTCTATATTCCACAGATATATCTTTCCATCGAGGAACTGGCCTCCGTCAGAAACCTAAATTACGCTAAGCTTAATAAGGGGTTAGGCCTCCAGGAAATGGCCATCGCAGACGCCTTGGAAGACGCCGCGACCATGGCCGCCAATGCAGTCCTTGACCTCATCCACAAAAACGATCTTGATCCAGCTACTATCGGCCGTATTTATCTCGGGACCGAAAGTGCACTAGATGGTGCCAAGCCAACAGCGACCTATGTGTTGGATATGTTGAAGGATCATTTTGCCGACGCCTACGGCCCAAATTGCTTCCTGCACTGTGACGTCGTAGACCTGACCTTCGCCTGCATCGGTGGTGTTGACGCTCTGCAAAACTCCCTGGAATGGGCCGCCGCCAAGGACGGCCGGATCGGCATCGTTGTTGCCTCCGACGAAGCCAAATACGAAATGAATAGCCCTGGAGAATACACCCAGGGTGCTGGCGCAGTAGCCATGCTCGTAAAACAGCACCCACGCCTACTCGCCATTGATCCCGACTTCGGAGTGGCAACACGGCCCGCCCACGACTTCTTCAAACCCCAAAGGAAGGTCACCAAGCGGGAGATCATCGAAGAAGTAATCGCGCTTATCCCCGATGTCTCGGCCATGGACCTCAACATCGACCGCCTCGAAGACCAGCTCGCCAGAGGCCTTGAAGTAAAGGGGGTACTGGATTGTAACGAATCTCACCTGATGTTGCACAAGGTTACTCCCGTCTTCGATGGACCGTACAGTAACCAAGCCTATCAAGCCCGGATACGGGAGGCACTATATGATTACCGGAAAAGATCCGGTAAAAAAAGTGGCCAATTACTCAATGACTTCGCCTACCTCGTTTTCCACTTACCCTATGCCTTTCAGGCCCGGAGGATGTTCTCCGAGATATACATGGAAGAGCTGAAACACAGCGGAGAATGGGTGAATTTCATCCTGCGTAATGAGCTAGAAGTACCCTGTGCCGACGATTACGAAGACCGGGAAACCTACATCACCAAGTGCAGTGAATTCTTACGTATGGTCACCAAGACCAAAGACTACAAAGACTTCGTAGCACAACGTATTGCCCCCGGAGAATGGGCCAGCTCCCGCGTGGGCAATCTCTATGCCGGCAGTGTATTTCTGAGCCTGATGGCAACGCTGGAAGCTGCTCTTGAGCAGGAAGAAGACATCACCGGAAAATCTGTTTGTGTATTCGCTTATGGCAGTGGCTCAAAGTCTAAAGTATTCGGAGCCACCATCCAGCAAGGATGGCAGGAAGTTGTTGCTGCATTCGATCTCGAATTGCGCCTGGATCAACGGGAAGCGATTAGTTACGCAGACTATGAGCAACTCCACCGATGTGGCAGTAAACGCAACATCGCTACCCACGATGAAGGAGGCTTCTTTCTCGCTGATGTCCACGAAGACCGGGACGAAACAGAAGGCGTACGTCATTACGGATATGCCGCGAGGGCTATCGCAGACTAAACGTGCTTCAGGACACTTAAGCCCGCTGATTCCTGACTTAGTACGAATAACCCTAAGTATTTCTCAGGGAATAGCAATCTGGTAAAGCACCAGACTGTGAAGTAGAAGGTGCGCCTCTACAAGAGGTAAAAGGAGAAGCAGTCCCGAAATTTTCGGGACTGCTTCAGATAACATTAATAAGGCTGCAAAAGGAAAAATAAGGTGTCTTAGGTATTTATGCCGGAGGTGTATTATTAGTGTTTCTCCGTTGTGTAGCAAAGATAAGACAAACTAACTAAAAAAACAACAATAAGATTACATAAAATCAATTAAAACATAAAAGTAAATTATTTGATTATAAAAAATCAGAAATTATCCTTCCTCAATAAATAAATTACAAACTATCAGTATATAGTGCCTTTGTCAACATCCTCTAAACTGGACTGTTTTCCTATAAAGTATAGCCTATGTCTGCAGATACTGATCAAAAGCCAACTTCTAAACTGGCTGTACTATTCTACATTATCGTTGCCATTATTTTGCTGACGATTTTCCTCGAGGCAACCGGACTCGCGGACGTTGCGGGGACACAGGAATCGGAGCAAATCATTGATCGTCCTCACGATTGATTTCCGGTATAAAGATCAAATTGTTCTAAACACTCTTGAGGCGCTGAAGTCTACGGGAATGAAGTAGCTTAGTCAGGCTATTATACCTAAGTCAAGCCTCTTCGTTACAGGTCTATATTCCGTACCTCGTGATAAAGACGTCGGCCGAAAGATTGATCGGCTCCCCGGAAAAGCTCTGGGTAAGCAATGCCACTAATCCTGCATAATCATATCCTGAAAGGATGCCTTCCCGCCAATCCCGTACCGAGAAAAGAAGATGGCCTAGTTCTTCGGCACTAGCCGAAAAAGAAAGGGTTTCCGCTTTTTGCAGAGACTCCTTTAGTCCATATTTGGTAAGCTCGCCAAAGTTTTTTTTGTGGTCATAGTCTCCAGCCTCTGGCTGCTGTCCTAAAGCAATAAATACAGGTGATAGCCGAACGTTAAAGTCATAGACGATGATGGTTGCCGGTTCGGACGCCAGCCAGGAGATTTCCTCGAGGGCAATTTCCGGCTTCTGATAATGCAAAGATCCGGCAAACGTAATTACGTCGAAGGCTCCATCAAGGAACCCCTGATCTATTTTCCCGTTGTTCCTCGATTGTGCTAAAAAGCGGACACAGTCATCGCCCTGGGCGCGATCAATCATTTGTTGGCTTGGGTCAACACCAACTACCTGGTCACAAAAAGTTGCCAGCGCATGAGTAGACTGTCCGGTGCCACAGCCTACATCGAGACCATGGTCAAATCGTTTTCCCGGAGTAATTGCCAGCGCTAGTATCTTCTGATGTAACGGCGGACGCCAGGCTGCGTAATGCGCAGCCGTAATGTCATCATACTCCATTATGACCGACGAATTAGAACCAGCCAGCTCCCAGATCCCGGAACGGCCAGGGAATCATCGCCAGAATGATCAACAGACCGATGCCGTAAAAAGTAGCGATCGTCTTCCAGCCTTTGTTGATACCAGCCTGACGCTTTGCCTTGATGTAACCAATAGTGATCACAGCAATACCAACCAACATGCCAGTGATGTGCTCAACGGTATAAAAGCGATTGATCTTACTGCTCATGGTATTTTCATCAAATACCACCCAATCACTCAAAAACAGGTAAAGCACCAACCCAAGTAATAACTGGATATGCGTTGCCATAAAAGCGTAGAGGGCAACCTTGTTCTTTTCCGGGTACACCTCCCCACTGCGCCGCTTTCCTAAAGCCTGGAAAATGGCAGCGAGCAGCAGGGCGATTACGACATAACGTAATCCCGAGTGAGCATGATCAAAAGCAGCGTACATATTATTTCATCTTTAGTGTGGAGGCCTGCAAGGTAAGGACTCCTTTACTATTCCTGGCCAAGGAGGTACGCATAGTCGCGCAGATCGGGGATATGACTACAGATAATTCGGATGATTGCGAACAACGGGATCGCAATTATGGCGCCAACCGCTCCCCAAACAATTGTCATGCCAACAACTCCGATGATCGTGAATAAAGGATTCAGGTCTACCTCATTTCCTACAATCAGCGGGGTAAGGATATAACTTTCCATTACCTGCGCAACCGCCATGGTAACAAATACCCCCAGAACGGGGCTTCCATCTCCTCCGCTGGCAAAAGCCAGCGCAGCCGCAAATACCCCTCCGATTATATTTCCGAGATAGGGGATTATACTAAGTACTGCTACAAGCAGTGCAATCAACAGTGCGTATTCAAGACCAACGATTATAAATCCGATAGCATATAAAACCGTTAGAATAGCGATTAGTATCAATCGCCCCCTCAGATAGTCTTGCGCAATACCCACACTTTCATTTATCGTTTGGTGGGTCGTTCCTCTTTTTTGCTCCGGCATTCGCTTAAGGACAAAGGAGCGCAGTCTTTCCTTGTGCGAAAGGAATAAAATGACGTAGACTAACATTATCAAAAAATCTCCGATGACCCCAAAGGCTCCTCCTAAAAAGCCCAGTAAGCCGGAACTTGAAAAAGGTAGCTGACTCAGCAAATTTTTTCCCGACTGAGCCTTTTGCTCTTCGTTCATTTTAGGAATGATGCCTTCCAGTCCGGTATCAGCTCTTAGATCATTGAGCTTCTCGGATAGCTTCAACTTGGTTTGTGGCCAGTTATCAGAAAAATTCAGCGCCTGTTTACCAACAGCAGCAGATAGTCCGCCGAAAAAGAGTATCAAGACGAGAAAGGCAGCAGAGATGGATGCCCATCCTGGCCATCCCATGCTCCTGAGTTTCTCATCAATGGGGTTTACCAACATCGCCAGTAAGCCAGCGATGGCAAGTGGTAAGAGCAGACCTTTCCCGAAATAGAGGATAACCACCAGCCCAATAAAGAAAGCTATGCGAAGGGTAGCAGCAAGTAATTTACTGTTGGACGGGGTGGGCATCTGTGAGTGTTGGTTTCTCCTATTAACCCTCCTCCTGACATTGATGTTCGGCCACGCTTATGCTATCAAGCAAGCGCTATCCTTGCTCTGCCATAGTCAGTTCTGAACGCCATTGCCAGAAGCCGTATCCGGCAACGAATACGTTAATCACCATCATCAAGGCGAACAAAGCGGCACCCGTATTCCAGTAAATCCATACATAAGCCAGATCAATGACGATCCAGTAGAGCCAGTTCTCCAACCGGCGACCGATCAACAGGAAGGTGGTGATAATGCTGAAGACCGTGGTGATTGCATCAGGGTAGGTGGCTGCGGCGGTCATGGTACTGCTAAAGAAATAACCGAGGAGGAGTCCGCCGAGCACCCCACCGGCAAGGGTCAGCAGATGTTCCAGGGGAGTCATTTTCCGAACGGGACGGACGGAAGCTCCGGCAGTGGCGCTTTGCCAGCGCCACAGGCCAACGCCTGCCATCACGAAATAAAAGACCTGCAACAACGCGTCAGAAACCAACCGGTATTCAAAAAATGACTGGTATGCCCAAACAGCCGTGCTTACCGCTGCGAAGAGCCAACACCAATTGCTACTCCTGGCAGCAAGGATCACGTAGGCCAGGGAAGTGAGCAAAGCGAGCCAGTCGAGGAATTGGGCCGCAGCGATTTGTTCGAAGAGCATAGTTTCGTTTGGTGTCTGGCAAACGAAGGTAGACCAAAAGCTTGCTGATGGGGGATAAGGGAAGTTTTTTTCAATAATTTTCCAACGGGTATTGCGCAACATAAAAACCCGTTATATCTTTGCACCCGCTTCGAGAGAATTGCCTCAGTAGCTCAGTTGGTTAGAGCGGCGGACTGTTAATCCGTAGGTCAAAGGTTCGAGGCCTTTGTGAGGCGCATAAGTCGAGTACGAGAGTCGTACTCGACTTTTTTATTTTACGCCGGAAGGGAAAGATCGGTTACGCATGAACTTTGCCTCCTGATCCTTCCTTTTGCACCTGCGGCCGCGCCCCAAAGGATAGCCGCACTGAACACTAACTGAATAAAAACTGCCTATGAGCTTGCTTGCCGTTGGAACCATTGCTTACGACGACGTTTTCACTCCTTACGGTGAAGCGCGCATGATCGAAGCCGGAAGCTGTACTTACATTGCCATGGCGGCGACGCATTTCGCAAAGCCCGTGCAACTTGTATCCATTATTGGTGAGGACTACAACCTCGATTTCCTGGAGGACCTGAAGCGTCGTGGAGCAGATCTCGAAGGCGTGGAAGTTGTTGAAGGAGGTAAATCTTTTTTCTGGGCCGGTCGTTACCACGACGACATGATGGGGCGCGACACGCTCGATACTCAGCTTAACGTTCTGGCTGATTTCGACCCCAAACTACCAGCCAACTACCGTAACGCAGATTACGTTATGCTCGGCAACCTCAGTCCGCAGGTTCAGTCTACCGTCATCGATCAACTAGAGTCGAAGCCTAAGCTGGTGGCCCTGGATACGATGAACTTCTGGATGGACATTGCCATGGATCCTTTGAAAGAAGTACTCAAACGCATCGATGTACTGATCATCAATGACGAGGAAGCACGCCAGCTAAGCGGCGAACTCAGCCTGCTGAAGGCTGCCGCCAAGATCGTAGACATGGGTCCACGAATCCTCATCATCAAAAAAGGAGAACACGGTGCGCTTCTCTTCGACGGAGACAAGCTCTTCTCTGCCCCAGCATTGCTGCTCCCTACAGTTGTTGACCCAACCGGCGCAGGCGACACCTTCGCCGGCGGTTTGATGGGCTACTTGGCCGCTACTGATGACACCAGCTTCGACAACCTGAAGCGCGCCATCATTTACGGTTCTGCGATGGCCAGTTTTGTAGTTGAAGACTTTGGCACCCGCCGTATGCAAGGTCTTACCAAAGAAATGATCGACCAGCGCATTCAGCAATTCGCAGAATTGATCAAAGTAGACTTCTAAAATAGTCAGCTAACGGCTTAGTACCGCTTACTTTGCTCAATATTTTTCAGGAAGATCTTGTCCTGCATCCGCTTGGGTAGGTGGCGCATAATCCGCACGATAAAAGCCTTGTTCATGATCAGTTGATCTGGACGAGGCTTTTCTTTTTCCAGCATATTCAAAATAAGGTCGGCTACTTTTTCGGGAGCAATACCGCCTGCTTCGGCGCCAGCGGTATACGCCTCCAGTTTATCCAGAACGTGAGCGTATCTCGTTCCGGTAAAGGCCTTGGTTTGCGTCGTCGCCTTTGTCCAAATTGGCGTTTTTACCGGGCCCGGCGCCACGGAAAGCACATCTATGCCAAAAGGCATCAGCTCCCGACGGAGGCCATCAACGATGGCCTCTGTAGCAAATTTACTGGCAGAATAAATACCGGTGTAAGGAGAGGTTACATAGCCCGAAACACTGCTGACGTGGATGATCTTCACGTTAGTTTCCCCTGCCTCACGGGCAGCATGCAGTAGCGGAAGCGCCTCCTGATTGACGGCTAATGCCCCGAAAACGTTTACGTCAAATTGTTTCCGGTAATCAGGCTCTGCAATAGTTTCGAGGGGCCCTGATACTGCAATTCCCGCATTGTTGATTACAGCGTGCAGGGCTTCCCCTGAGGCTTTGATTTGCTGGATAGCTGCCTGAATGCTTGCCCGGTCGGTCACATCCATTTCGAGGGCGCTGAACGCAGGATGCAAGGATAGTTGCTCCGCATCAGCAAGCTTCCGAACCGTTCCAAAAACCCGGTGACCCGCGGAGAGTAATGTCTTTGCCGTTGTAAAACCAATTCCGGAAGACGTCCCGGTGAGCAGAATATTCATAGCACAGTTGTTTACCTCGCCGAAGGTACAACGAAGGGACTCATCCAAAATCGAGTGGTGAAGTATTAGTGGCGGAGCTCCGCCCCATCACCAAAGGATAACTACGAATACAATTTGCTTTCCTAGACCAATTAGTCCATAAACCTACAGTCAGAGCCTTAATTTAGGGATCTTCACGAACCCTTAGCCAACTTTAGGACTTCCTTAGTAGCCCAAACCAACGAGACTACCGAAATTAGCGTCTCAACGATAAATACCCTGACCATGAAAACAGCTTATTTTCCCCTCTTGCTTCTCCTCTGTATTGGCCTCCTCGGTTTCTCCGGTTGCGACGATGACGATGAAGTACTGGAGACCTTGAATTATGATGGCCCCAACTTCACTGCCCCACAGAACGGTGCTGGTGTTAACGTATTTGCGGCTTACTTCCCCGAAAGCGAAATCCAGCGTCAGGGAGTTGCCGGTCGATCACTGGAACGCATTGACTTTTGGCTGCAGTCAGTTCCTCTCCAAACGAATGTTGTCGTTTACGGCTTTAGTGGTAACGACGCCATCCCCGGTACAGAGCTGTACCGAATTGACCTCACCCAACGCATTAATAATGCGGGCTGGGTCGAGCACATCATTCCCGGAGGGCTCACCATTCCCGATAGTGGTATCTGGCTGGCGGTCGAAACAGACCTCGCAGCAGTTGGAGCACAGTCCATCGGCTGTGACGAGGGGCTGAACTACAACCCCAATGGAGACCGGATGCTAACCCCTTCCAGCGGTGGATGGAGCAGCTTCAATGCCATTACCGGAAGTGAACAGGTCAACTGGAATATTCGTGGTGTAATCACCCCGCAAGAGTAAAGACCTCTTTTCGAGGGATGACAGAAGGTCAGCAGACTGTATGCTGATAGACAGTCTGCTGACTTCTTCCCCTTTTATTCGGGTGGTTCTTTATCTTTAGGCGTCTTCCTCAAGCAATTGATCCACTGAAAAACTTACTTCATATACTTGTTTTGTTGTCGCTGGGAACCCTGGCGTCATGCTTACCCGAAACTGACATCGATAATCGCTATGCAGTTAAGGGACTGGACGTTAGCCACTACCAAGGGGAGATCAACTGGAAAAAGGTTGCCGCAGATGGTCACGATTTCGTTTTCATCAAAGCCACTGAGGGTCTCGAACTACAAGACGATTATTTTCTAAGGAACTGGGAAGAAGCTGGCAGGTACGGCCTGCGGCGAGGAGCTTATCACTTCTTCCGTCCGGGTGTTTCTGCCACTAAGCAGGCAGGAAATTTCTTTGACCTCGTTTCTATTCTTCCTGGTGATCTACCCCCGGTCCTCGATGTAGAACACCGGGGAAACCTGTCCCCAAAAGAACTAATCCGGTCCATCAAAACCTGGGCCGAGATGGTGGAGCAACGCTATGGCGTAAAGCCTATCATCTATACCGGGCAGAATTTCTACAACCGCTTTCTGGCGGGTCAGCTCGATGATTACCCGATGTGGCTGGCGCGTTACGATGCAGAAGAGCCCGTGACTGTTTGTGGCCGAACTTATAATTTCTGGCAGTACACCGATACCGGAAAGCTTCCCGGAATAAAGGGGAACGTAGACCGGAATGTCTTCTTTGGTACTCACCTTGACCTCGCACTTATGTGTGTTCCTCCGCCCGCTAAGCAGGTCGATGATCTCGCCCGAATCGGAGAATAACCCATCCCTTATAGTTTTTTGATCCCCCTCGCTTGACGCAACCGTTGGCTGTTGCCGCATTGCCTAATTAGTGATCGCTTGCTTATTGAAAAGCCGGCGTGGGTAGTGGGTAGTGGGTAGTGGGTAGTGGGTAGTGGAAAATACTGCGTTCTTCAGCACAATTCGTTCTGGCACATCAAAAAAGGCGCAGATTAGGGAAAAAAAGGAAAAGTTATAAATACCTGTAAAACAGATACTTGCACTTATATATCCGTTTATATACGCATATAAACGTAAGTATTCGTATAAATTACGACTATCGTTTGGAAGTCCCTTCACCTTTGCCTCGTCACCGATTGACAGGGGCTCTTGCAGTTCAGGTAGTTGGTTGACGCATTACCATAATCCGGTTGTGGCATACATCCTTCCCGCCACAGCCGCCAAACTTACCATACGATGAACGTACGTAACCACATCCACCTCACCGGCAACCTCGGCGCAGATCCTAAAACCGTGACGCTTAAAAGCGGAATGGTTGCCACTGAATTTTCTTTGGCTACCAATGACTATTACCGCGATGCGGAAGGCAACCGTCAGACCCGGACGGAATGGCATAAGATTAAAGCCTACGGAAAAATGGCGGAGCTCTTCAGTCAGTACCTCCAGCGAGGCAGCCAGGTCTCCATTATCGGTAGCATGCGGTACCGTAAATGGGTAGACCAATTCGAACAGAACCGCCTTACAGCAGAAGTTATCGCAGAGGAATTCACTTTTCTGGGTAGTGGCAAGCGAGAATCCCCCGCAAATAAAGCAGCAGCTCCTGCCAAGAAGACCATCAACAGACGGGCAAAAAAGCCCACTCGTAAGCAGATGGCTTCGGTAGCGTGATTCCGAACACGCTTAGAACCAATTATGGTAGCGAAGGTCATCACGAGGCCTTCGCTGCCTACAATTCCCTTTTACTGCAACGCATCATTATGTCCATCAACAACTCCAACTTCATCAATCTTATCGGCCGACTTGGCGATACTCCGGAATCCCGTACGCTACCCAGCGGTCAGACAGTCACCGCCTTTTCCCTTGCAACTAACGAAAACTACAAAGACCGCAGTGGCAACAGGGTAGTGCGTACGGAATGGCATAAGGTCAAAGCCTTCGGAAAAGCGGCAGAGGTCCTTAGCCAGTACCTGGAGCGAGGCAGTAAGGTAGCCATTGTTGGTACCCTTCGATACAGTAAGTGGCGTGACAAATTTGACCAAACCCGGAACACCGCTGAGATCATCGTCCAGTCATTTGAATTTATGGATAGTCGTAAGGGGACTCCCTCTTCTGCTACTGGAGACTCAAGTACAATAGCGGCAGAACCAATGGCGAAACGCACGGCCGCAGGCCGTGCCCAGAAATCTGCGCTCGCCGACGAGTTGGCGATGCCTGAACCAGAAGAAGAATTGCCGTTCTAGTCCTTTTCCGGACGGCTCCGTTCCAATTCCATTATTCACCAGGTACTGGCAGCGGGTTTTGCAACGCCTGCTTTGGAAAAGAATATTAAATCAATTTGTTCGAGGATGCGCCCTTTGGAAAAAGCGCAAAGCAGGCACACCGGCACTTTCCCTCAACGGAGGGAGAGGGCCGGTTTTCTATTAGGGCAACATTGTCTTCAGCTAGTTCGCCAATATCCCTTTGTCTGCTTTCTTGGCTTAGTCCATTAGTCTGTATGGAAAAACCGAGCAGTACTGACGGACTAGCAGCAGTAAAAAAACGCCTGTTTTTTCCGCAAAAAACGCTATTTGACAACTTTCAAGCTCAAGTCTAGACTCGTTGCTGAATGTGTGAGCGCACCTACAGAGATAAAATTAACCCCTGTCTTTGCGATATCGCGTATTGTTTCGAGCGTAATCCCACCACTCGCTTCTACCTCATACTGGCCATTGATATGAGCTACGGCTTCCTTCATAATCGGAATTTCGAAGTTGTCCAGCATAATGCGATCAACCTGCCCCACTTTCAGTACTTCCATTAGTTCTACCAGATTACGAACTTCGACGGTGATGGGCAGCGTCATATTGTTTTCCGAGAAGAATGCCTGAACACCTTCAATCGCGGCAGTAATTGACCCGGCGGCATCAATATGGTTGTCCTTGATCATCACCCGGTCATAGAGACCATCACGGTAATTACTACACCCCCCCAGGCGAACCGCCCATTTCTCCAGAAACCGTAAATTCGGCGTAGTCTTACGTGTATCCAGAACGGTAACAGGAAGGTCCTCCACCTCAAAAGCATAGCGGTTGGATAGGGTAGCGATACCACTCATACGTTGCATGGTGTTCAGCACCAGGCGCTCGGCACGAAGGAGTGCTCTTGAGTTACAGGTCACGAAGAATGCTTCGTCACCAACGTGCATTAAATCACCGTCATTCATCCGTTGGTCAAACTCACAAGTAGGATCAACTGAGGTGAAAATCATTTTTGCCACCTCTACACCGGCAAGGACACCAACATCTTTAACGAGTAAGCGTGCAGTATCCCGGTTTGTGGCAGGAATGGTAGCTTCGCTCGTGTAATCGCCGGGGCCGACATCTTCAGCAAGGGCTTCGGTAATAAATTGCAGGATTCGTTGGCGGAGACTTTCGGTCATGGCAAAACGTTTTTTGGAGCCGCAAAGGTAGTCCTTTTTAAAGAGCTAATTTGACAATGGAACCATCAGAGTATTATCATGCGTGTTTGTATCAAATCGCACCGAATGCAGTTTCGTACTGGGCTGACATCGAAGCAGCTTACACAAAGCGAACCTACCATAACCTTAACCACCTGCGGGAGATGTTGGGGCACTACGGTGAACTACCAATACACCTACAGCTTACAAACAATCGCAGCGGAGAAATGGCACCAGCACTTTTTGGGCTTTCACTGATCTACCATGATGTCATTTATATAGCAGGACGAAGTGATAACGAGGCTCGTAGTGCCGACCTCCTGGTGAAGCATTTGCTGCAGGCGGGAATTGATCCGCTACAGTGTGCCTGGTGTCGTTCCCTGATAATGGCAACCAAAACGCACCAGCCGGAATCAGGGGATGATGGCGCACAATCGTTGCTCATTGACCTTGACCTTGCTGTTTTAGCGCGTACGGAAAGTGGGTACGATAGCTATGCTGAAAACGTACGCGAAGAATTCAAGCTTTTCCCTGGTTTCCTATACCGAAGGGGTAGAAAAAAAGCCCTGAAGCACTTCCTTGACCAAGAATACATTTACCACACCGAGTACTTCCGTAGTCGTTGGGAAAGCAGGGCCAGGGATAATTTGTCCAGAGAATTAGGCACATACTGATTGCGCCCTCAACCGTAAAGTTGAAGGCGCAATTATTCAGAATAAACTGGTTACTGGCTATTTATCCAATAGTAACTGAATATCATCCATCAGGTAAGTGACTTCCTCTTCGTCAGTTCCATTAGCATAAGACCGTACGTATCCTTTGCGATCAACAAGCACGATGTAACCACTGTGATCAAAGCCTCCGGGAGCAGCGGCATTTTCTTCCGCAATGCTCAGGTAATCTTCATCCAGGTCATAAATCTCAAACTTATCACCATAGATGAAACGCCAACGATCAAGGTTGGTAATTTCAAGTTGCTCCTGTGCGTATTCCTTCATCGCCTCCGGTGTATCCCGTTTCGGGTCTACGGTAAAAGAGACCAGCGCAAAGTCGGGATGATCACCGAATTTATCTTCTAAACGAAACATCTGGCTCTTTACCCTCGGGCAAATCGTTGGACAAGTAGCAAAGAAGAATTCCGCGACGTACACCTTTCCTTTAAGACTGTCACTGCCGAAGGGGCGCCGGTCCTGATCAATGTAGTTCCAGGTTCTAATGGGCTGAGGGTCCAATGCTCCTGTAACCGGATCAGTAGGATGATTGCCAGGATAGCCTAGAGAGTCTTTGAGGTACTCTCCGGTTTCGGGATCCTGAGCATGCCTGCGGTAAAAGTTTGCTTGTCCGTCGTTTTGTACAGTTGCCAATCCTGGGTCTGTACAAGCAAAAAAGGTTGCCAATAGTCCAAAGCAGAAAAAGCGAAGCATCATGTGAAGGTATTTCGGGTAAAACGAGCAGCACAACGAGGAGTTGTCAGCCCGGGGTCAAGCCTTTCCTGCGGAGAAGGCTTACATAAACATTGCTTTACCCCAGGCCCACCATTCCCGCCAGCTTCGGATAAAAAGCAGTACAAGGAGAATTCCGACAAACAGCAGAATTGTCTTTGTTTTCTTCGCCACGTTAGCATTACGCTCCCGGCGGGTTTTATAGCTATGACGAGTTGACTGTTTAGGCATGAGGGAATAATCATCAATCAGGAATAAATGGCATTCAGGAAACCTGTACCATTTAGCGACAAAGTTAGGAATTTAGTTGGGGGGAAGCTCCTTTTTAAAATGGCCAACCCAACGAGCAATGCTCCCAGTGCCGGCTCCACGGCTCTACAAAGCGGTAATAGCCGTTACGATTAACAGCATTTAACATCAATTTACATCATACCTCATAGAACCAGGTGCCAACCAAGTACTTTGGCCCTATGAGAAGATCACCCCTCCTGCAAGTTGTCAGCTTTACCTGGCTTATCGTTCTGGGACTCAGCCTGAGCTGCTGCGGTCAAAAGACCCTCCCTTCAGATATAGACCTGACTGAAGTCGTTTTCCCCAAGACCAATTCTATCGCCGAAGTACTCAGTAGCAATGAACATCTACCCATTCAAAAACGCATTTCGCTTTACCACAAACTCAGGGCAGAACGGCCGGAAGACTTTAACTTCCAGAATGAAGATGAGATGACCATGTATGGTTACCGCAAACTCTGGAATGACTTACCCGAAGAGGCCCTGGAAGTATTCAAATTGTTGGTGGAGGTATTTCCGAATTCCGCTAATACATATGATAGCCTGGGAGAAGCCTATTTAGCATTAGGGGAACAGGAAAAGTCGCTAGAGAATTACCGGAAGTCCCTGGCCATGAACCCAGAGAATTTCAACGCCGAGGACTTTATCCAGCGCATACTGCACCCCGATGTTGTACCTGAAACCGATGCCGAAAAATTTACCAAGACGTATTCCGTAGATGAATACCGTAGTGATCTTGACCAATTGGCCAAGCGTTTGCTCAGTGTCCATCCCAACGCTCTTAAATTTATTTCGGCAGCGGATTTTGCTGCTTTAGTGGAACATAAAAAAAGCTTGGTAACTGATTCCATGACCTATGCCACCTTTCGGTGGCATTGCGCGGAAATTATTGCCAGCGTTAACTGTTCGCATACCTCCATGGGACGCTTCTCCACCGAAAGTGATATGCTACCGGTAAACCTCCGGTTTCCCGTACAAACAAGATTGGTCGATGGTCAGCTCTTCGTTATTGACCCGCTGGAAAACGGAGATCGTCTCGCGGTAAAAGATGAGATCCTTACCATTAATGGCTATCCTGTATCCGAGGTAATAGCAATGATCTATCGCCGTATCCCCTCACAAGGCTTCGTGGAAACAACCAAACGCGAAGAATTCAATTTCTGGGGAACTGGAATGATCCCTTTTGCGCTCAACTTCCCGGACCAATACGAGGTGTCAATCAAAGGGCGTACCTCTCCTGTCCAACTGCAGCCTTCAGAAACCGTAAGCAATCATTTTGGTAACCCTGCCATAAAATCTTGTGGGGGGCCATTGTGCTATGAGGTACTGGACGACGGTAAAACAGCCGTGCTTACTATACTTTCTTTCAATTTCTACCCCTGGGATAACCTCGATGTCTTCATGGCTTACATGGATACAACTTTCGCTAAAATAGAAGCAGCAGGAATAGAACATCTCATTATTGACCTTCGCTACAATGGTGGAGGTTCTTCGGAGTCTAGTATTTATCTCCTGCGTTATTTGCACGACGCTCCTTTCACTTATTTCTCGGTGGCAGGATCTGTCGACAATCAGGAAAAGACCTTTGGCGAACACAAGCAACACCCCTTTGAAAATGCCTACAAAGGCAAGCTCTACTTCCTGATCGATGGACTTGGCAATTCAACTACCGGCCACTTCATGTCACTCGCTAAAGTGTGGAATATGGGAACCATTATTGGAGAAGAGCTAGGCTCAAACCAATTCTGCTCTGCCGGGCAAGCCGTAAGCAGGCTGGCAAATACCAAGATGATGTACTATGTAGCCAATAATACGCACGTCACCACAGCCACTTCCCTGCCGGATGAAACCGGCATTCTCCCGGACCACTTTGTCACGCAATCAATCGATGATTACCTGAATAAAGTAGACACCGTGATGGAATTCGCCATTGGATTAACCCGCAAGGATTAAGCTAGTGGCTTAAAAGTCCAGTTCAATGGTACTCCCTGGCTTCAACCCGCCACTTTCAGCATCCTTACTCGTCTTCTTGGGGCGTGCAGTAGCAGCTTCCCTGACCGGTGGGATGTAGGGGTCATTTAGTTCCTTGACACCAGTCAGCTTCCCTTCCTGCAACTTATTTCCGAGCGACTTCCAGCCCTTCACGTCAATAAACTCTGCCAGCTGTAATATCCTAGTTTGGGTTTCGCGCTTTACGCGGAAACTGATCTCGACCTCCGGTTCGGGGTGCACCGTTGCGTGGTACAGCTTAGAATTACGGTGCTCCGTAATGAAGTTGAATTGCTGGCCGGGGCTGCTCGTTTCAATCTGGAAACGTTTGACCAGCGTCAGGCCTCGCTCTCCTTCGTGGTACACAGCACTTACGACCATATCTTCCGTCCATTTACCAATAAAGAATAGCTGCTTCGGGTCATACTTGCGGGACATGTCCAGCTCTTCGCGCTCGTACGAGCCATCCTTGTTAATACTAAGGATGAGATCGCCGGTGTCAAAGCCTCCCAACAGCACACCACGTTCTTCGGTATTAAGACGGCCACTGACTTTGTCCATCCATACCTTCAGTGCCCCGAGGGTACTTTTTCCGGCTTCTTTAAGGGTGACTTTCCGAACAGGGTAGCGGGTAACAATATTCCCACCGGAGCCACGACCCTTGATGGCCAATTCTGCAAAATCAAAGTCAAAGTCTTTCACCCTTGCTTTACTCGCAGGGCTAAGCAGTACGTTTACGATCTCCGCTTCCCCGTTCGGATTAGCACTAAAGTATAAGACCTTTGACCCCTTTGCTCCTTTCGTAAGCGGATATTCCCGGTCCCTGGTAATGGCTTTTACGTTAAAGCGTTTACCCATAGCCCGACCAGTTTTGGCGTCGAGGTAAATGAGGTTGTAGGTTGTCCGCTCATCTCCCTTTTTCCAGATACCAACGTGGATGATGTTCTTCCCCACGAAGGTTTTATCGTCAATGCGGGTTACCCGCAGGGTACCGTCTTTACGGACAATGATAACATCGTCGATATCAGAACACTCCGCGACGAATTCCTCTTTTTTCAGTCCCATACCAACAAAGCCTTCCTTGCGGTCAACGTAAAGCTTGGCGTTATTGGCGGCTACCGCCGCTACGGCCACCTTCTCGAAGCTGGCGATCTTCGTTTTCCGTTCCCGGCCTTTTCCGTACTTATCCAGCAGGCGCTGGTACCAGGCAATGGTGTATTCCGTCAGGTGCTCCAAGTCATATTTAACCTGGGTCAGCTCTTCTTCGAGTTTAGCAATGCGCTCGTCTGCCGCAAAGCTGTTGTATTTAGAAATCCGTTTGATGCGGATTTCGGTAAGGCGGACAATGTCTTCGTCGGTAATATCGCGTAACAAGGCCATCCGCTTATCGCCCGCCTTTGCCGGAGCACTAGGTTCCCGGAAGTACTTTTCCAGTCCGGCGCGAATCAAATCAATGACCTCGGGGAAGTCTTCGGCTTCCTCAATATCCCGGTATATACGCTCCTTGATGAATACTTTTTCAAGACTGGCAAAATGGAGTTTTTCCTCCAGTTCCTTTTGCTTAATATCCAATTCCATCTTGAGTAACGCCTTCGTCTGGAAGGTGATGTGCTCAAGAATATCAAGTACGCTAACAAAGTGTGGCTTATCACCACCTATGATGATACAGGCGTTCGGCGAAATGGACAATTCACAGTTCGTGAAAGCATAAAGCGCATCAATGGTAACATCGGGGCTGACCCCCGTAGCCAATTCAACGAGGATCTCCACCTCTGCGGCGGTATTGTCCTGTACCTTTTTGATCTTGATTTTGCCCTTATCATTTGCCTTCAGAATGCTATCAATCAACGAGGCCGTTGTTGTCCCGTACGGGAGCTCCTTGATGGCAATGAATTTATTGTCAATCTTTTCGATCGTAGCCCGCACCTTAAGTTTACCACCCCGCTTACCCCACTGGTAATCACTGACGTCCACCGTACCACCAGTAGGAAAATCGGGGTACAGCTTGGGCTTCTTCCCTTCGAGGATCTTGATGCTCTCCCGGCACAACTCAATAAAGTTGTGGGGCATGATCTTAGTACTCAGACCAACAGCAATTCCCTCGGCCCCTTGCGCTAGCAGCAAGGGGAACTTGACCGGCAAATTGATTGGCTCCCGCTTACGGCCGTCATAGCTAACCTGCCATTCAGTAGTCTGGGGGTTAAAAACCACCTCCGTAGCAAACTTGGTAAGCCGTGCTTCGATGTAGCGGCTAGCAGCAGCCGAATCTCCCGTAAGGGTATTGCCCCAGTTTCCCTGCGGGTCAATCAGCAGGTCCTTCTGGCCGAGGCCTACCAAAGCGTCGCCAATGGCAGCGTCTCCGTGAGGGTGATACTGCATAGTTTGACCAATCACATTGGCCACCTTGTGGTAGCGACCGTCGTGCATTTCGTTCAGAGCATGGAGGATGCGGCGCTGCACGGGCTTCAGGCCGTCTTCAATCGTCGGCACCGCACGCTCAAGAATTACGTAACTGGCGTAATCGAGGAAATAATCCTCGTACATTCCCTTCAGAGTGGTCACATTATCGCCTGGTGCCTGGTGGCCGCTGTTGTTTTCAGTATCGTTGGTCATTAGCTGCTGAGATTCTTCGGGCGCGGCCGCGGGTGCAGGGAAGGTTTTGTTAGCATGGTCTTTAATCCATGCACCAAGTCAGTATTCACGGACTAAAGTCCATGCTTACGGTAATGCCTTTCCACGTACCGGGCTACACCGGAGAGCGAAGATAGAAAACACCTACTTGATAACAAAGTGTTTGAGAATAGATTTTAATTAACACGATCGGTGTGTACAAAAAATACACACCGATCGTTGATAACGTCCGATAACACAGTTGCTCATCCTAAGCGCTGCACCTGCGGCCGCGCCCATATCCACTATCGTGCCAGCTGCTCAATAATGATAAATGCCTGGCTGCGGAATACATTTCTTGGATGACCATCTACATTCTCAAAAATTGGATTAACATCGTTATCCTGGCCGGCAAAAATTCCCCGTCCATCCATGTTGACATCGATAAGACTGTACCCCCGTACTACGAAGGCCTGACTACGGAAGAAGTTACCTGCGGCCCCATCAACACCACCGAATATTGCCGACAAGTCATTTTCCTGACCGGCAAAAACAATACGGTCATCAGTGAGCGTATTACCAGCCCAAAGTGCCCGGCTACCATCAACAACTACTTGCTCAAAAGTGTCAAAGAAGGCACTGTTGTTCCAAAGATCAAGGCTCGTATCCGTAAAATCTACCAAAGTCCCCGAAGGCACCATGGTAATCGGGGCTGCCGTCATTGTTCCGATGTGATTACGGTGGCGAACAGCAACATAGTACTCGCCGGGAGCAGGTTGGGTGAAACTAAGAATGGAGATTCCGTCCACATCAACTACATCTCCATCCCGCTGGAGAAGAGCACTTCTGGTTTCTACAATCAAAGCGGGGTCCTGTGCCGAGCGAAGTTCGACAAAAACCCAATCTACTATAGAATTCTCTCCATGATCTGCGAAAACAGTAGCAGGGTCTGCTACGAATTCACCTCCTCCCTCACCAACATGGGTAAAGGTCGGAATGGAAGAATAAGGTTCAACATCAGGGATGTATCTCGTTCCGGCAGGAATACCAAACGCCCCAGGGTTTGACCGCAAGTCGTCGCGCATTAGTCGGTCACCAGAAGCATTAAGCAATGCACCTTGTAGCAGCACTCTAAGACTAAGCCGTACCTGTTGGATACAATCCGGAGCATTAATCACAATTATATCTTCCAGACTACAAGCATCCTGGGTAGCAGTCAACGTAATAGACTGCCCCCCGGGAATACCAGTAATAACTCCATTGACGGCATCAATAGTCACACCAGGAATATCGGTTGTCAGTATCGCTCCGTCACGAAGCACATAATTGATAGCGTATGTATCATCCACTTCAGAGCACACTCCGAAGCTTGCCGAAATCAACTCATCAGCACAAGGAATGTCACAATCATCAGGAGCCGTAGCTTCAAGGCTTACAGCACAATCACTATCGCTCGGATTTGTTGCCGTAATCAGAAGGTCAACCCCGACCGGGATGCCGACTACGGTATTACCACTCACTGCTCCGGCATTCACTGAAATCAAAGCCCCAGTAGTTTCACTGAATGCTACCGAGTAAGTCATGTCATCACAGACTGAGTTCCCTAGCGTTAAGTCTGGCTGCTCACAGTTAATGGTGCAGCTAATGGGACTTAAAACACCTAAGGACACACCAGCACAACCAGCATTATTATACGCTGTGAGCACATCATCAATTCCAAAAGGCACAGTAACGATATCTCCGTTAACTATCCCATTCAAACTTATTACCGTAGCCCCGGGGGATACCGCAAAAGTGTAAGAATAGCTGGAACCATCAATACATGTAACCGACCCTATACTCAATACAGGATCTTCACAACCATCAAATGGCAGCGTCGTCAGATAGAGCGTCGCCACGTCCGTGGCGAGGGGCGTACCGTCGTCTTCGATGGCGTAGATCACCGATTCCGTCCCCACAAAACCAGGGGCGGGGGTGTACACGTAGCTACCATCCTCATTGAGCAGCAGCGTGCCACCGCTCGGAAGCGTGGCCAGCACACCCACTACGATCGGGTCTCCCGCAGCATCCGTTGCGCCAGTAACCGTCTGGGTATCTCCCTGCGGGTCGTTGTCGTTGGTCAACACATTGCCCGTCAGCGGAGCATCCTGTGCACCCGCGTTCGCGTCATCATTGGCGTAGGTCGCATTGCCGTTATCCGCCTGGACGTAGACCGTCAGGCTCGCGTCGTCTGAGAGCGGCTCCGGATCACTGATCGTGTACGCCACCGGCACTGCGCCTGAAAAGTCAGGCTCTGGGTCGAAGGTGTACGTCCCGTCGCTGTTCAGCGTCAGCGTGCCCGCAAGCACCGCGTTACCCGCAGCATCCGTGCCGAAGATCGGCGTTGGGGTGCCCAGCGGGAGGTTGTCATCAGCAACACCGTCACCGTCCGTATCCACCAGCGCACTCGTCACCGTAATCGGTTGGCCGTCGATGTCGTAATCGTTGTCCAGTACACTACCGCTTACCGGCACGTCCTGGTCCGTAAACTGGGTATCGTCATTTGCAATCGGCGGGAAGGGATCACCCGGAACAAAGGTGCCGTTGACCTCGATGCTCACCGTAGCCTCATCCGTAGCCGGGTTCGCGTTGTCATCCGTCACCGTGTAGGCGAAGGGAACATCGCCCGTGAAGTCCGGTGCAGGGACGTAGCTGTAAGTACCATCGTCGTTCAGCGTCAGTGTACCTGCCGTAACCGTGTTGCCCGCATCGTCCGTGCCAAAGATGCTCGTCGCCGTACCCAGCGGGAGGTTGTCATCGGCAACACCGTCGCCGTCAGTATCCGCCAGGGCACTCGTCACCGTTTGGTTGTCGCCCTGCGGATCGACATCGTTGGTCAGTACGTCGCCGTCCACCGCAACGTTGATCGCCGTGGCGTTGACGTCGTTGACCGCGAAGGT
>CAZTTF010000117.1:0-68627 GCA_964616365.1 uncultured Lewinella sp. | reverse complement strand
CGCGCTACGCTGCTCTTCAAAAATGAAGAGCGTCTCCGCGAGTTGGTCAATCAGGAAGGCCGTCCGGTCATCTTCCTTTTTGCCGGTAAGGCTCACCCCTCCGACCAGGGAGGACAGGACCTGATCCGTCACATTATCCACGTCAGTAAGAAGCCTGAGTTCTCCGGTAAAATCATCTTCCTGGAAGATTACAACATGGAAATGGCAAAGCTACTCACGCAAGGGGTCGACATCTGGTTGAATACGCCTACCCGTCCGCTGGAAGCCTCGGGCACCTCGGGCATGAAGGCGGCGCTTAACGGCCGCCCGAACTTCTCGGTTCTCGACGGTTGGTGGGCCGAAGGCTACCGCCCAGATGCCGGCTGGGCCCTCCCCCTGGAGCGGACCTACGAAGACCAGCATCTGCAGAATGAGCTGGACGCAGAGACGATCTACCACATCCTCGAAGATGAGATCCTTCCGATCTACTTTGACCGGGATAAGACAGGCATCAGTAAGACCTGGATGGGTTACGTCAAGCAGATCATCGCCGAAGTTGCCCCAACCTTTACGATGAAGCGGATGATGGACGACTACTACGAGCGTTTCTACTTCCCGCTGGGCGACAGCCAGCAGGCCACCGCCAAGACCAACTACAAAGCCGCCAAGGCATTTGCGGAATGGAAAGCCTCCGTTAGCAACAGCTGGGCCGGGATCGAAGTCGTAGAGAACAACTCTTTTGACACGGTGAACCACGCCCTGCCCGTTGGGCAGGCTTTTGAAGCCGAAATTGTACTGGACACCAATGGCATCGATCCAAAGGACCTCACCCTCGAAGCCTGCTTTTACCAGCGCATCGATGAGGACAAGATCGAACTCCGTCGTACCGACACCTTTAAGCTGAAGAGCAAAAAGGGAGGCAAGGCGACTTTCACCCTTACCGTAGACCCACACTTGGCAGGGGTATATGAATACGGCTTCCGCTTGCGCCCAGTGCACAAGATGATGGCCCACGCACAGGACCTGAACCTGGTACTTTGGGTTGAGGAGCTAGGAGCTAGGAGCTAGGAGCTTTCTCCGCTGAAATAAAGCCCACTGGTAACGTTAGAGACGTGGCTGGTGGGCTTTTTTAGTCTATAACGGAGCATTTGTAGCAGCATTTCAACGTTAAGCATCGTTGCTCAGGTACACCCTAAACTAATACCTATGAAAGCTGTGCTCGTGATCGGTATACTTTCGTGGGCTCAACTATCAGGTCAAGGCCTCCTTCAGGTACAACAGCCTTTTGCCGGATGGACCTATTATGGAGGCCACGCGGTTAATACCACTAATTTAAGTACACTCCCTATAGACATTAAGGAAGCTACCAGTAATTATCTGGTCGCGCACCTCGGTATTTTAGTTGACAGCTTGACGTTTTCTCACGGGCAGGTCATTGATCTAGATGCTCTCTTCTCTGATACCCTCAAGGTACAATCACCAAATTACTTGGTCCCGGCTTACAGCCTTCACTATACCCTTTCCAATCGTAGCATTGGTTTAAAAGGTTACAACCTTAACCTGCAAATAGATCAATACGGTCAACTACTACATATCAACTGGCCTAAAACTGCATACACTGACGCACGACAATTCATTGACCTAGCCAGGGTAAACCAATACGCCTTCAGAGTAGCAAAAGCCAAACTATACGACATAGCATCGGTCAAAATAGATTGCCAGTATAGGTCTGCCCTTGACGAAATAGTATGGCTTTACACTTTTGAATCGATATTTACTCACCAGAGTAAAAGCACTTGCGAAAGTTTTATTTTAGAGATCTCATGGACTGAGCTAAAAATCACTGCAGAGTACGTCCGCGAGAGAAGGGTGACTCATTGATTATTACACAAGCCCCTTGTTTCTCCCACTACCACCCCCCCCCTGATGCCGAACCTTCAGTTCCTGCTTCACCTGGCTCTTAATTCCTAGCTCATCTAGCCCCTAACTCTCTAGCACCTAGTCCCCGCTAGCTCCTAACGCTCTAGCTCCTAACTCCTACTCCCCCACCTCATCAATCCACCCCTCCACCAATGCTTCCAGCAAATCCATCGTTACCGAGCCGTTGGCGAGGATGAGGTCGTGAAACGCCCGCAGATCAAACTTATCGCCCAGGCGCTCCTCTGCCGTTTGGCGGAGTTCGCGGATTTTGAGTTCTCCCATTTTATAAGACACTGCCTGGCCCGGCCAGCCGATGTAACGATCAATTTCCGTATTGACCTCGTGAATGGAAAGCGCCGTGTTTTCCTGCAAAAATGCAACGGCCTCTTCCCGAGACCAGCCCATGTAGTGCATCCCGGGGTCAACGACCAACCGACAGGCCCGCCACATCTCATAGGTCAGGCGACCAAAGTCTTCATAGGGTGTGCGGTAGATACCAGCCTCTTTACCCAGAAATTCGGTGTAGAGCGCCCAACCCTCACCGAAGGCGCTGAGGTAGAGGCTACTCCGGAAGTCAGGGACACCCTCCAATTCTGCCGTCAGCATAATCTGAGTATGGTGCCCCGGTGCCCCTTCGTGCAAAGCGAGTGCCGGGAGAACGTAAAGGGGGCGACTGGGCAGGTTGTAGGTATTGATCCAGAACTCACCGGGCTTACCGGAACGGTAGTTACCGGGCGAGTACCGCCCGCCCGTGTAATTGGGGGCTAAAGCATCCGGCACCGGGGTGACGGCCAGGGGCATTCTTGGCAGGTGGCCGAAATACTGCGGTAGCTTGGCCTCCATCCGCTTCACAATCCAGGCTCCTTCCTTGAGAATCTCCTCCGGGGTCGTAGCATAGAATTGAGGGTCGGTGCGCAAGAACTCCAGAAACTCCGCAAAGCTGCCCGTGAATCCTAAGTCTGCAATAATGGCTTCCATCTCGGTACGGATGCGCGCAACCTCCTGCTGGCCGGTTTCAAATACTTCCTGGGGGCTGATGTCGAAAGTAGTGAAGTAGCGCACGCGCTCTTCGTAGTAGGCTTTTCCATCGTTGATTCCTGAGATACCGATCCCGGCGGGAGCCGCCGGCCGATACTCGTTGGTCAGGAAGTCATACAAACGTTTGTAAGCTGGTAGAACTTCTTCAGTAACCACTTTGCCAACTTTCGCAGCTAGCTCAGCATCGTCGCCAACCGGGCCCATGAACAAGGTCTCTTCCAGCGGCGCCTCGAGCTGCCGCCGAACCATCCCAATACAATTATCAACAATCAACTGGGGAGATAGCTTGCCGGCCTTCATCCCGGCGCGCATTTGTTCCTCCTGCCACCGAAAAAACGCCGGCAAGGCCTTGAGCTTGTTCACGTACCGGTCTACCTGCGCTTCTGAGCGCAGTCTGTCGCCGTAGATACTATAGATGACGTTAGCTAAAAAGCCTCCTTCGGCGTTGAGGGGAAACTGATGAGTAGCAAATTTGAGGTTATTCAGCGCATCATCCAGGACAAAGCCCAGCAACTGCCTGTTTATCTTATCCTGTTGGGTCAATCCGTCGAGGCTGATCACCGTCAGGTCCTGCTGCAGCTCCTGAAAAAAGGCCATTTCCTGCGCTTCCTCCTCAGGCGTCCATTGTCTCCAGAAACCTCCCGGGCCACGGGGTGAGCGGTGGTCTTCCCACTTTTCAATCAATTCATTAAGGGTGGATTGTTGAGCAACTAAAGGGCTGGAAAAAATGGTTAGCAGTAGAACGAGATAGCGCATGCAAGCAAGGATTGAAGGCGCTTAAGGTAGTAAACCGGTTTAAACTTTTCGTATTTTCGCCCCCCAAACTTACTTCCCTATGGAAACGCCCGCGACCGTTCAAATGCTCAACCTTCAGCTCCCAACTGACCCCCGCTGGGTCAATCTCGCTGAAATGGACCTCGAAGAAATTCTGACGGACCATGCCTACTGCGAGCAGAAGGCCACCACCAGTTGTATTTCCCTCATCCAGGGATACCCGGACTATCCGGAGATCGTCGCTGAGGTGGCACCAGTAGTAACTGAGGAGTGGGGGCATTTCCGGATGGTACTACACGAACTGGACAAACGCGGTCTCAAACTGGGTCGCCAGCGCAAGGATGAGTACGTGAACGGGCTCATGAAGTTCCTGCAAAAAGGTGGCGGCCGCGAGCAGGCACTTATGGAAAAACTCCTGCTCTGCGCCCTCATCGAAGCCCGTAGTTGTGAGCGTTTTCGGTTGCTGAGCCTCTACTGCTCCGATGCTGACTTGCGGGAATTCTACCACAAGTTCATGGTGGCGGAAGCCGGCCACTACGTTCTGTTCATCGAGCTGGCGCGCAAGTATTTCGACCGGGAAAAAGTAGACAAGCGCTGGGCAGAGTTCCTGGAATTCGAAAAACAATTACTGGAGAATATGGAGGTTCGGGGCGACCGGATGCATTAGCAGTGGCCGAGACATCCGATGAAATTTTGTCCGACTAAGTCAGGCCAAAAGATGCATCTGATGACCGTCCAATATCTTTTACCATGCCTAAGGACCTCATCACCACTTTTCGGGAGTTCGTCATGCGGGAGCAACTCTTCACGCACGCGGATAAATTGTTACTTGCCTGCTCCGGCGGGCTGGACAGTACCGTATTGGCGCACGCGCTGCACGCAGAGGGCTACGACTTCGCCATCGCGCACATGAATTTTCAGCTGCGGGACGCAGCCTCCGACGGAGACGCAGCCTTCGTGGAGGAGTTGGCGCGTACGCTGGATGCCAAGTTTTATTACAAAGCAGTGGACACCAAAGCCCGGGCCCAGCCCGGGGAGAGCACCCAGATGACCGCCAGGCGACTACGGTATGACTGGTTTGATGACATCCTGCAAACTACTCACTACACACAGCTACTCACTGCCCACCATGCCGAGGACAATCTGGAGACATCGCTGATTAACCTCATCAGAGGCACCGGACTCAGTGGACTGGCCGGAATGAAACCAACACGAAAACCCCTCCTGGAGTGTACCAAAGCACAGGTAGAACAGTATGCCTCGGCTAAGTCGCTCGTATGGAGGGAGGACCAAAGCAACCAATCCGATGACTACCTGCGCAACCGTGTCCGGCACCACCTGACGCCCTCACTAAAGGAGTTAGGCCTTGCTTCCGAGAGCTGGATTAAAACGGCCAGGCACTTACGTGCAGCACTGTCTTTATACGAGCGTAGTTTAGCGCACATCAGGCAGCAATACACCGCTACTCAAGGGGATGTCTGGATAGTCCAACGCCACCAGGACCTATCAGACAGCTTGCTCTCCACCTTTTTACACGAGGCTGTCCAGCCGTTTGGGTTTACACCTGATCAGATTCAGCAAATGCTCTCGGTTACTGGTTCCAGGGTTATTGAGAGTCCAACGCATCAGGTTTTCGTTGAGCCAGAACGCTTCAGCTTTATTGCTCAGGAAAATGTTGAATCTACTCCTCTTGCTACCACAGAGGTGGATGGTACCCCAACCTCCTGCGATACGGGGCATATTCATTTTCAGGTAAACCTCATCCCCCGCCCCGCAACGCTGAACCAACCCGGCGTGCTCTACCTTGCTCCTTCGTCCTTCCCCTTGCACCTGCGGCCGCGCAAAAATGGCGACCGCTTCGCCCCTCTCGGTCTGGGTGGGAAGACGAAAAAGGTCAAAGACTATATGATTGACGCCAAAATCCCCGTCTGGCTACGCGACCGCATTTACCTGCTCACCAATGACCAGGACGAGATCATGGCTATTCCCGGCTACTGCATTTCCAATACGTTCAAAGTGCAACCAACCGATGAAATGGTGTTGTCTATCACGACCGTTCCCTCCTAAGCATCTCCGCATCCGATGCGAAAACCGCTTGGATAACGAAGCATTAGCCCCTAGGTGATCTGACCGCTCAATTTCAACCAGCGCAGAATCCCCGCAACACTCATGTACGGTGGGTTGGCTGCCCGGTAGGCGCCAATAGTATCCTCCCCTACCCCTTTTTCCTGGAGCTCAGACTCGACGAACTCCGTAAAAGCAGGGACGATCTCCTCTTCCGTCTTGCCTGAATCATGTGCCTGTAAGACAAAGTCAACGTAGGCATCCAGCCGCGTCAACAGTTGATTCAGGTGATCGCCTTTAGCACTGACGGCCCCGTAGTGGGTCAGGTAAAACTCCTCCGCGCGCAGGCTCCGCAGGCGGTCGATTGACGACCGCCAGTGCGATACGTTGATATCGGGCGGCGGGCAGGGCGGCACCACCGGGCCGCCTTTAATCATGACGCCACCGACATCTCCGGTAAATACAGTTTTACCCAGCTGCCAGGCGATGTGATGGCTAGCGTGCCCCGGTGTATGGTGGGCTACCCAGGTCTGCCCACCGATGGTGAGTCGGGTACGGTCCTCCACTGAACCGATGTCGTAGGGATCAATTTTATCCATTTTCCCCCACAACTGTTCCATGTTGTCTTCCCCATAAATACGGGCCGCCGAACCGTAAAGCTTCGTAGGGTCAATCATGTGCTTAAGTCCTTTGGGGTGAACATAAATCCGGGTACCGCGCCGCGCCCACCACCAGGCTGCACCAGCATGGTCAAAGTGGATATGAGACAACAACAGGGTGTGAACAGTATTCGGATTAAGCCCTTTCGCCTCCAATCCGGCAATCAGGTTATCATGGGTCGAGAATGGCCCGCATTCCACTAAGGTGATGCCGGCATCGTCCTCCACCGCAAAAGCTGCGATGGCTGCTGGTTCATTAAGAAACTTCAGGTCGATGGTATGGATCACGGCTAATTAGTTTTAATATATAGGTTACAAACTGGAAAAGGAGAGGGTTCATCCACCGAACAAATCAACGCCATTTCCCCGTTACAACAATAAAAACCTCCTTGATCATCCTCACTGGCACAGCATATTTACTTGGCATTCTTGGTATACTAGGTACATTGATACCATTCATCAGACAGGATGATTACTGGATTCGTGGGTTCGACTATCCTCGGGTCCAAATTGTAGTTATCCTTCTGGCAAGTATCATCCTGTGGCAGTTTAGCAATACTCAACGGACAACCTTTAGCCTCATTGTTAATGGTGTTTTGACCCTTGCCCTGATCTATCAGGTGGCACGCATTTTGCCCTACACCTCCCTTTACCCTGTCCAGTCAAGGACAACAGTCCGTAAAGCAACAGCACCCGATCTCAGTCTCATGGTTTGTAATGTCCTACAACCGAATAAGCAGTACCAGCGCGTTATCGACCTCGTACTTGAGCAGCAGCCCGACATGGTCCTTACGCTGGAATCCGATGAGGACTGGGGGCAGGCGCTACACAGCGGACTTGATGCCCACTACGCTTATCATATTGACGTTCCGCAAGACAATCTCTACGGCATGCACCTGTTTAGCCGCATACCATTTGCCAGTTCATCCATCAATTATCGGATCAAAGAGGACATCCCCAGCATCGACGTAACCATTGCGCTAGACGATGGTCCCGAAGTTGACTTGTACTTTTTACATCCCCTTCCCCCCAGCCCGACGGAGGCCTATGCCAGCACTGGGCGTGACGCAGAACTCGCTAAGGTTGGACTAGAAATCAAAGCAAAGGGCAGGCCTGCAATCGTGGCAGGCGACATGAACGATGTTGCCTGGTCTTACTCTTCCCGCTTATTCCAGCGGATCAGTAAACTTTGTGATCCCCGCCGCGGGCGGGGGCTTTTTGCCACTTTCCACGCAGAGCACTGGTGGGCCCGCTGGCCACTGGATCACGTATTCCACAACCCCGACTTTACCGTGGCGCACCTGGAAAGATTACCCTATGTAGGCTCAGACCACTTCCCCATTTTCATTGCTTTCAACTATGAGCCTTCGGCAAGTGATTGTGCCGGGCCTACCACAAAAAAGGAGGACGTTGAGCAAGCCATTGCGATAAAGAAGCTCGGGGAGGCAGGAAAAAAGGACACAATTCTGTCTGTGGACTAAAGTTCGCAAAAAGTTGCAACAAAAAGCATTCATAAACATTGCCATTACGGAAAGACCTCCTATCTTTGGGTCCTCACTTGGATTGAAACACTGCCATATTTATGAATAACGTCGTCTCCCAGCGCTTTATCAAGTGCCATAATAAACTCAGAGAGGAGAAACGTGTCCGTTCCAGTCGTCAGTTTGCCCTTAGCCTCGACTACTTACCCCAATCGCTTTCTGAAATCCTTAAAGGGCGCCGGGACGTTACGATCGAGCTGCTTCGCAAGGCCATTGCCAAGTATAAGATGAATCCGGTTTACATCATGACCGGCGACGGGCCAATGTTCATGACGGAAGAGACCAACCAGAGTTTCCGGGTACTGACCACGATCCAGACCCCTAACGACGACGAACTTATTGTCCACGTTCCGCTGCCTGCACAGGCAGTCTATGCAGCTGAGCTAGGTGACCCCTCTTTTGTACAGGACCTGCCAACCTATAGCCTTCCGGACTACAAATACAAGGTTGGTACCCACCGCAGTTTTGATGTTCCGGGAGACAGTATGGAGCCTACTCTTTTTGAAGGTGACAAGGTAATTTGCTCCTTTTTAGAGCCAACGCTCTGGGAGTCCGGAATAAAAGATAACTATGCCTACGTCATCGTTACGCGGAGTGACGTAGTCGTACGCCGGGTACAAAACTTTATTGGAGAAAGTAAGGAGCTTGAACTAGTAGCTGACAACAACTTCTACGAGCCCTACCGGGTATCCCTTGCTGACCTGCGGGAGATCTGGTACGTTCGGGCCAGAATTACGCCCTTCCTCCCCTCCCCCCAGAATATTCAGCGTTACGTCCACGACGAGATGGTGGGGCTGAAAGAGACCATTGCCAATCAAGGCAAGATGATCAACCGGCTGAGTGCTGCCATTGACCGTTTGGGTAAGTAAAATCTTGTTTACAGGCCAGGGTTCAACAGAGCGTAATTCCACCACCGGAATTCTCCTTCGTCGTGATCAGCTTCCGGTTCCCGGCTAAAGCCGAGTTTTGTGATCACGCGTTGGCTCCCCAGGTTTTCAGAAGTCGTTTGGGCCACAATTTTAGGCAGTTTGAATTCCCCGAAGCCTCGGCGAAGCCAGGCTTCTCCTGATTCGGTTGCGTATCCCTGCCCCCAGTATTCCTCGTGAAAGCGGAAACCGAGGTCAGTCCTGCCATCCTCATTCAATTTAAGGCCGCACCATCCCAGCCATGAATCATCCGACTTTCGGATGACGGCCCAGCGGCAGTATGGTAATGATGCCGAATTTGGGATATATGCTTCCAGGAAGCCAGCGGCTTGTTCCAAACGCTCATAAACCTCGCGTTTCCCGAGGTAGCGCATCACTTCAGGATTGCCGTTTAAGCGAAATATTTCAGGTGCATCTTCGATGAGAAAGGGACGCAGATGAAGGCGTGAAGTTTCCATATCATTTCATTTCCGGACGACTATTCGGCGACAACTTCATAAGCCCAGGTGATCTCCACACCTCCGGCTTTAAGCATCAGGCTAACCGAGCACATCTTCTCCATGCTGAGGCGACAGGCGCGCTCGGCTTTCTTGTCATCAATATCTCCCACCAGCGTGTAATCTACATGGATCTTGGTAAAAAGCCGGGGTGATTCTTCGCGCCGTTCTGCGGTGAGTTTGATGCGGAGGTCCTTAAGCTCCTGGCGCTGCTTGCGCAGCAGCAGGATGATATCAATCGAAGAGCAAGCGCCTACGGCTGACAACACGGTCTGCATAGGGCTGAATGCCTGATTGTGACCGCCGATGGCGGTGCCTCCATCGAAGGACATCGTTAGTCCGTCCTCATTAGTGGCTTGCAGGTGGAAATCGTTATCAATCCGGTGTAAGTTGATGGTCATGGCAGCAATGTTTTCAAGATCAGCAGGCAATGAAATGGGATATTGATTACTCCTGCCGGCTGCTGTAGCTTGTTTTGCCACAAGGTATACCATTCTGCTTTAGGCAACAACCCAGCGCTTAACTGGATGTCGTAGACCGACAGGAGCGCTTTCGTTTATAGCTTCTTGATCCTACTTAATGCACCTGCGGCCGCGCCCACATTGGGGCGCGGCCGCAGGTGCCAAATTGGAGTGATAAGCAATGGAAGTACTGCTTAGTTTTTGAATTTCACCTGACCAGTAAGTGCGCGTGCTGCTACCTCAGGATCTTCCATGAGCTCCATGAAGTCGAACATCATGATCAGTGAGTTATCCTGAACTTCATGCCCGTCAAAACCACTTACTTTCTTGATTTTTCCGGGAAAGTCTACCTGATAAATCACTGCAGCATCGCCGAACATTTCCTTCATCATGGATAGCATACCTGCGTCCAGCTCCTCATTTTCTTCCAGCGGATTGGAGAAGTTAGGGGCCTTTTGGGTGTTACGGGAAAACTTAGTCCCTTTGATCATCATGGAGGAGAGCAGGAAATTCCCATTTGAGAGGCCGGCAAGTGGGTTACCTTCATTCTCCGCAGGTTTATTAGCGTTATTAAGGAGCTCGGTTAGCTTCTCAATTTCTTCGATGGAGTTAAAATCGAACGTGGTGGTTACGAGGCCAACGCCGCTTTCCACGTCCATTTTAATGTTTCCCGATACGCGGTTAACAAGTTCCTTTTCGGCGCTACTCCACTGAGGGTTGAGGGGAAGCAATTCACTAGCAACCATGAAAGAGGAATCCATCTTGGCGCTCAGCACAGCGTTGTCTTCTTTATCGAATTCTTCCGCCATCGCCATCTTAACGAAGGGGTTATCCAGCAAGCCGCTCATGTCAACGGTAGTGACCTGCTTGCCCGAGCCGTCACTGTTCAGTGAAATACGCTCCTCGATAGTCAGGCAGGAAGAAAGTGCGATGGAGCCTACTCCAACAAGTAAAAACAATAGGATGCGACGCATAGTCGTAGATTTATTAAAGGATGATTCTTAGTTAAACAAGAAACGCTCGTGCGACTAAATGGATGGCATTTACCCGTAAATCCCGTGGTTTAATAGCAAAAGACTTCTCAATGTAGGATAAATGCATAAATTATGCCCCAGTAACGCATTTTCTGACTTCAACCTCCCACACGCATGACGGCATTTCTCGGCGAATTCATTGGTACCGCACTACTCATCCTGCTTGGCTGCGGAGTCAACGCAAATACAACGCTGAAAGGCACATACGGTCAGAGTAGTGGCTGGATAGTTACTGCCTTTGGTTGGGCGATGGCCGTTTTCGTAGCCGTTTTTGTAGCCGCGAGCTTTGGCTCTGGTGCCCACCTTAATCCTGCCGTTACCGTAGCTCTGGCGATCAAAGGAGGAGCTTTTACCTGGGCACAGGTTCCCATGTATTTCCTTGCTCAGTTACTGGGAGCGATTACCGGGGCTACCCTCTGCTGGTTGCAATACCGACCTCACTACGCAGCGGAGCCTGACCCAGCAGCGGTGTTAGGAACATTTTCTACCGGCCCTGCTATCAAGGATACATCTGCCAACTTTATCTCGGAGTTTTTAGGGACCTTCGCCTTTGCTATTGCAGTTCTATATCTAACTGCACCCAATTTTGGTACGCCCGACGGAAAACTAGGCTCTCTTGACGCCCTACCGGTAGCACTCGTTGTACTCGCGATCGGACTATCACTCGGGGGCACAACCGGCTATGCGATCAACCCTGCCCGTGATCTTGGCCCCAGGATCGCTCACGCTATTCTCCCCATTCCCGGCAAAGGTGATAGCAATTGGTCATATTCCTGGATTCCGATTCTTGGGCCCATCGCGGGAGGTGCCCTTGCTGCTGTAGTTTACGGTCTGCTTGTTCCACTCGTCGAGGCAGTACAGTAATCTTGATGTGGGGTTCGCCCAAGTCAAAGTGGTTAGGCAATAATACCTTTTGCTCTGAGTTTTTTTCTTTCTTTGTGGGACTATCTGACCAGCCCATTAGCGAGGCGTCCCTTTTAAAGACCAAAGTAAACAACCATGCTCCCCCACATTAAGAACCGTCGCTCCATTTTCCCACAGTTTTTCACCGACAAACCCGTGGGCAAGGAGGTCGTCAGCGCCTTATTGGACGCTGCGAACCATGCGCCCAGCCACAAGAAAACGGAGCCCTGGCGTTTTCGAGTCTATATGGGAGATGGAAAAGAAAAACTCAAAGCTGAGGTAGCGGATATTTACAATGCCTTGCGCCAACCTGAAGCCAGTTGGAGTGAGAAGCTCGCTAAAAAATTCGGTCAGAAATTTGATCAGTCACCAGTGGTCATTGCAGTATTTCTGCACCGTGACCCCGCTGAGAGTGTTCCGGAGTGGGAAGAGGTTGCAGCCGTAGGCTGCGCGATGGAGAATTTATGGACAAGCCTTGAAGCCTACAATTTGGGCGGCTACTGGTCCAGCCCCACCTTCCTCTGTGATCACTACGGTCAGTGGCCGGGAACAGCTGCGAATGAGCGTTGCATGGGTCTGTTCTACCTAGGCCATCACGATGCACCAGAACTCCCTCGCCCACGCGGAGCGTGGGAGGAAAAAGTAACCTGGATCGACTAGCAGAGCTACACCTTCCTTCCCTGATTGTCCTATAATCTACTATGCTATGCTTGCGAAACTATTCAATATCGATACTGCTCTGCTAACACAGCGGTGTGTAGTCCGAAGGTTCCGTGAAAATGACGGAAAGGCATTTTTCGAGTTGGTGGATCGTAATCGTGACAATCTGATGGACCACTTCCCTATCCTGATTGCCGAGGTAACCGAAGATAAGCATGCTGCTGAAGTTTTCATTCGCGAACGTATTGCCAACTGGTTGTTGCAATACGATTTCGCCTTCGGCATCTGGAGTAATGAGACAACTGAACTGATTGGCTTTGTCCATTTCTTCGAAATCGACTGGGGAGTACCTAAAGCTGAGATCAGCTTTTTCCTGGACAAATCCCTCGAAGAAAACGGTATCATGACCGAGGTACTCGCTCGGGTAGTCCGCTTTGGATTCAAGCAATTAGAACTCGAAAAGATCTATCTCAAGACCCTGTCCGATAACTTTGGCAGCCAGCGCGTAGTGCGTAAGGTTGGCTTTAGCCGGGAAGGAGATCTGCGGAATGAGTTCAGAAAACCGGGTGGGATGCTGGTTGACCTTGTTCGCTTCGGACTTTCAAGAGAAACCTACGGAGAGTAATGCATAGCCCGGCGCGGGTATTACTGCATACCGGCCAATAGTGTATCACTCGATCACCTGCTAATAGAATTCGGCCCAAGGTCTATCCTATCCAGCAAACCGGTACAACCGCGGCAAAGAAAAAGGCTGTTACTCTGACGAGTAACAGCCTTTTTTGTAGTCAACCGGTAGCGATTATCGTTGAATCGTAACGTTTCCGCGTTGAATCAATTCTTCTCCGGAAGGACACCGGACTCTTAGCCAGTAACCGTAGACGTCAGGTTCGAGGTCATCACCTTCTGCTGTTCCGTCCCAGCCATTATTGATATCATCGCTACTGAATACTTCCTGGCCCCACCGGTTGTAGATAATGAAGCGGAATTCCGTCAGAAGCTCAGCAAAGTTTGACCTCACCCGAAGGACGTCGTTCATGTTGTCACCGTTTGGTGTGAACGCGTTAGGCACAAAGATTCGATCGGTATCACAAATCGGATCTTCTACCCTTAGCTCGATCAGTACCGTTTCGAGACAGCCATTTTGGGTTACATCAACCTCATAAACGTAATCGCCGGGCTCGGTGGGCGTAGCAATGACCGTTGAACCAGTGGTTGGACTAACGGTACCGTCCTGTGGGAACCACTCATATTCACAACCATCACAACCGGTGACGGTAAGCTCAGACTGATCTCCAACAAAGATTTCAGTGGGGTTGGCAAAACCTTGCAGCATCGTCAAGTCCGTAATATCAACGACAACCGTATTCTCTGCGCTACACTCTGTTGCCGGGTCAAAAACGTTTACGACAATTTCAGCAGAAGCACTACCGATAAATATTGGGTTTAACGGATCGGAGTCATCGACAAGATCAGCCGGTGTGAAGGTGTATTCCAGGTTACCGGAGGCACCCAACTCACCAAAAATTGGTGGTGTTTCGCCGGCACAAGCTGCGATTGAATCGAGCGGTAGGCCAAGGGTAAGTTCCGATACCGTTACTTTGATCGGAAGCACCTGCTGACACTCAGTATTAGTATCAGTGGCTACTCCGTAAATCACATAGCCCTGGCCTGGTTCGGCAGCGTCGATGATGTAAACAGGTCCCTGACCAATTTCATTAGTCAATTCCTGATCATCATACCATACGATCTCAACGGCTTCATTAACGGAAGAACCGGTAATGGTAACCATTCCTGGTTCACATAGCGTAGTATCCACGGAGCTCGCCATGAAACTGATTTCGGGGAGTACTTGCACCGAAATATTCTGCGTTTCAGTACATCCCGTTTCAGGATCAGTGATGGTTACGGAAATATCAGTGTCCTCCGTAAATATGCCGACGGGGTTTGCCGGATCAGTCAAATCGAGGTTGTCACTTGGGTTCCAAGTATAGGTGTACCCATCAATGATATCCCCTCCAACAAGCGTGAAGGCTTCCGCAAAACAAGGCGTCACAACATCTTCGTACTGGTTTGGCGTAAATTCGGTGGTTACTACCGATGCGGGTAGCGATTGAGAACAGCCCGTGATGGTATCAACCGCCTCACCGTAAATGGTATAAGTTTGCCCCATAACATCAGCGAAAATGGTGAAGCGTGGTCCGGTACCTGCCACATCCGTTAACTCAGGGTCATTATACCAGGTGATCACGACGTCTTCGTTGGGAGAAGCACCATCAACATTCACTATACCCGTACCACAAATGTTTGTCAGTGGGGGATCAACCGTAAAGGCTATCTCAGGAGCGGTGTCCACAAAGATGGTATCGTTAATAGAACAATTCGTTAGTGGATCAGTAATGGTAACTACCAGCTCTACATCTTCCGTAAACACACCAACGGGGTTAGCGGGATCGGAAAGGTCTAATCCATCGCTGGGCATCCAGTCGTAGGTGTAGCCAGCTACTGCATCTCCGCCAACAATCGTGAATTGCTCTCCAAAACACGGTGTCACCGTATCTGGGAAATCATTTGGCATGAAGATGATTGTATTGACCATAGCAGGCAGAACCTGAGAACAACCCGTTGCAGGGTCAAGGGCCTCACCGTATACGGTGAAGGTAGATCCCATCACATTGGCGTCAATATCGAAGGTTGGGCCTGTGCCAACTGCATTGGTCAAGTCTTCATCACTGTACCAGGTAATGACAACATTATCATTTACTGAAGTGCCCGTTACGGTGATTACATCTGTTCCACAGATGTTCGTTTCTGCAGGGTCAACATTGAAGCTGATTTCCGGAGCGGTGTCAACGAATACAGTGTCGTTTACGGTACAACCCGTAACCGGGTCTGTGATTACCACAACTAATTCAACATCCTCGGTAAATACACCGATGGGGTTTGCCGGGTCAGAAAGATCAAGATCACCATTGGGTGTCCACTCGTAAGTGTAACCGGCAACAGTAGCCCCTCCTACGATGGTAATCGGTTCGCCGTAACAAGGTGTTACAACCTCAGGATACATATTTGGTGTAAAAATCAGGGTATTAACGGAAGCTGAAACAACCTGCGCACATCCGGTAGTTGGATCTACCGCCTGTCCGAATATGGTAAAGGTTTGTCCCATGGCATTCGCGTCAATATCAAACGTCGGACCAACACCAGCTACATCAGTAAGTGCAGCATCATTGTACCAAGTGATAACAATATTGTCGTTTACGGATGAACCGGTGACCGTTACTACACCAGTACCACAGATGTCTGTTTGCTCAGGCTCCACACTAAAGCTGATTTCCGGGGCAGTATCAACGAATACCGTATCATTTACGGAACAGCCCGTAACTGGATCGGTAATGACCACTACAAGCTCCACGTCTTCGGTAAAGACGCCAACCGGGTTGGCGGGGTCCGTTAAATCTAAATCTCCGTTAGGCGTCCACTCATAAGTGTAACCAGCGACTGCGTCACCGCCCTCAATTGTAATTGGGTCTCCGAAACATGGAGTCACAACTTCAGGGTACATATTTGGCGTGAATACCAATGCATTTACCGAAGCAGAAACAACCTGCGAACAACCGGTTGAAGGATCCAGTGCCTGGCCGAAGATGGTGAAGGTTTGGCCCATCACATCAGCGTTGATATCAATGGTAGCACCGACACCTGCGACATCGGTTAATCCGGGATCGTTGTACCACGTGATGACTACATTGCTATTCACAGAAGTCCCCGTGACTGTAACCACCCCAGTACCACAAATGTCAGTTTCAACGGGATCAACGCTAAAGCTGATCTCAGGAGCAGTATCGACGATGATCGTCCTGGTAATTGTACAGCCAGTCGTCTCATCAGTGATGACAACCTCAAGTGAACCATCCTCGGTAAAAGTTCCCACCGGATTTGCCGGATCCGTTAAATCGAGGTCACCGTTAGGCGTCCATACGTAAGTGTAACCATCAAGTGCAGGACCTCCTACAATAGTGAATGGTTCTCTAAAACATGGTTCGATAACGTCTGGATAGTCGTTAGGCGTAAAAGGTATCACTATTACTGGAACTGTGATCATGGTATCACAGTCGAACTGGTTAGTCACCGTAACCATTAAGTCGATGATTCCATCTAGTGGGCTGGTAATGCTTACAGTAGGCCCATCCAGAGGACCGTTGATAATCGCATTGGGCTCCCACTGGTAGCTAAGCGTATCTCTAAGGTCGAAGTTAACTACGCTGAGCGTAGTATCTACATCAGAACAAAGGGTGATGCCGTCGGCACCGATATCAATGCCTGCATCAACCTGGCGGTTGATTACCGCCACCGTATCGCTTTCAATACACCCGAATTCATTGACCGCCGTAATGATTACGGTATCTCTGGAATCAGGATTGAGGGAGAAAGTACTTCCTGTGCCTAGTACCGTTCCGTCGGTACTGGTGTAGGTAACGGTCACACCATCATTAACCATAAGGTCGATGCTCAAGTCTATTGCATTTCCACAAGTTTGGAGCTGCGAGAGTAAGAATGGATCATCATCGATTGGCCCATCGGGACCACTTACTACAAGTCCAATATCATCAGGAATGATAACCGTAACTGTGTCTGTAGTTTCACAGTTGAAGTCTGCAGTATTACTAGTAACCGTTACGATGTAAGTACCAGCTGTTCCAGTAACTGGGTTAACTGCATCTGCGTCAAAATCAGGCGCTGGTGACCAGCTATAAATCAGATCCGGATTACCACCGGGATTTAATGGTGTTGTCTCTCCCGGGCAGATGATAATCTCATCCTGAAGGTTAACGACTGCTAAATTAACCGTGACTGTCGTATCCAAAGAAGAAGGACAATCATCCACTGTAGTCACCATAAGCGTGGCCGTGACCGTGCCCGAGTTACCAACAGTAACGATAGGATTTGCCAGCGAGGAGCTTGCCGGAGAGGCTCCGGTGAAAGTCCATGCGTAGTTCAATGGTTCTCCTGTCTGGTTCACAGACTGATCGAAAAATTGAAGTGTTGCACTACCATTATCACAATTGCCGAAGTCGATAGAGAAGTCAGCTTCAACTAGTGTTTCGAAGGTGGTAACCTCGCGGCTAAAGCTAGCGACACAATCCTGATCATAGATAAGATCCAAAGTCACTGTAAAGGTTCCTGCAGTCTGGTAAACGTGGGTCGGGGAAGCATCATTACTCATTGTTCCATCCCCAAAGTCGTATACATAACCAAAGGTTACGGAACTGGTATTGTCAAAGGTTACAGTCCTACCATCACAATCAATAACCGGCTCAAAGGAGAGCGTTGTGTTATCGTCAATAACGATTAGTTGAACTTGCTCTTCAACGCTACAACCGTACTGGTTTTCCACCACAACGGAAACAGTATAATCTCCTTGTTCTCCGACAAACACAGGGTTTGCGGTATTGACGGAAGCAGGACTGAAAAGGTTTGCCGGAGACCACGTGTAAGTGAGCATATCATTAGGGTCAAGGTTCGTAACCCCCAGCATCACGCCATCACTTACACAAGTAAGTACTGAGTCTGGCACCTCAATATTTACTGGTCCGCCACTAACGGTAAAGCTTGCTGAGTCCACACAGCCCTGGGTGTTAGTTGCAATCAGGCTATAATCTGTCTCTCCACTAACCGGAACGGTAAATTCATTACCGGTGCCAATAAGCGTACCGTCAGGGCCAAATAGTTCAACAGTAGCTGGGTTCACCGTTGTAGCAATGATGGTTGTTGTTTCGTCGCAGATAGGGCCTCCACCGAAGACCTGAAGGCCTATTTCTGGAGCAACCTCAATGGTGATTTCTTCCGTTATTTCACATATCTCTCCCGTAGTGGATGCCCCACTGATGGTAGCAATATAAGTTGTTGTTACTTGCGGACTAAAAGTTGGTTGGTTTGATGTAGTTGAGCTAATACCAATTGACGGAGTCCAGACGTAAGTGAATGTAGGATCACCTGCAACCGGCATTTGAATAGAGTCACCAAAACAGATCGAGAGGCCAGGAGGAAATTGATCAGAATCAAACTCGAATACCGTCACATCAACACAGGTTTGGTTTGAGCAACCAAGCTCGTCGCTCACCACTACACAGTACTGCCCGGTTACTGAAACATCAATGGAATCATTGGTCATGCCGTCAACTCCAGGGCCCGACCATAGGTAGGTCAGCGGACCGGTTGCAACCGGATCAGAGGCAACGAGCGTGGATACATCACCAGAACAGAAATCAGTCCTACCAGTAATGTTGGCAGAAACCACCGGAACTCGAGCTCTGAATTCAGACCTACTGTTTGCGAACCACCACGTGTTAAGCGTATTCTTATCACCGTAACCGTTCGTAAGGGCATCGTCGAAGTCATCACACTGTGGACTGTTCAACTCGAAGAAGTCCCAGGTACGAGGTGTCAAAAGACAAGTACTGCCGCTGCGGTTATCCTTAGGGGATCCGGTTCCTGGGTCCTCAGTGATATTACGATCGTCCCAGTAAAGTATATCACTCGAGATGGTTCCCGGACAAATTGGCCGGATGGTTTCAACACAGAAACCATTTCGCATGAATTCTACATCAAATGCTGACCAGTGCTGAATACCTTGAGAGTAAGTAATGATGATGTCCACAGTATCAGTAAAATCCGCGACTGTACTATCTCCACGAAGCCCGTCCCAAGGGACACAAGTCGAAAGTTCATCTGGGGCAAAATCATACACAAGTGCGACGTCTTCGCTATTGTCATCGAGAACGCCATTCCCATTGAAATCGAGGATGATGTTAACCTGCCCAGGACGAGTCACAGCCACATCGAGACAGTAAGGTGCAGCGCCATCACAAGTAAAAGTTTGTGCTGCGTCGATTTCTCCACATACCCCATCAGGGAATAGATTAATGTCTGGTAGATCAAGGAAGATTCGATGTTGCGCTGCATCATCCGTACCGTTCGCATCAGGTATTGATTGCCTGTCAGCAGCAATATCGCCACTCTGCCCTGGTCCTCTCTCGTTAAATGCCATATTGAACGACAGGCCTTGCAGCCCCGAGTTAACAAAGTTAATTCTGGATACAAACCCGTCATCGGTATAGCTATACAGGTTGCCGTTGAATTCACGGTCCCAAACACAATCTGGCTGGATTGAGCCATCTACCTGCGGAGTCCGAAAAGCCCAGCCCCGTGACCATAGGCGGCCTTCCACCGGTGAACCGTTACGAACAACCGTAAAATCCCAGAAAGGAATAGTCACCCTTGCGCTACCATCATTAGTGAATTCATCAAATTCAATAGAGTACTCTCCTGCAGCATCTGGCCGGAAAACGTAGATTGAATCTCCAAACTGAGTCTCCCCAAGTTCATACACGCCAAAAGCTGCTTCAGCATAGCTGTTTACGTTAGCATTGTCGTTATCAATCGTAAAGGGGCCGTGAACGACCGGGTTGGTCCCATCAGAGGTGATTTGACGAATCTGAAAGCGATAACGTGAGAAGTTATCACTGCTAAAAGGGCTCCCGTTGTCCCGGTATTCTGGCGCCAGGCCAATATAAAGTACTTCTGAAGCATCACCGATGGAAACGACGAGGCGTCCATCCTCGGGGCCATTAAACTCGGCAAAAATGCCAAATCCAGGGCGGCCGGCTTCCAACATAACTGGTGCATCAGCAGCTGTTGGGGCTACGTCCTGAATACCGGTCGCTACTACAGAAGAAGGAAAAACACAGAGTGCCACCAGGAATAATCCTAGTATACGTCCAAGGTGTTTCATTGTAAGTGTCAGCATTGGTTTCACGATAAAATGCTTTAGTTAAATACGCTAAGGCGTAATTATTTTCTTGAATTATTATTGAAAATCTTCGGGAATTCAACCCGACGCTCAAGGGAAGCCTCAACGCTAAATATCGAAACACGCTCCTCTTCGATCAACTCATAGATTCGACCGAGGTCTTTTTCTTCTCCCCTTCTTTCAGAGGTAAATGATAGCTGTTCGCTGTCCATGTACTCCGACAGGGCGCCTTCTTCATACCTTTCAAAGAAGTTTCTGAGGCAGGCATTCCTACGTCCACTAAGTAACATGTTGTAATAATCCGGGGCTCTGGGGCTGGCAAAACCAACCATGTTGATCTGGTATGTACGTCCGTTTTCCATATGCACTACAAGTGCATCGGCCAACTTGAGCAAGTCGTCATATCCAGCGATTACCTGCTCGTCAAAAAACTCACTTACCTCCTGACTCAGTAAGAAACCTTCTTCAGCTTCCATCCCTCGCGCTATCCGAGCAACGAAAGTATCTCTCCGCTCCAGGTAAGGGCCAAAAGTTTCATCGTAAGACTTATTCGTAGTAGAACGATAGGCGTCCGGATCAGGGTGATCGTTATCGAAGTAGACACGGAAATCAAGGAATGCATTGATATCATCGTTTACCATAGGGATGGTAACTGCCAGGCGGCCATCAAAACGTTCTACGTCCTCTTCTGAGAACCGAAGAGTGACGTCACGGGGGAAGTAACCGTTTCTGGTCACCTCAATTTTGAACTCCTGATCCAGGTTAACGACATAATGGAAATCGTTCCCTGAAGTATTTGTGGAAGACTCAGTCTTGGAAATTTCCATAATTGTCAGCGCGACTGTAGCCGAACTGAGCGGTAGCTCAGTTTTAGCATCAATGACATAGACATCGAGCAGTTGCCCCAGGCTAAGGTCAACGCGCATGGTACCTGAACCTTCATTAGGGTCATAGTCAGTAAGATCGACTATTTCGTAATCTTCACCGAAACCAGGCTTTTTGCCAACAACTTTGTACTTCTTGCCTATTTCCAGTTCAAAATGCGTGTCATTAGCTAGTGGGTTAATCTTTTCAGCTACTTTAACGAGTTCCCCGGATTCAGTTACCTCGTAAATCGTAACCGGGGCTCCAGGAAGGCTTTGTCCGTCAATATTATTGAAGGTGTAGACGTCCAGCTTAACTGCGGGAACCATAGGCAGGATACGCTCGACGTAAGGAACATCTTCATATTGTTCTTCTGAGAGGTCAAACTCGTCGATTACGCTGGTAAAACCATCTAAAGTCGCCTTTAGCTGGTACATTTCACCTGGTTCTACCTGAAAGTCAAAGTTATTGCCGTCAAGGTTAGTGATTTCATCTACTTCAACCGGCCCGTTGGGCGTGATCTTACACAGTTTCACCGTTGCTCCGATCAATTCTTCGTCGGTAAGTCCATTAATGGTAAGCGCACGAAGAGCTACCCGGGGATCAGGTTCGAACTCATAAATATCGTAACAACAAACGTCTCGCTCTTCTGTGTAATAAAGAGCGTCACTGGTAGCATTACGACTTGCAACATATCCTCTTCCCGGGTCATCAAATCTGGTGTAATAAGCATCGTCTGCGGAACTGTTTACTGGCAAACCAATGTTGACCGGATCCTTAAATTCTCCTTTGATATTGAACGACTTATAGATGTCGAGTCCACCAAAAGAAAATCGTCCATCAGTAGCGAAATAAAGCGTCTGAAGTTTATTGTACCAGAAGGGTGCAACGTCGTTCCCGACGGTGTTGATATTTGTCAGTGGCTCTATTTCACCAAATGTATTATTCGATTGAACCTCCGCCCGATAGAGGTCGAACTCGCCTATGGTCCCGGGGCGGTTAGAGGAAAAATATAGATAGTCTTTTCCATCCGCCTGTGAGTGACCAAAGCTTGGCATCGTCGTGGAAAACCCTTCCTGATTGATGGGAAGTTTTACCGGGTTGGTCCAGTTGGCATCTTTATCTACATCCGCTACGTAAAGATCACAACGCAGTTCATCATAAGCTACCCACTCACAAACAGAGTAATACACTTTACTCATATCCGTATTAAAGGAAGTATGACTAACGTTTTTATTGGGAATATTGATGGTTTTAGGAAGAGGTTCTCCACTAGCCTCTCCCGTTCTTTTCATGATCCGGGAGAGCAATCTTTTAGAAATCAGTTTATCCCCCTTAAACTTGAAATTGTTAGAGGAGTAGAAACGTGTACCTTTCGGTCCATGGACATACATAAAATCTGAATCCTCCGTATTGATACCATTGGGTAAATGCATCATTTGTGCTTCGGTACCGCGAGACATTCTAATAATGGCCTGATCAGCATCACTGATCTGCGTTTCCGCGCGCTTACGGAAGATGATGGGAGCACTTGGGGAGTTCTCCAGGAAGTCCTCGTAATGCACTACTGCCTGATCATAGCGCCCCTGGCGGAAAGTAGATTGTGCAAGATAAAATCTTGCTAGCTCGTATTTATCACCATCAGGACGAGCTAGTAACTTCAGGAAGTACTGTTCAGCTGGCACATAGGCCGTGGCATGGTAAGCAGATAATCCTGCCTTATACAATACCTCTGCAATACGTGCTTCGTAATTTTTGGACTCTGACCAGCCATCCTCGCTGGCGATTGAGTAGTATTTGTAACCGTTATAAAAGTTCCTTTTAGCCACAGCGGTGTCCCCAGCTGCGATGTAACTATCAAACCCTTGGTTCTGAGCGCTCAGTCCGCCAAATAAGAGTAATATAGCTAAGATGATTAAGAGTAATCTGGACATATTCAGTAGTTGGGATGTATTCTAGGGATTGATGATTAAAGCAAAGGACAAACTTTGAATTCGGGGAGAGGTCGGATCTTTCTGATGATGTAGCGTACAGAAAGTTCTAAGCCGCCACGGTTTTCGGTTGCAATGTCAAACGGACTGGTGTTAAAATCATAATTCAACCCGACCTGCCAATTATTGTAAGTCACCTCAAAGGTTGGCCAGTAGGAATCCTGAATCTTATCCCTGCGTAGTCCCATTCCTGCCATGATACTTACTTGTTTGCCAAGTGTGTTCTTTACCCAAAACTGTCCGCCCAAAGTAGCCACCAATTCGTCGTAGAAAGGGCCTTGATTCTGGTACGTAACTGCCGCGCGGATGTCCACAGCAGGAAGGACTTGCAGCGTAGCAATGGCGTAAGGACTGAGTCTTCTCTCAATCGGAACCTTGATGTCATCAAAAAAGGACTGATCCGGGGCGAACAGGTGATGAAGAGCGACTCCGAGATCAAGTTTAGACCGCCGGTCATTTCTGAAAACAAGGTCACTGGTCTGCTCTGCCTGTAGACGAAGGTTTACTCCCAGGCTAAAGTCAGGGAAGAGATTGCCGTCGTTGTTAAAATTCTCTCCGGTCGGAAGGTCGGGGTTCACACTGCCCCGGACTTCGTCAAACTGGTTGTTGTAGCGCAGGTTTCCTGTGTCAAAACTCCGTTGAACGATAGCTGCTTTAGCTCCGCCACTGATAATTACCTTTGGAGAGAAGGCTTTCGTGTAGGAAGCATTAAGATCAAGGTTTGCCCAGGTCATCTTGCTATCCCCTGCCCGATCGTAGTTAAAGGCCATTCCTCCTGAGAAGAAGCTGTTGTTTTCTCCGGCAACTTTCAGGAACTTCTTATCAACAGCCAGCGTAACCGTCTTGTAATCTACGGGGACGTCTGTCCACTGAGACTTATAATTGCCCATCAGCCTGACATCTCCACGAAAAATTCCGGTCAAAGCAGGGTTAAGGTGAAGAGGGGCACTGTAGAATTGGGAATAATGAAAATCTTGGGCAACAACAAGATTGGGCAGCACCCCCAAAAGGAGTACCACCAGCACTAGGCGCAGATGAGACATAGCCATTTTTTCGATAAAAGATGAGAATATTCGCATGTGTTGACACAGTGTTCGACGATGTCGACCCCAGAGGGTCACACTTGGTTAATAGTTAATTTCAAACGGCTAAAAGAGCCGCGCCTCCCATGTCAGAATATGAATATGACAGCAATGTACGACGCTTTAGAGAAATTTACATAATTCCGGTCCTTAAATTTTCAATACCGTTCCCTAACGAAAACAGCAATTATTTCGATTATAGATCCGCTTTTACCGAGAAATGGTATATTTACAGACCCGGATGACAACGGGCTGTTCGAGTTTGACACTAAGAGAGTATTTTACACTACCAAATCTGCGATGCAACCCTCTACTGCTTGAGTGTTGCCAGCATTAATTCGCAGGACCTTATCTCTGTATAATTCCATTTGCTCTTTTCTTATTCCTGGTTCCCAAACAGGACGACCTATTTTTTGGGACTTTGCAAATTGGATTCAGCTTTGAAGCATCTAGCGTTATTTATTTTCCTCACACTTGTTGGTGGTACGACCTCTGCCTCAACAATCTTCGTTTCTCCTGCGGGAGACGAGGGGAAAGCTGGTAATTCCTGGACTGCTCCAACCACACTCACCAATGCACTGGCTATTGCTTTGCCAGGTGATGAAATCTGGGTGATGAAGGGGACCTACTACCCTACCAAGGGCTACGATCGACTGGCCAGCTTCGTTATTCCCGCAGGTACTAAGGTCTACGGAGGTTTTCACGGCAATGAACAACGACCAACAGATCGTCATCACGACACCCGGTCAATTCTTTCCGGCAACATTGGAGATAAGCAAGTAGATAGTGACAACGCCTACACCGTCGTCACACTACGCATTGGTGGTGGTCAGCCTTCACTGATTGACGGTTTTAAAATAACTGAGGGTACTGCGAGGGGCTTTACGCATGGCTTTGGCGCCAGCAATGCCGGAGGAGCACTCTACATAGAAGCTACGCCCTCCATCCTTCCTACCCATCAGGTGATAAACTGTGAGTTCACCCGGAACAAGGCACATAACGGAGGTGCGATTTATGTAAGTGCCGGTGCTACAAGCTTTGAAAACTGTCGCTTCCTCTATAACCATGCTGATTCAAAAGGAGGTGCCATCTACAATATGGGAGAAGGTACGGAGCTACACGCAAAGTTCCTGGACTGTTACTTCCAAGACAATGCAGCAAAATACGGCGGAGCCATGACCAATAATGGAGAGAACGGCGTTGCCGTCCCGCTTCTCGTAGGCTGTCAATTTGTAAACAACGTTGCCAAGTCCAACGGTTCCTCAGTCTACAATATGACCAATGAGGTTGGTGAGTGTAGTATCATCACCGAATCCTGTCTTTTCGAAGGAAATACCTCCATTCTTGGAGATGATGTTGCGACCAAAGGAGGCAAAAAATCCCTCGCTCAGTTGAAGAAAGAGAGCAATAATATCGGCATTATCATCTCCGGAGCGAAGACTAAGAAATAGTCCTTCTAAGCCCCTACCCTGCTACTTCATCGTTCATCGCACCTGCGGCCGCGCCCGTGACCTTACGTATCTCCTTGCCTTGGTTACCCCCGCCTGGGAACAACGTCAACCACGGGAATTCTGACCCGGACTAAAGTTCCTGCCGCTCTACCATCAGCATGATACAAGTCATCTATGGCAACGCGTTCTTCCTTAGTGCCGGACAACAACTCCAGACGCGACTGGGTAATGCTGGTACCACGAGACTGATGCTGGCTCCTCGTGGTGTCAGCGGCATGCATTCTCGCAACCTGTTCTCGCCCGATTCCATCATCAAGGATGGTAGCGATAATGCTATCATCATCTTCGGGATCAACGGCGAATTCGACGGTGATCCGCCCCTCCTGCCTTGAGCGCAAACCGTGCTCAATAGCATTCTCAACGTAGGGTTGGATAATCATTGTTGGGACTCCGATAACATCTTCCTCCAATTCCGGAGAAACCTTAATGGAATATTGCAGCTTGTCTCTGAATCTTAATTTACAGTTGACGTCCAGGTATTCCGTCAGAAACTGAACTTCGTCTTCAAGGCTGATGAACTCCCGGTTAGAATATTCGAGGCTGCGTCGCATCAACATGGCAAACTTGGCCAGATAGCGTGATGCGGTGCTTGCCTCGTGCGTAGTAATAAACGACTGGATGCTATTAAGGGCATTAAAAAGAAAATGGGGGTTCATCTGCGCCCGCAATGCCCGGAGCTGCAACTGGGACGCCCGGAGTTGCAAGCTTTCCCGTTCTTTTTCCCAAGTTGCGGCAGCAAACCGCGCCGCAAATTCCTCCTGTAATCGTGAATCCTCCAGCCCGTTCTGCTGTTCGTTGTAGTAATCGAACATTAAGCGTAGGGTGTAGGCCGATTTGTAATCCTCCATCTTGGCATGGCACTCGGCCAGGATGCGGTAGATCTCAGCCGTGGCCCCGACGACAATCGGATTATCAAGATTCTGGTCTGGCTCCAGCTCCCGCAATCTCTGCCAGAGGGCAGAGGAAGCGCCATCATAGTCTCCATCATCAAAAGCAAGTTGTGCCCGGAGAATTTCGATGGCAGTCAATTTCTGTTTGTCCGGATTGGGCAAGGCCTGAAAGAGTGCCTCTGCCTGATCAAGAAGTCCTTTGATCTCTTGGTGATCGACGGTCGCTGATGCCTGGTACTTACAAAGGGCCAGGTTATGGCAGGTAGCGGCCAAAGCCTGCTGGCTCCCATAGCCAGAATGAGCGAGTACACTGTTGTAAATGGCTACAGCCTCCTCGTATTCCAGGCCAGCCGCTAAAGTGTCAGCTAGCTTCAACTGGTGCCAGGCCAAACGTGCACGTAAGCCCTTTTCCTCACAACGTTCAATGGCCTTACGAAATGAGGCTGCCGCTTTAGAAAGGTTTCCGGGTCGAAGCTGCAGGGTGCCCAAACCAGAGTGCAAGAGGGTATAGAAATAATGATCTTTAATCGACAGTGCCTCTTCCTTGGCCGTAAAAATACCATCAGCTTCCAGAAATTTGGGTGTTGCCTTCGCGTAACTGAAAGAGTGAACGTACAAGAAGCCCTCCCGAACCAGAGCTCTACCCTTCAGAATTTCATCGGGGTAAGACTCCAAGAGACGCTCGGCCCGGTCAAAATAATCCCGGGCTTTCTTCAAATCCTTGTTGTTGATCAGCACCCCTACGTAATCGAGGTACACCTCTATCTTTTCGGTAATATCTCCGTACTGGTCTACGGTTTTCACGGCAGCCTCCAATTCATCGAGCGCGCGCTCAACGTCGTATTCAAGGCTGGCAAGGTTCGCCCGATGCAGATGGTAATAAAATGGTAAGCCTCCTCCGCGCTCCCGCTCGTGGAGCTCCTGCATTGCGTGCAGATGGTTATGGGCCTGTTTAGGGTCAACGTAAATAAAAATCCTGATCAACCGCTCGAGGTAGATCAGGATTTCTTCCACCGAAGTGGATTCAGCAATCTTGCGTTGAAGAGTACCTACTTCAATAGTGACTGAACCGGATGTTTGCATGTTTGGCAGGGCCTTTAAACCGAAAAAAGACCGCGCGGAGCCATCCAGTTCTAATTATTGAGGGACAATACTGTGGTAAACACGACGCAACCAAGTGCCACTGCGCTTACCTCCAGTTACCTGGTCCATCTTGTCGGAATCGAGGATGTTATCCTTATGGTCACCCCGAAGTTCCGCAATAGTTTTTTTCCCGTTTTTAGACATTGGATAATTCTTAATAAAGTACACGTTGAAAATAATCCGGTCTCTTTGCTAGAGACGCCTTTCAGCCGTTATTATATACCGAAACAAAAATAGCTCAAAAAACTCAAAGAACCTAAAGAACTTCCTGAAGTTCTCGTAGTCTCGTCATGAATGCCGGCCTTCTCCGACGGCTCACTTCAATCTTCACGTCATCATCCATCACGAGGTATCCCCCCTCTCCCTTGACGAATTTTTTCATATAATTCATGTTGATCACGTGACGTTTATGGACACGATAGAAATTAAACGGTGACAGCATGTCCTCATAGGCTTTGATCGTCTTGGAAGCCGTGATCCGATTGCCTCCACGTAGCATGATGTGGGTATAATTATCTTCAGCTTCGAAGCGCACAATGTCCCTAATCTTCACAAAGTGGATGCCGTCAAGTGCCGCAATTGACATCTTATCGAACGAGTTAGGGTGATTAGTGAAGTTCTGCATCACCTTCAAACGCTCCTCCGTACGCCCGGAATTCCGTGGCCGTACCCGGGAAACTGCTTCGACTAATTTATCGGGATCAATGGGTTTAAGAATATATCCGATACTGGAATACTCGCAGGCCTTCATGGCAAACTGGTCGTAAGCCGTAACGAAGATGATGTCAAAATTGACCTCATTAAGGCGATTCAGTAACTGAAACACCTTGCCATCCTGTAGATTGATATCAAGAAAGGCTACGTCTGGTGTAATATCATCCTGGGCAAACAATTTCAAACCACTTTCCACACCGTCTGCATCCCCAATAACCTCTACATCTTTGCAGTGTTCTGCCAGCAAGTGCTTGAGGTTGATCAGGCCGTTTAACTCGTCCTCGACGATGACTGCATTCAAGAGCATAAAGAATAATTAATCAGGTACAGAAAAGCATTTTGTAAGCCATGTGGCAATTAGTGCGCGGACGCAGGAACAAGGTAAGGTTACCCAACCAAGAAGGAGGGTTGCCGCTACGTCGCCTGAAAACAAATGTACGATTTTTCTATTAGTAGTTTTGCCCACTATCGCGGCGGGCCTTAAAGCTTGCAGACAAGCTCGTTTTACTTACATTTGAGTCAATACAAGTAATTCCCGATGCCTGATCGTCCGGTACGCGACCGTATCCATGAGGTTATTTTTGAAGCTGACACCCGATTTGGGAAGATCTTCGACATCAGCCTGATGGTCCTGATCATCTTTTCGGTTGTGATCGTAAGTCTGGAGAGTTCCGATGAATGGAACAATCGCTACCACGATGTCTTCGTAGTCCTGGAATGGTTTTTCACCATCATTTTCACTTTTGAGTACCTTTTGCGGCTGTGGGTAACTATCCGGCCAATGAAGTATGCACTGAGCTTTTACGGCATCATAGACCTGTTGGCCATTATGCCAACTTACATCAGCCTTGTTTTTGCCGGCACTCAGTACTTAGTTGTAATCCGTATCCTCAGGCTGTTGCGGGTCTTCCGGGTTTTTAAGCTGGGTAAATTCTTGAACGAGGGAGATCAGCTCCGAAAAGCCCTGATTGCCAGCCGTAATAAGATCACGGTATTCTTATTTGCGGTAAGCCTGCTCGTTGTCATCATCGGGGCCTTCATGTATCTCGTCGAAGGTGGCACCAATGAAGGCTTCAGTTCTATCCCCAGGGCTGTCTACTGGGCTATTGTCACTTTAACTACGGTCGGCTATGGGGACATTACTCCCCAAACAAACATCGGTCAGTTCTTCTCTGCCCTCGTCATGATTCTTGGCTACGCCATCATTGCCGTCCCTACTGGCATAGTCACTAACGAGATGATGAACTTCGGCAAGTCCCAGAAAAACAACACCCAGGTCTGCAGATACTGTACTGAGGAAGGTCACGATGACGATGCAGTTTACTGTAAATACTGTGCCGGCAGATTGAACGAAGTATAGCATCTTGCTTCCACGGGCCGGTCGAACCTCACACGTACGGACAGGTTATAGCTTGAAAAACCGCTTTGCAGATACCCCGTCCACTGCGTCAATTATGGACATTTGTCCGGGATGTTTTTAACGCATTCTTTGACGATGATGCCTTCACCCTGAGTGCGGCCTTAGCTTACTATACTGTTTTCAGTTTCGCGCCCATGCTCCTGATAGCTACTTCGGTAGGGAGCTATTTTTTCGGACCTGAAGCCATCGAAGGGCGCCTTATGGCGGAATTGTCGAGTCTTCTTGGTCCGGAGGCCGCTACGACGTTACAGAAGATTATCAGTAGCGCTTACAAGTCCGGAGATACCCTGCTGGCCAGCTTAGTTGGTTTCGCGACGCTTTTATTTGCCGCCACTGGAGTTTTTAACGCGCTAAGGCTCAGCTTAAATAAAATCTGGGAGGTAAAAGCAGTACCAAGCAATGGCCTTACCTACATTATCGCTAGCAGGTTCCTTAGCTTCAGTTTTGTGGTGGGGCTTGGCTTCCTACTCATGGTAACGCTATTTGTTAATGCTGTCATTATCGGTTCTATCGAACAGGTGGCCACCTTATTACCGGGAGTTGGTCCACTTGTTATCGCTGTTTCAAGTTGGCTCATCACTACAGCAATCAACACGCTTATATTTTTACTCCTGTTCCGATTTTTACCGGACGCACGGGCCCGGTGGAAAGACCTATGGGCAGGGGCGATTTTCACAGCGCTGCTCTTCGGATTAGGCAGATTTGTCATTGGCTACTACATAGGTAATAGCAACTTTTCCAACAGCTACGGGGCTGCCGGAGCATTAATCACCTTACTGGTTTGGACTTATTACAATAGCCTAATCTTATTTCTCGGAGCAGAATTCACACAGGTTTGGGCCAAAAGAAGAGGTAATCCTATCATTCCCAAAGACGATGCCGTACGTATACGAAAGGAAATAATCACGCTGGAAAACACCCCCTCCCCTCCCGATGCATCCTAAAATGCAGCAGGAACCAAAAATTTCACTTCGGCACGGGACGCAGGATGCGCGAAGGCAATCTCTTCGGCATGCAGGTGTAAACGCTCGCCGCTCTGGCCGTAAAGGTCATCGCCAACCATAGCGGCATTTAAACCGTGTGGATGAGCACAATGCACCCGTAGCTGATGGGTACGGCCGGTAACCGGCCATAAGTGCACCCTGGTTTTTCCCGGCAGCCGTTCCACCACCTTCCAGTGAGTCCTGGCTGTTTTTCCGTGCTCGAAACACACTATCTGGCGGGGACGATCCTCAATGTCCAGCCGCAAGGGAAGATCGATCGTCCCTTGATCTCCTTGAACTGTCCCCTCTAGCAGGGCAACATAGCGTTTCTTGACGGACCGTTTGAAAAACTGATGTTGCAGCAACTTATGTACTTCTTTGGTTTTTGCCAGTAACAACAAACCACTGGTACTCATGTCAAGACGGTGGACAATTAGCGGCCCCGTAGCATCGGGATAACGCTTTCTGATTCTGAACCAGACGGAATCTTCAATAGTCTTTCCGGGAACGGAAAGAAAATCAGCGGGTTTATTGACCACCAGCAAGTGGTCATCTTCAAAGACAATCTCCAGTGTTTTACCCTCAGCGGGGTTATTGAGCATGGGGTTTGGATCTACGGAAAGCCCCTGGAGCATGTGCCCGAGAATGGGCTCACACTTCCCCCGGCAAGCAGGATAATAGTGCCCATGCTTCCTGATCGCTGAAGCAGGAGACTGCCCCCACCAGAACTCCGCCATACATACCGGTTGATAGCCCTGCTGATAGGCATATTGCAGAAGTTTGGGAGCTGCACACTCCCCCGCCCCCGCTGGGGGCGTCTTAAAGATGGTCTCCCTGAATATGTCGGTCAGATCCCGGAAAACGCCCTCCCCATCTAAAAATCGATACTGTCGAAAAATTCGGTGTTGGAGGTAGTTAGAGTAGCCCTTCCGGAGGTCTTTCAACCGATCAATACGTCCTGTAATCTTTGCCAGATTATCCTCAGCGGTGGCAATACGCTTGTCCCATACCCCCACAAGGTCTTTGTAAGCAAAGTGTCGACCAACACTCTCACGGGCTAAAGAACGTTCAAGTTCAGCGTAAGCTTCTTCAGATAAGATAGCTTTTTGGGTAGCCCGGATTTCCCTTCTTTTGGCTTTAGCGGCCTTCAACGACTTTTTCTCTTCCGCCAGAGCTCCGGTAGCATTTTCCCTAACCTCTACAACCTGCTGTTTCGCCGCCGCCAACGCTTCTGAAGCCAGCAAACGCTTTACCTCGGCATTGATCACTACCAGGCGTTTTTCTCCCTGTTTGTAGAAGCCCTCGCTCAGTAAAGTGTCGTATACAGGAGGGACGAAACCAGGCAGATGATTACTGTTGGCCAATTTTCCAGAATAGGCTGCCAAAAAGCCCAATATGCCTGCGGCGTCACGCACTACGAGCACGCCAAACATTTTCCCCCTGGCCCCTACATCTTCCCGGCCAAGACCAAAATCATGAACCCATGTTTCTTGCTCAGCAAGGTGCTGCTGTAGAAGTTCGCTGGCACGACGGGCCAGCGGGTGCACCTGATAGTGGAAAGGGAAGGTGAAACGCTCAGGAAGCGCTGGCACCTTTTCATCTGGAAAAGACAATACGTGAAAATTGGTGTCACTTTGGGACATGCCGCAAAGGTCCGAAATCCCTGCTTAGGTACAAACCTTTTGCGTGAAACCTGTAAATCAATGACTCGACCCAGTCAGCCAGCTCTTCGCCTGAGCAAATACTTCCGCGGGGGAAGTCTCATCCAAGAGCGCTGAAACTCCTTTGGCCCCGGCGCTTTTACTTAGCTTCCCGCCGTCGGCTGATGGAATCAAAGGGTGATGTACAAAATCGATTCGGGTAAATAGAGGAGTATACCCGAGTAGGTCAGACAAAATCGACTGGGCAGCGGTACTGGCCAGTAAGTCTTGTCCCCGCCCGACATGGCTAACTCCAAAGTGAACATCGTCAACGGTACAGGCCAGTTGATAGCTCGGGCTGCCGTCTTTCTTCCGGACGACAAAGTCGGGAATCGAGGTAGCTACCCGGACTTCAAAAACGGCCTTGGAGACAAGGTCAGGCACACTGACCAAAGCAGGAAGTGCCTCAGTGTCAATTCGCCACGCAACATTGGGCGTGTCCAAATCAATCCGGGTGGTCTTACAGTGGTGGCGATGCTGGCCTGAGGCCAGCTCCTTGCGGGTACAAGGACAAGCGAAGACTACGGATTGCGACCTAAGAAGCGCCAGTGCCTCCTGATACAACCACATCCGGTGTCGCTGGCTCCAGGAATCCAGAAAATCCCGCGTTGAGGAAGGTCCTTCCGTTACTTTGATTCCAAGCCAGGTAATCACCCGAAAAATATCCTCTACGTACACTTCGCGGAAGCGCGACCGATCAAGGTCATCAATACGCAGTAACAGTTCATCTCCATTTGCCAACAGGCTATTGAGTGCAAAATTCACCGCATTGCCGTAATGCAGGTAACCGGAAGGTGTAGGTGCGAGGCGGGCCTTCATGCGTTAAAGGTACACTGATTCCATCGTCCATTCCCAGATACCAAGGAGTGAAGCCAGGGCTATCGCAAAGTCTGCTCTCTGCTTTGCGTCAGACTAGGTTCTCCGGCGACGCCAGGCTAAAACAACGCTTCGGATGACCTCCGCCCCTACTTTGCAACAACTCTGGGAGCGAAGCACTTTTATATCACCCCGAGAAAACCACTAGCCTCGCTATAACTACCTTTCCCTCATCGAGCAGTCTTACGACAAACGAAATCACCTGGTGCCGACGTTTCAGTTAGGTGCCAAATAACCAATTCCAGATGCGTGTCCTACTTTCTCTGCTGCTTGCCTTCTCTCTTTGCACCGGCGTCCGCGCCCAGCAACCAAACGAGGTCGACAAAATGGATGCCCGCCAAGCCACTGCTTTGCTCGGTGTATCAGACATGCAGACCCTCGATCAGATGATGTTATTCATTCCGGGGATCGGAACGCCAAGTTCCGACCTCTCCCGGCAAAACATCAAGTCCTACATGATGCCTATCCGGGAAACAACAGACGCCCGGATGGAGTGGGCCTATGCCCTTGCGGGCGGACTTGAGTACTACCTCAACCTCAATAACAATTTTAAAGACAATCTCAGCCCGGACTACCTGGCGCTTTCTCTGGCGCGCGGAGGCACAGCGCCCAACATTGAAGATGGCCTGAAACTCCTCGTCCAACAGGGTACCGTTTCTGCAGCCATCGTTCCCTACGGCAGTGCCACGATCCCCAATGCTGTTTATTCCGTCCCGAAATACGGAATCGACAACTACGGCTTTCTGTTTCGCCCGGAAACACGCCCCCGCAACAAAGTTTTCGAAGCGAAAAAAGCACTCACCCGAGGAAACCCAGTCATCATTCAGCTAAGTACCGACAATACCTTTAACGCTCTGCGGACTTCCTCCTACTCCACCAACAACCCCGGAGCGGAACTTCACTATCTTACCGTAGTCGGCTTTGATAACCAAAACCAGTTTTTCGAATTACGCGGAATCAAAGGCAGAGACTGGGCCGATGCTGGCTACGTCAGAATTTCATACGACAACTTCGGCCGCCTCGCCCAATCGGGCTATGTCCTGATCCCAAAGCTATAAAATGAGCGTCAGTTAGTATTCAAAAAATGGGCTGATCGCCCTGGTAATTCAGCATGGAGACTGAATAGATAACGCGAGGTTTGGTGACAATGCTTGATCGCTTCTTGTTGAAGTGGACCAAACATTTGTGCTTGGTTTATTTCGGCTGTTGGTCTTTTAGGCAGTCATGACAGCCTAAAAGACCAACAGACCAACAGATTTGATGATTCCGGGAGTTTGACCATGATAGTCAGCAACTTGCGTTATTTCATTGTTCAAAGCTGACGTTAGTTTGGTAATGTACTACCCTAGCGCCGGAGCAATTGCACTGGTGTTTCCTTGCCAAGCCGGTCAAGTGCACTGCGTAAACTGTCAGCAGCCCCAGCTCCGGAAAGTCGTTCATCATACAGAAACAAGCCTACTCCCGGTTGTAGTAGCCAGGGAAGTCTTGCGGTAAGCGCTGCTGCCGTTTCGCCGGTAAAACCACTTACTATTACCCGATAACGCTGCTCGGTAAGGCTATCCTTCAGGGCCTGTAAGTCTTCCTTCTCCCAGGTTGAAGCATCGGTCAACAACACGAGTGGAATCTGAGTGTCGTCTACTTCAGTACCAGCCTCATCATACGTATGATCGGGCGCGCACGCAGGTGCTATGAACAAGACGAGCAGCAAGGTGATTGTGCGGAGCATAGGTAGTATTTTAACGTAAGGTTGGGCAAATATTCCTGGTTGCTTCTTGTTGCAGTAGACCAAACACTTGGCCTTCCCGAATAAGCAATCATTCCAAATCTAAAAAATCAATATTCCGTTGCAAACCGATGAACTTCGTTCGCTTCACCGCAGACTTTCGAAACACCCTTCGAAATACCTCCTCCGTCATCTCGGTCATCTCCCGGGCGCTAAGCGCCGGCAGGTCAGGATGAGGATCAAAAGCGGGTTCCTTGTGGGGTGTACTGAAACGGTTCCAGGGGCATACCTCCTGGCAAATATCACAGCCGAAGGCCCAGCCTTCCATTCTACCGGCAAATTCTTCCGGAATTGATTCCCTCAGTTCTATGGTCAGGTAACTGATACACTTGCTAGCATCAAGCAGGTAGCCCGACGGGCTGATGGCGTCGGTTGGGCAAGCATCAATACAGGCTGTGCACGTGCCGCAGTAATCCTTGATCGCCTGATCTGGCGCCAAATCAAGGTCCGAAATAATTTCGGCCAGAAAAAAATAGCTCCCTGCCTTGGGGTTGATGAGCAAAGTATTTTTCCCCGTCCACCCTACCCCGGCGCGCTTAGCCCAGTCGCGCTCCAGTACCGGAGCGCTATCCACGAACACGCGGCCTTCAATGGGCCGCACCAGCTTTTCTTCAAGCTCGGCTACCAGGTCACGCAGCTTCGCGCGTATCACCTTGTGGTAATCTTCACCGTAAGCATACCGGCTGATCTTGGGCGCCTCCTGACTCGGTCCATCATCCTCCGGGAAATAGTTATAAAGCAAAGAAATAACTGACTTTGCCCCCGGAACAAGCTTTGTTGGATCAACCCGCTTATCAAAATGGTTTTCCATCCAGTGCATGGTACCATGCCTGCCCTGGTTTAGCCATTCTTCCAATCTACGCTCTTCGGGCTCCATACGCTCAGCGCGAGCAATTCCGACGAAGGAAAAACCAGCAGCCAGAGCAGAAGATTTTACGATAGCAGAGGACACGTCAGGCAGAGCATTTTAGTATGATTTAGCCCCTCCAGCCAATACGACAGATAGCCTAAAGGCAGCAGGGAAGCGCTGAAGAAAAAGTACACCGACCCGAGGGGCCAAAAAAGGAAACAGACAGCGAGCCATCTCCAGGAGATCCAAAACTACAAAACTTAGCAACGCTACGCTTCAGACGAGTGAGGAATCCTCACTCCATCACTTGGCGGGTTCCAACAAAAAACGGCCGCTTCCGATGGGAAGCGACCGTTTTCAAGATCAGTTAGAAAGCCGATCTAGAAGTCATTAATAGAACGACCGGTGTAGGACATTACGTTACGGAAGCCTACGTAAGACTTTGTAGAGTCTTGGTATTCGTAGTTACGGGTACCACACTGGAGGTAGAAGCTGATATCTTTCCAGCTACCGCCACGGGTAACTTTACGCTTCTTAGTGATAGGATCATCGTCCTTAGCGTTGTAGCGCACGTCTGGGTTAAAGTCGTGTACAAAGCTGTTTGCGTTTTCGTAGAAAGCAGTGATTGTCCACTCAGCAGCATTACCCGCCATGTTGTACAGACCGTAATCGTTCGGATAGTAGGCATCAGCTGCTACAGTGTAAGCACCACCATCGTCTGGGTAGTTACCGCGACCAGGCTTGAAGTTAGCCAGCAGACAGCCTTTAGAGTTGCGAACGTAAGGACCACCCCATGGGTAAGGAGCGTGTTCTTTACCACCACGGGCAGCGTACTCAAATTCGTACTCAGTCGGCAGGCGGAACTCCTCAACCAGTACATCGTTGTACTCGTTCCAGAGGCTGGTACGCCAGTAGCTGAAAGCATTGGCCATATGCCAATCCACACCAACGATTGGGTAGTTGTCGTAAGCCGGGTGGCTGAAGTAGCTACGGGCCATAGGCTCGTTGTAGCTGTAGGCGAAGTCGCGCACCCACACCAAGGTATCAGGGTAGATATTAACAGTGTGCTCGGAGATGTAAGGGTCCATACCACGGCCGCTTTGGCCGTTAGGGCGTGCCCGGGCAGCAGCGCCCCAATCCACCGTCTTATAGACGTAGTTGTACAAATCGGTATTTACCTGACGCTTACCGGCAAAACGCTCCTCCAACCATAGGTCCTGAAGTTCGTCGGCAGTAAAGTCGAGGTCCTCACGTGCTTCCCAGTCGAGGTTACCTTCTGGATCGAACCACCCCATCATGTCGATAGCGATAGAGTCGCGTACCCAGTTCAGGAACTGACGGTATTCGTTATTAGTGATCTCGGTGTCATCCATGAAAAAGCCATTGATCGTAATGGATTTAGGACGCTGGATGTAAGTTCCTGTGATGTCCTGATCACTGTTACCGACGTGAGCAGTCCCTGGTGGCACGTATACCATGCCGTAAGGTTGAACACCTATCCAATCAGGACGATCAAGTGCACCGACGAGTTCGCCGGTTTCGCTGGCGCCGCAGCTGGATAGGATGAGGGCCATTAGGGATGCGGCCAGAGTGGGGTAGAAAAAGTTCTTCATTAAAAGACCCGAGTTTTCCTCTATATTTCAAAAAGCGAGACAAAGATAGAAAATGTTAGCTGGCAGTAACAACTTTCCCTGAAATTGAGAAAGTATTTAACAAGCCTACTGACATCTTCCCGACCGAAACGCGGGAAAGGGCAGGCTTAGTATTAAAGATGGAACATAAACCAACTTTTAACATTCCTTTCGTGTCCCGCACGACTTTTACCATCTATTCTTTGGCTCGCGGATGGTAAATTCTGGGCGGTAGCACGCCCGCACCGATGCGTTGTCGCAGGTTATATTTTATGGTTATTTCGTGGCTTCCGTCCTGGACCGTACGCAGGTCAGACAACGTCAGATCAAAGGAGTAAGCAAGGGTAACCTTCTCACTCAAGTTCAGGCCACCACTTAGCACTACGGCGTCCGTAGTCTGCCCGCTGTGCCCCCGGTAGTGGGCGCCGGCGAAGAAATTCTCGTCGTAGCGGACAATCGCCCCAAGGGAGAATTGCTGCTGCGGCCCGGCTACAACGGCATAGGCCATTGGTAGCACCTCCCAGGACCTGATTAAGTCAAATCGTGCCCGGAGGTAACCGTGATACTGTTGTTCCAGGGAGTAATCGATGCCGGGAAAAGCAATAACCGGATTATTGAGGTTGCGGACGGATAGTCCACCTTCAAGATTTTCTGATTGGTAAAAAACACCAGCGCCCAGGGACAATGACCCGTCATTGATGTTGCCTACCGGCAACAAGGCATCGTTGTGAATGATCGTGTTAGGATCTTCATAGTTACCTTCTGGTGTTCGTAATAACTGACCGTTGAGGCTTAACTGCAGCATCCGTGCTGACACACCAAAAGACCAGACGGACTGCCCGGTGACCAGTTGGTAATTGTAGGACAAACCAAAACTATTCAGCCCACGGGCTCCGATTTCATCAAGTTCCACCTCTACCCCTACCCCACTGCTGAGGTAGTAGATTGGTAAATGAGCGCTGACTCGCTGCCCTACGGGCTGCCCTTCCAGCCCCGTCCACTGGGAACGGTAGGTCCCGGTAATACTAAGGCTATTGTCTAGGCCAGCGTAAGCAGGGTTAAATTGCACGGGGTCCAGCCATGGCATACTGTAGCGTGGTAACTGTTGTGCGGACATGACCAGCCCGACGGCCATAAGTGGCAAAAGTATAAGGAGGCGTTTGGTCATGGGTAAGGTTAATTGGCTATTATCAGGTAGCGGTTCACGGTTGGCAGTTGTTGTTGGCCTAACGAAGATAGTGCTCGCCTGGTTTTGACGAATGGCCAAAACGTCCGCAGAACAACTACCGGTCAAGGTAACGGATGTACGTCACTAGAACGTCTTTAGTCTTGAATTCGGACGAAATGTTCCCCCCCTTGGGTCGGTGATACGACAGGAAACCTGCAGGGAAGTAAGAAAAGATGTCCTATTTCTGTACAGTTGATGACGTCCCGTTCCCAATTGCATAATTCACGACTCACTTTCATGAGCATACATGTGGGCGGGGCCGCAGGTGCCCAGGACAGTTGCCAGGCAGGCAAATGCTATCAGAAAAAACCACTTCTAAAGAGTAAATAGGCAAAAAATGGGTGGTGCCAGGCTATGGATTCGTATTAAAGGTCAAAGCCAATGTCACCCCGGTAGTTTACGCCCTCAAAGACGATTTTCTTTGCATTATCATAGCTAAGGGCGAGGGCCTCTTCAAAGGTTTTTCCGTAACTGGTCACTGCCAGCACGCGCCCTCCGCTGGTGACCAGTGCTCCGGCTTCGTTGCGTTTGGTGCCTGCATGAAATACCATGCTATCCTTGACGTGCTCAACTCCGGAAATGACCTTCCCTTTTTCGTATGCCCCCGGATAACCGCCGCTTACCAGAACCACCGTGGCTGTCTGACGGCTGTCAATATCGACGGTAGCAGTGGCAAGTTCGCCATCAGCCGTTTCAAGACAAAGTTGAACCATATCGGTGTTTAGGCGTGCCATGACGGACTGCGTTTCAGGATCTCCCATCCGGCAGTTGTATTCAATGACGTAGGGTTCGTTTTCTACCGAAATCAGACCAATAAAAATGAAGCCTTTGTAGTCCAGGTTACGGGCCTGAATCCCCTCCAGGGTAGGCTTAATAACCTTTTGCTCTACTTTGGCCATCATGTCTGCATCGACAAATGGCGGGTGACTTACTGACCCCATACCGCCGGTATTCGGCCCGGTATCACCAACGCCAATGCGCTTATAATCTTTGGCAACGGGCAGCACCCGGTAGTCTTTGCCATCAGTCAGGACAAATACTGAAAACTCAATACCATCCAGAAACTCCTCGATAACAACCTCCTCGCTGGCGGATCCAAACTTCCCTCCGAGCATCTCGGTCAACTCTTCCTGTGCTTCCCCGCAGTCGTTGAGGATAACAACTCCCTTGCCTGCGGCAAGGCCATCAGCTTTGAGTACGATCGGTGTGCTGCAATCCTGCAAGTAAGCCTTTCCCTGCTCCAGGGTCTCCCGGGTAAACTTCCGGTAGCCGGCAGTAGGAATATTGAACTCCGCCATAAATTCCTTCGCGTAGGCTTTAGACCCTTCGAGTTGAGCCGCTTCGGCGCTGGGTCCGATAAACCGTACGTTGGCCAAGGCTGAATCCTGCTTAAAAAAGTCTTGTACCCCACGGACAAGTGGCTCCTCTGGCCCACAGATAACCAAGCCAATCTCATGCTCAAGCACTACAGCCTTGAGGGCCGGAAAATCATTCGGATTGACCGCCAGGTTGGTCCCGTATGCTGCCGTGCCAGCATTACCCGGTGCGATGTACAAAGAATGACAAAGGGGACTTTGACTCAGTCGCCAAGCTAAAGCATGCTCGCGGCCACCACCGCCCAGAAGAAGAATATTCATGTCAGTATTTTGCTACTGATGGCGAAGGTAGGAAAAGAGTTTGGGCTTAGCCCCTTCCGTGAGCTGACAATATAGGACAAGGAGCGCTTCTGCCCAGCTATCATCCCTTTGCACCTCAGTGCTATCACAAAGTCTACACTCTTCCAATGCTTCTAGCCGTCAAACGAGGTTTTCCCGGCTACGCCAGACCAAAACAACGCGTTGGACGACTTCCGCTCTTACTTTGCGATAGCTCTACTTTGCACCTGCGACCCCGCCTCTTGTCACAACTCTTTAGCGGGTATAACTTCCCCTCTGCTATTTACCTGGCCCTGAGCGCCTTTAAAGTTCCCCACCCGATAGCACCGAACAAGGCCAGGAGAAAACTTCCAAAAAACCACATATTGAGCATACTCATTTCCATCTGAGCAGACCGAATGATGGCAAATACGAGGTAGGCAATCATCAGGCAAAGCACCGCCCGCATTGTAGCAACCAACTCGAGAGAGATGGCATGCTGGATGGCTGCGTTCTCTTCGGTGATTTTTACCGGGTAGTTGAACCAACGGAAATCAGATTTCGCCGCAAGTCCCAAAAAGTAGAACAGGCCAAGATTGAGGACGGGTAACACCCACAGCATCACCTTGCTCCCGTAACCGTCTACTTCCCCCCGTCCGTTAAAGTGAGTTGGAATGGAGTCGGCGAGCGACTGATAGTTGGCCGCAACAAGTACAAATGCCAAAATAACCGCTGCCAGCGGCAGCAGTCTGAAAAGGCCTTTGTCCATAGGGTTAGCAACCTGGTAGCGTGGATCCTGAGGGGAATTTAGGGTAGACATCAGTGGAGTATTTCGTCAGTACCCAAATAAAGGTTGTTGTGCGTAAAGTACCAATGCCGCTCGGCGGGTAAGCGCATTTCATCGACGATCGCCTCTCCCTCCAGGATAATGTATTCGCCGGTACCCGGACCATCTTTCTCGTGGTAAAAAGCGTAGCCCTCCAGCGCATAGGTGTTAAGATTGAAGTAGAAGAACCAGATATCCCTTCCCGTTTCAGGAGCATAGTGCACCTCCAGCTCCAGCATTTCCTGGTGGTTAAACCATACCTGGTGCACCTGTGGTTGGATCTCGGTACCAGGGTCTTTGAGCTTCATGGGCAATCCAAACAGGTAAGTGTAGTAATCCCGAAGCCAGAGTGTACGGTCTTTAGTCAATCGCAACTGTTCCAGCTTCGCAGGATCTAGGTTTGAATTACCCTGATGGCTCGCCGAGAATGCTCCGTTGAGGTAGCTTAGTTCGATGTTGTTCTTTCCCCGTGATTGCGTCATGGCAAAATCACCATTGGCTGGGTACATGGTGAGCTTTGTGTGGTTCACTCCGCCTGAGGGGCGGCTTTCCGCCAACCGGAGGTCGTGAGGCTGACTCCCCCATTTCCCCTGTGGGTCATGGTATTTAATGCTATTGTCCAGGAGTAGCTCAGCAGTGATGGAAACCGGGGTGCGGGTCCAGTCCCGCAAGCTCTGCTCATTCATCCGTACGTAATGCGCGTTACCTGCAGTGCGCGCCAGCTCGAGACTGCGCTCCATCAGGCGGCGGCCAGCCGCCTCGTTGCCCAGTTTATATTCGATAATGGCCTGATAACGCATGCGGCCAAACTGCTCTTCATCTTCGGCAGCCCAACGGTCCATCCAGGCTTTCGCCTGCCGGAGATCGAGCCCGTTGTCAAGATAATACCGTGCGGCAGCATAGTACTCCTTGGGATCTTTAGCGGGATTCAGGTGCTCGGTTGCCCGCTGGGCAACTTCCTCATCTGTAGTAAGCCCGATCGGCAGAACGACACGGGTCCATTCCCACTCCAGGGCCAATTCTACCGACTGCGGATAGGCATTCAGCCAGCGGAATTCCAGACTCTCTATCCGTTCTCTAAGTTTTACCGGCTTTGCCTCGAGACGAACCACATCCTCGCTTTCATCGTAACCACGCGCTCCCCAATGATCTGTTTTGCGGTTGACGATCCAGGTCCAGTTACCTTCAGCTTGAGGGATGACGAAGATAGCATAAGTCCCGGCGGGGACCATCTCTCCGGCAATAGATACCGGTTGTTCAAAACGAATCAATGAATTACGATTGGCACCTGCCCGCCAAACCTCACCCCAGGGAATGAGCTCTCCAAATATCTTACGACCGCGCAGTGCTGGCCGGTGGTATTCTACCTCCAATGCGGTGTAGCCAACTACGGTACGAGAAAGCGCAGCAGGGCTTGCTGAAGGGGCAACAAACTGAGCCAGCAGTGACACGGGTAATAAAAGCAAAAAGAAAACGGTCTTCATAGTGAACGATTATATGATACTGAACGCAAAAGGCGGCAAGGTTTATGGCCTATTACCAGACATCCGTCGATAGCGGCTGAAAATTACCAAACATGTCACTTCATGGCTGAATAAATTCAAAGCGCAGCGGCCACACCCAATGTATGTTACGCTATACTAGGGCCGATCGTCACAAATATCCTCCAAAAGTTGTCGTTCGTCGAAAACGGCCAAATCAGCTCAGTGGATAAATTACCTTTGGGACGCTATGGGATTACTAGAAAACTTTCGGGTGGCTTTTCGCAGTGTACAGGCAAACCTGCTGCGTGCCCTACTAACAACCTTAATCATTGCTGTTGGCATTATGGCACTTGTAGGGATCCTGACAGCAATCGACGCTGCTATCTACTCACTATCCTCCAATCTCTCGAGCCTCGGCGCCAACACCATTGAGATTGAGCGGGTAAGTACTAACCTGCGTGGCGGCGGTGGCCGCCGCGGGCCACGGAAACAATCTGACCCCTTCGTTTATGACCAGGCCATGGAGTTCATGGAGCGGTTCAACTTCCCGGCAGACGTAAGTGTAAGCGCCTTCGCCTCTGGCGCAGCTGAAGTGAGTTATCAGGACCGGAAAACAAACCCCAACGTATCGATTTGGGGCGCCAGCAACAACTACCTTAACAGTAAAGGATACGAAGTAAAATCTGGCCGGAACTTTACTGAGCGAGAAACCTTAGAGGGAGGCAATATTGCCATTGTCGGTTCAGAAATTGTAGAAAACCTCTTCGAAGGAAAAGCAAGTAATGCAATCGGTAAAGAGATTACTACCGGACCACTTCGCTTGGTCATAGTTGGCACCCTGGAAAGCCGGGGAAGCGCCATGAACGGCAACCAGGACAATCGGGTAATTATTCCACTGCAGACGGCCAAACGCTACTATGGTAACAGCAGAAAGAGCTATGATATATTGATCGCCGTCCGCGACCCTACCAAAATTGAGGCCGCCATTGCCGAAGCGACCATCACGATGCGGAAAGTCCGCCGACTGAAAGCCGGAGAAGAAAATGACTTCGAAATTGAAAACAGCTCTGACCTGGTAGGTATCATTAAAGAGAATACTGTCACCCTGCGCCTTGCAGCGGTAGCCATTGGCTTAATGACTCTGCTTGGGGCTGCAATTGGTCTGATGAACATCATGCTTGTATCGGTTACGGAGCGGACCCGTGAAATCGGTGTACGCAAAGCCCTCGGCGCTACGCGCCGGAACGTGATGCTCCAGTTCCTTATCGAAACCATCTTTATCTGCCAATTGGGCGGTATCCTGGGCATCATCCTGGGTGTATTGGCCGGTAACGGCGTTGCCCTGCTCGCCGGAGGCTCGTTCATCATACCGTGGTTATGGATCGGGATTGCCCTGATTGTCTGTACGGTGGTAGGCTTGCTCTCAGGCCTCTACCCTGCCCTGCGGGCAGCGGCACTGGATCCCATCGAAAGTCTTCGCTACGAATAAATCATCCAATTTATTTGGAAGGCTACTCTCCGATTGTCAGGATGATTTTGCCGACGTTAGCGTTTGCTGCCATGTAAGCGTGTGCTTCAGCAACTAACTCCCAGTCGTAGATCATGTCGACCACCGGGCGCAAGGTGCCGTTGGCAAACTGAGGCCAGATGTCATTACGAAAATCAGCAACTAGGGCTTCCCGGTAGGCTTGGTCACGCGAACGCAAAGTGGTACCGGTAATGTGCAGGCGCTTCATTACTAAAGGAGCAAGGCTGGCCCCTTCCAGGTAGCTACCGCCCAGAAATCCAAGGCATACCAGGTGGCCGTCCATAGCCAGCGCCTCCATGTTTTGTTTGAGGTAACGTGCCCCCACAAAATCAAGCGCAATATTCGCACCCTTACCGTTAGTAATTGCGCGTACTTGTTCGGCAAAATCCTGCGCCCGGTAATCGATGCAGTGTGCCGCCCCAAGTTCTCGCAAGCGTTCATGCTTGCTCGCTGAAGCCGTGACAATTGGTGTGGCGCCGTAGTAATTACAAAGTTGAATGGCAGCCGTGCCGACCCCACTTGCCCCTGCATGAATCAGGACATTGTCTCCGGCTTTAACCCCTGCAACCCACTGAAGCGCCTGAAAAGCGGTAAGAAACACTTCAGGGACGGCCGCAGCTTTGGTGAAAGACAAGCGCTCTGGCAAGCGCAGCAGCATTGATGCGTCGATAGCAAGTAGTTGCGCGTAGCCGCCACCACCGACCAAGGCGCAGACATTATCCCCTACCGCAAAATCTGTAACCTCAGCACCAACCTCAATTACCGTTCCGGCTACGTCAAGTCCTAAAATTTCACTTTCCCCTGCGGGCGGTGGATAAAGGCCAGCCACCTGCAGTAAGTCCGCTCGATTCAAGGCTGCTGCAGCTACGTAGATAACTACTTCATTCGGACCAGGGGTTGGGTCTGGTGCTTCCTGAATTGAAAATGCTCCGGGAGTGGGGTCGTTATGCTGAATATACTTCATGGGCGCGGCCGCAGGTGCAGCATTGAGTTATTGATCAATAGGTGACAAACTTACAGCAGGGTCCACTGCTGCCAGGCGTAAGGTAGCCTGAATACGGGAAATACCGCCAGCAGCACGCTGGGAATAGTAAGATTTCCTACGCTCACCTTGTGCACATTTAATCGCAAAAACCTGGAGTTACCTTTGGGCATTCCTATAAATGTCTCCGTTTAATTTTCGACCGTCACCTCAAAAGGGGTAACCGGCAGCCCTTCTTTGCTGAATAAATTGCCATCAGGATTATTGGCCCAGTTGTAGCGGACTTTCTTTATGCCCGTTCCGGCAGGATTTACGAGTACAACAAGGTTGTCTTTCTTCTGCAGCAGCGCTTGCGCAAAATGCCACTCTCCGGAGTCATCCATCACAGTAAACCCAGTGGGGTAGCCATAGCGATCTTCTGCCTTGACCATCAATCCCTTTCCAATTTCAGAGAACTCAAGGAAGGCCATGCCCTCGTAGGCTACTGCTTCTTTGATCATGGGGCTACTCGCTTGTACTTCCTTACCATAAATATTCTTCAGAGCGTGTAAAGACAAGCGTCGCCCTACTTCCCATTTGTTGCGTGGGTGGATATCATTGGCTTCACCAATGTCAGTAATTACGGCCTGCCCCGTGTGAGGTAGTTCCAAGGCCTGTGTCTGGCTTTGCCGCAAAATTGCCCAACCGGGTTCGTTGGCCGTCCTGACCGGGTCCATGAAGTTAGCTAACTGTACCCAGTAAAAAGGCAGGTCGGGCTGGCGGAAAAACGCCCTCCAGGAGGTAATCAGACTTTTCTTGAGCTCGGCATATGCGAGATTATCTCCTGAACCGGCATTGGATTCTCCCTGATACCAAAGCACACCTGTCAATGGATAGCCCTCTAAGGGAGCAATCATGGCATTGTAGAGGATGGTCGCTATTTGGTTGGGTTGTGCGCCTACGCGGAACTCTCCGATGTTGTATTTATAGTCCCCCGCCAGCATAACTTTTCCAGCTGCCGTTTTCAAAAAGAAGGACCCAGGGTCTGCGCTGAAGCCTCCGCCGCCCTGTCCGTCAAAAATGCGGAAAGCAATTTTGTTGGTGCCTGCTTTCAGCACACCGGGCTTGATTACATATTCCCGGGGTTCTGAGTAAGCATTTGGGGTTGATCCTACCAGTGAACCGTTAATGTAAGTCCAGTCACCGTCATCAATAGCCCCCAGATAAAGGGTAGCATCACCTTTCGCTTGTTCTTCGGTCAGGAAGAAAGTCCCACGAAAATAGAATACCCCATCTACGTTAGGATAGCCTGCCGCCTCCCAGAAGGTGGGTAATTGCATGGAAGGCCAGCGCACGTCATTATGGTCTGGCAGCAGCCAGCCCATTGCTTCCCCATTATCCTCCTTGGGCAGTGTTCTTCCCGGGAAATGCTGTTTGAATGCCGCCATGCCTTCACGGCCAGCACTCGCCATCGCATCATCGTGTTCACGAAGCGCCGTTTCAGGATCAACACCAAGTGCCTCCGGGCTCATCCAGGGTTCAATCCGGCTTCCTCCCCAGCTTGCGTGCAGCAAGCCGATGGGTACATCTACGTCCTTACGCAGATAGTGCGCAAAATGGCTTCCGACAGCACTAAAATCCGACATATCCTCATCACCCCGCATCCAGTTAAGGGAGTATCCCTCATCGATATCCAGGTGTTCCTGGGGCTTCGCGGCATAAGACTTCTGTACCTTCAGCTCCCGAATAAGTGGGTCCGCAATTGCAGCTGCCCTACTACCATCAGGGTCAGAATTCCGGAGCAGCCACTCCATATTTGACTGGCCGGAAAGGAGGTACACGTCGCCGAAGAAAATGTCCTTTAGCGTCCGACGCTGCCGGCCGGAAGAAACAGTGATCGTAAACGGTCCGCCAGCGGGCGTTGCGGGTAGTACCACCTCCCAACGCCCGCTACGATCTGCCTTGGTCTTGTACTCCGTGCCATTAAAGCTTACCGTCACCTTACGTCCTCGCCTGGCCCACCCCCATAGCGGATGCGGAGCCTCCCGCTGTAAAATTGCGTGGTCCGTGAAAGATTCGAATAATGATAGTTCCTGTGCTTGCAGTGAACTCCCTGCCGCCGAGATTAGGATTAAGCAAAGCAAGTAGCGTAGCATAATGGTTGTTTTTCCGGGAAGATAGTGAGCATTCTTCTGATGCAGTAAAATTTACGGGCGCGGCATACGGCTGCACTGGCATCAACTATGGGTGGTATAATATCCGCCCGACAAAGTCTACCTTAGCCCCATGAGTATTTCGCAGATCAAGCTGGCCCCGAAGGGGCCGACACTATCCAGAATTGTTGCCGGCACCATGACCTGGGGAGAATGGGGAGCTGATTATCCTGCCAGCAAAATGGCAGAAATGATCCAACACAGCCTGAGCCTCGGCATTACGACCTTCGACCATGCCGACATCTACGGTCACTACTCAACGGAAGCTACATTCGGCGAAGCCCTGTCCTCCCTTGGCTCCAGCGTCCGCGCCCAGATGCAGCTCGTCACCAAGTGCGGCATCCGGCTAACTACCCACCGACGGCCTAACAACAAGATCAAAAGCTACGACACCAGTAAGGACTACATCATTGCAAGTGCAGAAGCCAGTTTGCAGCAGCTGCAAACAGATTACCTGGACTTGTTTCTGATTCACCGCCCTGACCCACTGATGCACCCCGATGAAGTTGCCGAGGCGTTTGAAGCACTGCGGGCCTCCGGTAAAGTACGCGCTTTCGGGGTAAGCAATTTCACCCCAACTCAGTTCTCCCTGCTAAACAGCCGGACCGCACTGGTAACTAACCAGGTAGAATGTAATCCCCTTGAGCCGGGTGTACTTTTTGACGGAACTACTGACCAGTTAATGCAAGCCAAATTGCACCCAATGATCTGGAGTCCGCTTGGTGGTAGTAAGTATTTTGCCGGCGAAGGAACCAGTGTTTTACGCTTGCGGGATACCGTGAAGCGGTTGGCAAAAAAATACGGTAATGTTTCTGAAGACATCATCCTACTCGCCTGGATTCTGAGCCATCCTGCTCAAATGCTACCAGTGGTAGGTACGACGAAAAAGGAACGTTTAACGGCAACCTTGAGTGCTTTGGAACTTGACCTTAGTCGTGAAGACTGGTTTGCCATCCTGGAAGCTGCCCGGGGGCACGAAGTTGCCTAAAGCGAGCTTGTTCTGCCAAGGCGACGGCACCGTCTACTAGTAACGTAGCGAACGGCCCCTCCGATTTCTCAGGTATATAGCGATACTTTGCTACCCCGTAGAACGCCTGGCTTATTGTTGCACAACACTTCCCGGATTAGCCGAGGTAGCTCTTCAGCAAATGCTTGTTGCGGCTGCGCCGCAGCCGACGAATAGCTCTTTCCTTGATCTGACGAACACGCTCCCGGGTCAGATCGAAACGCTCCCCGATTTCTTCGAGGTTAAGTTGTTCCTCCCCGTCAAGACCAAAGTAACAGGCTAGTACTGTTCTTTCCCGTGGTGCCAACATATTAAGGTTCGAGATCACCTCTTTAGACAGTGATTCACCCATGATCTTCAGATCAGGGCTGCTAGTGGCATCGGTGGACATGGTATCCAGCATCGTGATATCAGAGTCGTCTCCGGCCACAGGAGCATCGAAAGACAAATGGCGCTGGCGACCACGTAAGGCTCGCTCGACGTCCGCTAAGGATACGTTGAGTACATCCGCTAATTCTTCCGGTTCAGGGTCCCGCTCGAACTCCTGCTGAAAACTGGCAATAGCCTGGCTGACCTTCGTATAGCCAGCCGCTTTATTGTTCGGCATTCTTACCAAGCGGCTGTATTCTACGATGGCTTGCATAATGCTTTGGCGAATCCACCAAACAGCATAGGATATGAACTTAAAACCACGGGTTTCATCAAAGCGCTTTGCGGCTTTGATCAAACCAACATTTCCTTCATTGATGAGGTCCGCAAGACTCAGCCCCTGGTTTTGGTACTGCTTAGCTACGGAGACAACGAAACGAAGATTTGCCTTTGTCAATCTTTCGAGGGCAACCTGATCACCTTCGCGGATACGGGCAGCTAACATGGCCTCGTCCTCAGGCGTCAACAGATCGATCTTTCCGATATCGGTCAAATACTTTTCCAGCGCGATGCTTTCGCGGGAAGTGATTTTGTTGCTGATCTTTAGTTGGCGCATGGTGGTAGATCCTTTACGGTGTCATAGGTAAGCTCTAAATATGTCCTAAAGTAACAAAAGTTTCCGGGACAGTGGTCAATGTACGACGGCAGTACCAAAAATGTCGATACACTGCCTGAATTATCGGTTTAAATACACCTCCATCCTTGGTCCAACCTTAATTCTTTTTCATACCCGAATGCAGCGCCCGCTTAGTGTAGCGGACTGCTCTACACCATTTCTTCACTGAGATCACCAGAGAATAGAATTTCCCGTAGTCCGGAAAGAAAATTCGTAAACAGCTCACTAAATGATACCTTGCGGCGAATATTATTCAAACCTACAGGCCGCCACGCTGGTAGACTGCATACTACGCGCCTCCCTAACCAAATATCGATTATGCCCATTAAGGTGAACTCAGAGATTGCCCCACTCAAACGTGTACTTATCCACCGGCCGGATGCAGGCACGGCATCAATTACCCCCCAGCGTGCGGAAGAATTACTCTTTGACGATATCGTATACCTTCCCCAGATGCAACGCGAGCATGACATCTTCAGTCGGTTACTCCGTCGGTTTTTGGGCCCGGAAGGAGTACTGGAGATAGCAGATTTGTTATCTGAAGCTATTGCCGCCTCTCCCGAAGCGACCAGAGAAGTGCTTGAACTGATCATCAACTGGGAGGAGTTGCCCAAAAGCTACGTTGAGACGCTCTCGGAGCTTTCTCCACGAGAGTTGACTGATGTGCTCATCACGGGCTCAATGCCAAAGGATGGCCGTCGTCTTTTCGACCCTATCCCCAACTTCATTTTCACCCGTGACATCGCCGTTACGATTAACGACCACCTGCTAATCACCAAGGCCGCCAAGATGGCGCGTAGCCGGGAGAATTTCCTTACCCGCCTCGTCATTTTTGCTCACCCTTTCTTTACGGATCTGTGGAAAAATGATCGCGTGATCAACCTCAACGACGTTGAGGCCTTTCCCCCAAGTCCATTGGCGGAGAAGATGGCTATTGAAGGAGGTGACGTGATGCTGCTTAACAAAGATTACCTGTTAATCGGTGAGAGTGAGCGCTCAAGCAGCTTCTCCCTGCGTGCCCTGGCCGACGAGCTGTTTGCCCGGGGAGTCGTGAAAAACGTAGTCCGGGTAAGCGTTCCTGCGGAACGCAGTTTTATGCACTTGGACACCATATTCACCCAGATTGATGAGCATGACTACGTTTGCTATGCTCCCATTATTTGTGAGGGAGGACGGCCTTCTGGAGTTGAAGTATGGCGTGCCGAAGGTCCTTCAGCAAGCTACACCAGCCTCAAGGAATGTATTCTGACAGAGATTGACCCCGTTGCCCGCTTCATCCCATCCGGCGGAGGGGAGAGCCCGTACCAAGAGCGGGAGCAATGGACTGACGGCTGTAACCTCGTAGCATTACGACCGGGAGTCGCGATCACCTACGACCGGAACCCCGTAACAGCCCAAACACTCCATCGTGCAGGGTACACCATTACCGGCGCCCTCAAACTCATTGATGACATTGATAATGAGGGGCTCAACCCAGACACTGTTCGTAAGACAATCATCACGCTTCCCAGCGGAGAACTTAGTAGAGGACGCGGAGGCAGTCATTGTATGACCTGTCCGATTGAGCGGCGGTGAGGTAGTGGGTGGTCAAGTAGTGGGTAGTGGGTAGACAATTAGTGGGTAGTCAAGTAGTGACAACAGAGACTATTTGACTACTCACTATTTGACTACCTACTAATTGACTACCCACTATTCGACCATGTTGACTAAAACTTCCGGTTCTTCTGGTTTTTGACGAAGTAATTCATCTCTGGGACGTTAGTGACCTCCATTTTGGCACCATCCCACTCCAGGCGCGTACGGCCTGGTACGATGTAGGCATCCTTATCCTTGCCCTGAGGATCAGGGAATCGGTAAGTGTATCCGCGCACCGCAAGGTTACCCATGAGCACGGTTTCGGTGAGTGGTCCAGCCTTCCCGAAATGGCTACTCGGCTGGTAGTTCTCTTTGATACCGTTGATCCAGTCCATGCCATGACTGGTCGTTACCCGAGGTAAGCGTTCTGGAACATTGATATTATCCATGAGCGAAGTTGGAAGCAGGCGGGGGTTTGCGCCATAGACGTCTGCCACCAGCGTTCCGCGGGTACCTTCCATGATGATACCATTACCACGGCCATCTCCTAATTTCTCATCCTTACCCATTCCTTCCGGACGCTCAGGTAAAATTCCGCCATCAGTCCAGATGAGTTTCACGGGTGGTTTGTCACCCCGGGCGGGGAAGTTGATATGAATCTTGGAAGAGGGCGGGCAGCTCTCGGGGTTATAATCCGGAGACCAGTTACGGCTAAACACCTGTCCGACACTGGCTTCGGCAGACAGTGGGTAACCCAACTCGAGGATATAAAACGGAGTATCGAGAATATGGCACCCCATATCACCTAGTGCCCCGGTTCCATAATCCCAGTATCCACGCCAGGCGAAGGGATGGAAAGCTTCATTGTAGTCTCTAGCTGCAGCAGGGCCCTGCCACAGGTTCCAGTCAATATGGTCCGGAACGGGCTGCGCTTCGGTGGGTGCTGCCCCACCCTGTGGCCAAACCGGCCGGTTAGTGAACGCATAAACCGTGTGTACATCACCGAGTAAGCCGGCCTCATAAATCTCCTGGGTTTTCCGAATACCTTCTCCACTGGCTCCCTGGTTACCCATTTGGGTAATCAGGTGAGGCTTGGCCTTGGCAGCTTCGGACAGTGCCCGTACCTCCTCGATACTATGGGCGAGTGGTTTTTCAATGTAGACGTGTTTGTCCAGGTCCATGCAAGCCAACCCCGTAATGGCATGGGTATGATCGGGAGTGGAAATGATTACTGCGTCGATATCATTGCCCATTTCCTCCAGCATTACCCGGTAATCCCGGTGATAACTTGCCTTGGGATAGGCCTTACGGGCGTCGGCTGCCATATTATCGTCCACATCACACAAGGCGACGATATTCTGACTCTCTACCGCGCGCAGGCCACTGCGCCCTTTTCCTCCGGCGCCAATGGCGGCGACGTTAACAATGTCACTAGGGGCAGTGTAGCCTTTCCCCCCAAGTACGTGGCGGGGAACGATCATGAATCCGGCGGCGGCAGTGCCAGCTGTTTTTAAAAACTTCCTTCGGTTAGTGGACTTTGGCATAATTGACATTTGATATTGCCCTTAAGGTAGTACACCCTCTGCAAACCTGAAAATCTAAGAATTCCCCCTCATCATCGTAAATTGCAGCATGGATTCGATTGTGCATTACTTTACAAACATCCCTTCCAGTCATCGAAGTCTGATTCTGGTCGGAGGGATAACTATCTTTTGGTTGATTGAGAGCGCGGTGCCACTCTTTAGTGGAAGTTACCGCAAGTGGAAACACGCCGGCATCAACTTCTTCTTCACCTTCACGACCATTTTGGTCAATTTCACCCTGGCCTTCATTCTGGTACAATCCAGTGATTGGGTCGTTGCAGCCAACTTCGGTTTGCTACAATGGATGGATGCTCCTACCTGGGCGATGCTGGTGGTTGGTCTACCTTTACTGGACCTGATTGGTGCCTACCTGGCCCACTGGACCGAACACCGCATCCCTGTACTGTGGCGATTTCATCTGGTACACCATACAGATCAGCACGTAGACACAACTACGGCCAACCGTCATCACCCCGGTGAAAGCGTCATCCGTTTCGTTTTTACAACGCTTGCGGTGCTGATCGTTGGCGCCCCTATCTGGTTGGTTTTTCTCTACCAGAGTATGAGCGTGGTGCTGAGTCAGTTCAACCACGCTAATATCGTAGTTCCAAGCTGGTTGAACAAAGCCCTGGGCGTTGTCTTCGTCACGCCAGACATGCACCGGGTACACCACCATTACCGGATGCCTTATACGGACACCAACTTCGGTAACATCTTCAGTTTCTGGGACAAGGTATTTGGCACCTACAGTGCGGTAGACAATCGTAAACTAGTTTACGGGGTAGATACGCACATGGACAGAGCAGACCACGAAAACATCGGTACGATGTTAGGCATTCCGTTTAAGAAACGGCCGACGCTTCAGTACGAGGAGGAAGAACAGTTATAATCGCTTTCGACAGGCTTTCTCCGTAAATCTCCCATTTCTCCAATGACAGAGCTGGAGCTAATCATAGATCTCCACCGGAAGACATCCCGGCAAGGTCCGGGTAGTGATGCAGCTACCTTACGCGCGCTGCAGCTGACCGGACTGACGGAGGCGACCTCGCTCAGGGTAGCTGATCTTGGTTGTGGCAATGGAGGCCCAACGCTGACCCTGGCACGTCACCTGGACGGTCAAATCACTGCCGTTGATTTGTTCCCCGAGTTTCTCCGGGAGCTTGAAAAAAGGGCATTGAAGCTAGGACTATCCGAGCGTGTCGCTACCCGGGAGCAATCAATGGCGGAGCTTTCCTTTGCGCCTGCTTCACTTGACTTGATTTGGTCTGAAGGAGCCATTTATAATGTCGGCTTCCAAAATGGGATCCAGCAATGGAGGGAGTTCCTGAAGCCCGGCGGTTACCTGGTCGTCAGTGAAATCACCTGGATTACCAACGAAAGGCCCAAGGCCGTTGAGGACTTCTGGCTCAATGCCTATACTGAAATTAATACCGCAGGCAAAAAAATCGAGCAGTTAGAGCAAAATGGCTACACCCTGGCTGGCTACTTCTACTTACCACAGTCCTGCTGGACGGAGGAATATTACGGGCCGCTAAGCGCCCGATTCCCGGGCTTTTTAGCTGCTAACCATTATGCGGAGCTTGCGCAGAAAGTGGTGCGGGACCAACAGGAAGAGATAGATTTATACGAACAATATGGCGCCTACTACAGCTACGGCTTTTACGTAGCCCGAAAAGCTGAAGAGGGCTAACGCTAGTCTTTGACCGCAAAAGCAGCAGCGTGCATCGCGGGGCATGACATACCCGGAAAACGCTGTTTAATTGGTCCTTTCTCTGCACCTGCGTTCCCGCCCAAAACCAACGCTTTTTTAAGAAGAAGCTATTCCACGCATGAACACAATCGAAGGTCATATTTGGCAGAACTGCTAAGTAACTTTCCTTGGTCGTACTTCTTGGCGATCCAATCTCCCAAACAGGCTATGCTCATCGTTTTTTTACCAGAATTACCCCTGAAGGACAGGACGAAATAATCGTTGCAACAGAGAAACTTTAACATTTTGCGGTAATACGGAAGGCAAACAACGCGTTAATACCCCCGTTCCGACCAACCAATGGACACATAACTGGAACGTATTTCGGCTCTCGCCGATGGTTGTTGCACCAGCCCCGGACTTACGAGACCATCATTAAACCAACGCCATATGGCTACTATTCAGAATAATCCATCCAACACCCCCAAGTTTACGCCAGCACCAGCGGAGAAGCCCAACCGGACGCCCTTGTTCGCCGGCATCATTGCGGTCCTACTGATTGCCCTGATCGGCCTCGGTATCGGTTACGCTAACCGTGGCACAGAAAACGCAGAACTCTCCAGCGACAAGATGGAGCTGGAACAATTGAAAGCGCAAACAGAGAAGCAGTACTACGAAAGTCTTGCTGAACTGGAAGAGATGCGCGGCAGCAATGAAGAGCTGAATGCCCTGATTGACCAGCAGAAAGAGGAATTGCGCGAGCAAAAAGACAAGATCACCTCGTTGACCCGTGACAGTCGTAACCTCTCGGCTGCCCGTAAGGAGCTCAAAGAGCTTCGGTCCCAGACCGACAGCTACCTGGTAGAGATTGAAGACCTCAAGGCTGCCAATGCACAGCTTGCCGAACAAAACGAGACCCTGAGCACTGAACGTGACCTCTTGAGCAGCGACCTTCAGGTCAGCCGCCAGCAGAACGAAAGCCTCAACAATGAGCGCGCGGTGCTCGTCAGCGAGCGCGAGCAGCTCACCAGCGCTAACCATGAACTCAGCCGTAAGGTGAACATTGCCAGCGTCATTAAGGCAAACAACGTTTCTATCGTTGGCCAGAAGGAGCGTGGTAATGGCAAATGGGTAGACCGTACCCGCGCGAAAAGCGTCAACCGCCTCTACGTTTGTTTCAATAGCCTGGGTAACGAAGTAGCTGATGCTGGAGAGGAAGCTTTCCAGCTCCGGATCATCAACCCTAACGGTGAGACGATCAAGATCGATGCAGAAGGTGGTGGTATCATGACTAATGCCGTTAGCGGGGAACAGGTTCCTTACACTAAGTCAGTAACCTTTGCCTTCGACGGAAGTGCGGCAAGCCATTGCGCCGAATGGAACGTGGCCAGCCAGCAGTACACTGAAGGTACTTACGTTGCCGAACTCTACAACAAAGGGTACTTTGTTGGTGTAGGAGAAGTAACGCTGAAGTAAACAGAAAACGGGCCTAGCCCGGAAGATTGAAAGAGGGTCGTGGACGGTGAGTCTGCGGCCCTTTTTTTAGTCAAATAGTAGGTAGTGGGTAGTGGATAGTCAAGTAGTAGGTAGTGGGTAATCAGGTAGTGGGTCATTAATGCTTCGCTGCCTACCTTTGCTTTCCCCAAAATTTACGCCATCGATTTCCACGAGCAATCCATCGCCTTACTGGCTGACTCCCTGGAGCTGGGTCTTCCGGAGGATGAGCAACTGATCGACGAAGAAACGACCGTCCGCTGGCTTGCCGACGTAGTCGACTACTGGATGCAGCACCGAATGGAGCAGCTGATGAGTTTGTGTTATACCCTTGACGTTGACGAAGCATTTGTAGCGACGGCTTTCCATCCCTCGGCCCCCGAACCGGCCAACATCGGCTTAGCGCGCTTACTCTACCGCCGCCAGCTGGCCCGCTTAAAGACTAAAGAGAAGTATAAACCTAAACCACTTGACGATGAGGATGCTTGGTAGAGCGCGCAGTACTGCACCGCAAAAATTCTTTATCCCGCTCTTCCTCTTAGCCGCTTATTTTAGTGGCCGGGCCTGGTATTTCACGCCTTCGGTTGGGAACGAGGACTTAGCAAAGGACTTTACGGCAATAAGAGCTGATGGGCAAACCTTCTCGCTGAGTGACTTGCGGGGATCATACGTACTGCTTGACTTCTGGGGTTCGTGGTGTGGCCCTTGCCGGCGCGAGAGTCCGGCCTTGGTGGCGCTTCAAGACGAGGTAACCATCGTGAGTATCGCCATTGAGAAAGATTCCAGCAGGTGGCAAAGGGCGCGGACGCAGGATGCCAGGTTGTGGCCTTACCAAGTGATGGATAAAACCGAAAGCCTCAAATTCCTCGGCGGCGAGGTTGCCTCCCTCTACGGTGTCAAGCAAGTTCCGACGAATTTTTTGATTGACCCGGACGGCTACGTTGTAGACGTAAACGTACCGCTGGAAGACCTTGTGGAACTCACCAATGGCTCCAATCATTAAGCGAGAGCGATACCCACCTGTCACCTACCCCTCTTAATAAAGCTGACCATGCGCGACGACATTGACCCCCGCCACGAATACGCCGAATCCATCTCAGGGCCAATCCCTGACTACCTGATGGACGTAGAAAGGCAGACCTTTCTTAAAACCATGGCACCGCAGATGCTCAGCGGCCGCCTGCAGGGCCGCCTGTTGGCCATGTTGGCAAAAATTCAACAGCCCAGCACCGTACTAGAACTCGGCACTTTTACCGGGTACGCTTCTCTCTGCCTGGCCGAAGGCCTGGCCCGAGGAGGAAAAATTCATACCATTGAGGGCAATGCCGAAACGGCATTCCTCGCCAAGCAAAACTTTGCCGCCAGCCCCTTTGCGAACCAGATCGAGCTCCATCAAGGGCAGGCTGCCGAAATCCTGCCCGGCCTACCCGAGTACTTTGACCTGATCTTCCTCGACGGCGATAAACGCGGCTACCCTGATTACTTCCACCAACTGATTGACCGGCTTACGCCCGGCGGATTGTTGCTAGCAGATAATATCCTCTGGGATGGCCGGGTCAAAGTCCCGGCAGATAAGGACCCCGACGTCAAGGCCTTGAAATCCTATAATGAGCTTCTGCTCACTGATCCCAGGATAGAAGTGGTGGTGCTACCGATCAGAGACGGGCTGAGTGTGGGCCGCAAGTTGTAGCGCAAGGGATGCCCTACGCCCAATCGCCAGTAAGGTCTAATACGGGATATTCGGGGTACTAAATGCAACAGGTCGGCCCCGTTTTCCAGAACCGACCTGTTATGGGATACGCTAAAAGCGAATCGGTCACTATGCTGTTGCGGCGGCCTCTTCTTCTTTTGGCAGTCCCTGTACACCGTTTACGGTAGTGTACTTGAAGCTCAGCTTCTTATCGGGGTAAATGTAGCTGAAGGCCGATTGCACCGCAATCGTTCCCTCGTGGAAACCACACAAAATCAGCTTAAGCTTGCCTTCGTAATGGTTGATATCTCCGATGGCATAAATACCGGGGATTCCGGTCGAGTAATCCCGGGTGTCCACCTTGATGGCATTCTTATGAATGTCCAGTCCCCATTCAGCAATCGGTCCCAGCTTAGGGGCGAGACCAAAGAGTGGGATAAAATCGTCTACCGCAATGGTCTCTTCCTCTCCGGACTTATGCTTGATGGTAATGCCTTCCACGTGATCATTGCCTTCAATCCCTACGGCCTGCGCCTTCGTGATGAGGTTGATCTTACCTGATTCTGCCAGTTCCATGACTTTCTCCACGCTGTCCAGCGCTCCCCGGAAGCTATCGCGGCGGTGAACGAGGGTTACTTCGCTGGCAACGTCGGCCAGGAAGATGGTCCAGTCAAGGGCAGAGTCGCCACCACCTGCTAACAGAACCCGCTTGTTGCGGTACACCTCCGGGTCCCGAATTACGTAAGCAACGCCTTTATCTTCAAAATCAGCAATACCAGGAATAGGAGGCTTCCGGGGGGTGAATACACCCAATCCTCCAGCAATCATGATAACCGGTGCCTGGTGCACGGTTCCTTTATCGGTCGTTACCTGATACACTTTCTCCCCAACCGTTTCAATGGTAGCGGCAGATTCTCCGAGGGTAAAACCAGGGTTAAAAGGCTTAATCTGCTCCATCAGGTTATCTACCAACTCTCCGGCTAATACACTAGGATAGCCGGGAATATCATAAATCGGCTTCTTGGGATAGATCTCAGTTAACTGTCCACCGGGTTGCCCCAGGCTATCAATTAAGTGACAGCGCAGTTTAAGCAGCCCGGCTTCAAACACGGTAAATAACCCTACCGGGCCGGCGCCAATGATGAGAATATCAGTTTGGATCATTTTGATAAATTTTCAGTTAAAAACATCGCCCTGATGGCAAAGTTGCGGACAATTCTAACCGGAGATGCAAAGATGCGACATCCAGTGTTGAATGGTTGTAACAATTTGAAAGAAAGGCCACGACATATGACGTCGAGACATTTGCTGAATTACTACGGCTGTATCAGCAGAGGATACTTCTGATGACCGGCTCGCTTGTAGTTTAACTCACGTGCAGCCCGCATTCGTCCTTATCCTTTCCGGCCCAACGTCCGGCACGACCCTGCCCGGGCCGGGTGCAGTGGTGGCACCCGATGGAGCCATATCCTTTTGCCTCCAGCGGGTGGCGGGGCAATTTATCCTTCTCCAGGTGATAAAGGAACTCCCCTTCGGTGATATCAATCAGCGGGTGAAAGTGGATAAGCCCCTCTACTTCCTCAAAGATTTTCATTGCGGCCCGATTCATGGTCTGGTAGCTGTGCACCCCAGACATCCAAACCGTATGCTGCGCTTTAACCGCCTTGAGTGGCATCACCTTATTGTAGTGGCAGCAACGACTTGGTTGGTTCTCCCACATTTCCACGTCGAGTGTTTGTTGATGCCGGGCAGCATCAGGATGAATTTCCACGACCTCCAGACCAGTAAGCTCACTCAAGGTATCTTTATAAGCCAGTGTTTCAGGAAAGTGGTATCCCGTATTCAACATGTGTACTTTCTGAGCACTATTTGCGCGGCTTACCAGGGTCAGCATGACGACTGACTTGGTGCCGAAGGAGCTCGTAAAAAGAACACTATTTACGGGGAAGTATTCGTAGAGCCGTTCGATACGCTCCTGAAAACCAAGGGTGGCAAATTCAGTATTTAATGCATCGATGTCTACTCTTAGGACAGTTTTGGAAGTAGTATTCATACTTTCTTTTCAATAGCTTTTGGGGGCGTGGCCGCAGGTGCGCAGGAGGTTGTGGAAGCAGTGGAAGCTGCTGCGACAAGGCACTCTCCTTCGGGGCATCCACAGGGGCGTTGATCGCTATCTGTTGCAGAGAGCAGGTTACTGGTCACGGCATTCAACTGCCGGACCTTAGCGGCAAAATTGCCCGTTAAACGATCCCTAAAAACTTTAAGATTATTCAGCAAATTGGTGGTTTCAAAATCGGGTAACTCCGCTTCCAGGAATTGCCGGAAACGCTTGGCAAAGGTAGGGCTTTGTCCGTTTGTGGAGATGGCCACCTTCAGTGGCCCTCTGGTGACGATGCTGCCCAAATAGAAATCACAGAGCTCCGGAGTATCCGCGATGTTGCACAGGCGGCGGTGCGTCTTCGCCGCCGCGTAGACGGCCTTGTTGATTTCGGGGAAGTTGGTAGCGGCAACGATCAGGTCAGCGACCTGGACATCCGCCGGATCAAACTTCCGCTTAGCCCAGGATACCCGGCCACCAGCGGGAGTCTTCCAGTACCCCGCCTGTTCATCAGCCAGGGACTTACTTTGCCCTTCCAAGGGGTTCTGTCTTGCATCCTGCGTCCGCGCGCCTTCTCCTCCTTCGAGATGAGTAGCCCGATCGTATCCGTCAAGGAGGTCCCGCAGCTCCTCTCCCATCCACGGAGCCACGATGGTGACCCGGGCGTTGGGGCTTGACTTAAGGATAAACTTCAGTTTTTCCTCTCCTACTTCTCCGGCGCCCACAACGAGAATTTCGAGTCGGTCGAGCCGAAAAAAAGCGGGGTATAATTGATTCGTCATGGCTTAATGTGTTGAGGCATTTACCGTGGCCATTATGTGGCCCACAAAGGCGGGGTGCTGGGCAACTGTTTTCCCCAGTACAATGATTCCTGGTCCCTGATCCCGCTCAGCCCTTACCCGCGGAGCAATATCATTTACCGTTCCCACCCAACACTTTTCATCAGGCCGGCTACCGTTCTGAATCACCATTGCCGGGAGGGCGCCCTTGCCTTCTGCATCCCAAAGGGCGCAGATTTGGTCCAGTCGCCCCATCCCCATCAGAATAATCACCGTTGCCGACGATTTGGGCGCCAGGAGTAGGTCCTGGCTAATGCCGTGGTCTCTGGTGTGCGCAGTCATCACCCAAAAGCTATCAGCATAGCCCCGGCTCGTAGGCGCAACGCCTTGCAGCTCCGGGAGGCTAATACAGCTACTGATTCCAGGAATAGTGGTGGTAGAGATGCCGTGTTTGCGAGCAAAAGCGATTTCTTCCTGCCCCCGGCCAAAAACAAAAGGGTCTCCGCCTTTCAGGCGAACGACGTGACCATGCGTCAGGGCACATTCAACGATCAACTCATTGATTTGCTCCTGCTTTTTGTAGTGACAGCCAGCGCGTTTCCCGACAAAAATCTTCCGGCAATGCGGGGGCGCTTCTGTCAGCAGCTCCTCACTGCTTAAAGCATCGTATAGGATTACATCCGCTGTTTGCAGTGCCCTGATTCCCTTGCGGGTGATCAGGTCAGGGTCTCCGGGACCGGCGCCGACGAGGGTAAGATGAGGGGTGGGCATGTTTCTTGGCTTAAGCTCCCCGGATGACGGCTCGGCTACGCCGATGCCTCCATCCGGGGATAAAGTAAATTCGACTCCTCCGGAGTCTAGGCTTTGTAGTATTCGGAGATCACGGTTTTATCCAATTGGCTCTCCCGCTCGCGGATAGCTTTAGAGACAAATGCGCGTGCGTCAGCGAGGTAGGCAGACACGAAGTCTTTAGTAGGTTCATTGCGCTTGATGCGCAATACGAACTGTTCAAAAGGCATTGCTTCGGAGAAGCGGTCTCCGAAGTGTTCGGAGAAATCGCGCAGGATACCAATGTGGGTATTACACTTCTTATCCTCGGCAAGCATTAAGGCCTTTGCTGCCGTAATCATGGCTGAGTAAGCGTGGTAACCTGCGTCTGCCCAGGCGGCATTGTCTGCGGACTTGCCCGCAGCGATAATCTTGTTAGAAGCGTCGTTCAGAATGGCGCCAATGACGTCGATAGAAACACCGGCACACTCCCCTACTCCGATTTCCTGGCGGTATTCGTGGTCCTGCCCCCAATCGTAGTATTCTTCTTCGGTAATGGTCTTGCTGTCACCCAGCGGCTTGAGCACATCGTAGAAGTAGCGTTTGCCCTGCCGGACAACGTAATCGTTGTAGTACTCTCCTTCGGCAGCATTGTCTTTATAATCGGCAAAGAGGTCTCTGATGACCTGAGGGACCCGCCGGGTGGGTACTTTGATTACTTTTTGCGCGACGAAGCCGCGCCCGTCGTCAGTGATGCCTCCGCCAACAACGACCTGCATAGCAGGTGCAATTCGTTGGCCAACCCGAATGCTACTACCATGGAAACCAATATTGGCCGCCATGTGCTGGCCACAGCCATTCATACATCCGGATATTTTGATCCGGATATCATCTTCCGTAACCATCTCGGGAAACTCGTCACGGATGAGGTCTTCCAGCACCCGCGCAAGGCCCGTGGAATTAGTTACGCCCAGGGCGCAGGTATCCGTTCCCGGGCAAGCCGTGATGTCAGCGGTGGTATCGTAGCCGGGCAGCCCTAGGTTGAGGGCGTAAAGACCGTTAAACAGGTGCGGTAGTGCACTTGGAGGAACGTAGCGCAGGACCATCCCCTGCTGTACGCTGAGTCGAATGTCGTCGGAGGCAAACTCTTTGATAAGGCCGGCGAGTAGCCGGGCCTGTTCTGCCTCAAGATTACCGAGGGGAATCCGAATGGCAACTGCCCGGTAGCCGCCCTGCTTTTGTTCCAGCACGTTGGTTTTCAACCATTCGGCGTACAGGCCGGCATGTAAAGGAGCTACCTCCGGGAAGTTATCACCAGGAACATTTCCGAGGGCGGGAACCAGCTGCTCATCGATGGTATAGGTTTTATGAGCAACAGCTGGCATCTCTTCTTCGATCAGAGCCATCAATTTTTCCAGTCCCAAATCTTTCAACAGGTATTTCATCCGGGCTTTCATGCGCTTCTCCCGCTCTCCGTAGCGATCAAAAACCCTGATCGCAGCCTCCATGAATGGGATGATGCTGGAAGCCGGCAAAAACTCGTAGGCCGTAGGAGCAATCATGGAAACGGCGCCAAGGCCGCCGCCGATGACGACTTTGAAGCCCTTCACCCCTTCCTGAATTCGGGGAATGAAGCCGAAATCATGGAAGTAAGTGAAAGCAGAGTCTTTCTCACTGCTAGAGAAGGCAGGCTTGATCTTACGGCCCATTTCCTGGCAGATCGGGTTGCGCAGGAAGTAATCAAAGGCTGCGTACACATATGGACTGACGTCGAAAGGTTCATCAGGGTCGACGCCAGCCAGGGGGCTGGCGGTGAGGTTACGAACAGTGTTTCCGCAGGCTTCGCGTGCGGTCATTCCGGCGGCGGCTAGATCTTTCCATATTGCGGGACTGTCATTCAACTTGACGTAATGCAGCTGCACATTCTGGCGTGTAGTAATGTGCAGGCGACCGTTGGTATAACGTTCTGAGATATCAGCCAGGGCTATTAGCTGGTCCGGGGTCAAGTGTCCAAAAGGGATCTTGGTCCGAAACATATGCACGCCAAGCTGGCGCTGTCCGTAGACACCACGTGTAAGCCGGTAGTGTTTGAAGCGATCCTCATCTTCCTGGCCACGCTGGTAAGCATAAATGCGGCTGGTCAACTCATCGATATCTGCCCGATCAGCAGCGTTTAATTGGTTCTGGGTTTGCGTAACTATCGTTTCCATATGACCAAACTACCCGCCAACGCAGAAACCAGTCGACTCAAAACATGAAAAAAACAACATATGAACGAACAACATTAAGCACCAACATACTCATTTTCAACATACTACGGAATTAAAATAAATTAATTGATAAAAACATTAACACATATATTTTTTTCAACTTTGTATTTAAGTTAAATCTTCGGGGCCCGCTATCAGATCGGGGCCATTCTATTCCCTACTTTTGCCCTGTGTCTGATTCCAATATCAATACTCCTTTTTCTCCACCCGCAGATGCTGCCTTTGAGCATGAGGGCCGAGAGCGTGCGCACATCTCCCCGAACGTTGCCGATTGGGCCATCTTTCGTTTACATGACGACAGAGAGCATTTCGTAAAGGAGTTAGAATATACTAGCTATCAGCGGCTCCTGGAGGAGCACGGCAAACAACTAGATGAGTTGTTGAGCAAGACGTTATTCAGCGAACAACAGCGCACCAAGGAAGAGCCCTGGAAGGTTGATCCTCCCAAGGAGCGTCGCTACTGGAAACGACTTGCCAAAATGCTGGCGACAAAATCGCTGGATGAAGAAGAAGAGACCACAGCTGACCGAGTAGCGAAGGGACTGCTTAGGAAAGTCGTCCACCGTTATGCCGACGAAATCGTGGGGCATTTCAAGATTCCGACCTTTAAATTTGCCCGTAGATTTCTGACGTTCTTTTTTGGTAGATTACTCAATGCTGCTGACGGCCGAAGTTTCCGTAGTCTGTTCAGTAAACGTATCCTCTTGCAGGAAAAACTGATCGTAAGGGGCTACGTAGAGCAGGTGAGGGCCTTGAGTAAGAAAGGAACGGTGGTATTCGTACCGACGCATTTTAGCAACCTGGACTCTATCTTGATTGGTTATGCTATGGACCAGGTTGCGGGCTTACCTGCAGTGTCTTTTGGTGCGGGGCTGAATTTATACAACACTGGTTACACGGCCTATTTCATGAACCGACTTGGGGCTTACCGGGTGGACCGCAGGAAGCGAAACCCTGTCTATATGACCACGCTGAAGCTATTCAGCAAACTGATTATTGAAAAAGGTGTACCCAGTCTGTTTTTCCCGGGAGGTACCCGCTCCCGTTCAGGGGCCCTGGAGACGAAACTAAAACTTGGTTTGCTGGGTACTGCCGTTGAAGCTCAGCGTACACGTTACCAGCAAGGTAGAGACGACAAGGTCTTTTTGGTCCCTGTCATTCTGAGTTATCCTTTTGTACTCGAAGCCCAGTTTCTGATCGAACAACACCTGAAAAAGGTAGGTCAGGATCGATACATCAAAGCCAAAGACAGCTTTCACAGCCTGCGTTCTATCCTGAAATTCATTTGGGGGGTATTCAGCAAAGGCAACCAGATTACAATTTCTCTTGGACAACCCATGGATGTGTTGGGTAACCGAGTAGATGAAGATGGTAAAAGCTACACCAAGAGCGGACGAAGCGTATCCACGCGAGAGTATTTCCGTGATCAGCACGGAGAGATTAACCAGGATTATCAACGGGAAAGCGAGTATACCCGGATGCTAGGTGGCTGTATTGTAAAACGCTACCATGCCGACGGCATTATTCTTCCCAGTCATCTAGTGACTTATGCGGCCTGGGCGATGGTGGAACGTGCCTTCCCAAGCAGCGACCTTTACGCCTTGTTACGGCTCCCTAACGAAGACTTTTACTTTCAGTCCGGCGCACTTGAAAGCGTAGTGGGGCAGCTGCGAGACCAGCTCCTTGACTTGTCCCAGAAAGACAAAGCAAAAGTTTCCCCTGAGCTATACGGAAGCCCTGCAAGTATCATTCATCATGGCCTGGGGGCTGTAGGAAATTTCCACATCAACAAGCCGTTGACTACGGACAGAAACGGACGAATTGTTTCAGAGAGTTTCGCTCTATTGCACTACTACCATAACCGGCTATCAACCTTCAAGTTGAAGAAAAAGGTGGTCTGGCCTCAGGTATTACTCGGAGATGAGCGTGTTGACAGCGGCTTTTTTGGAGACCTCGACTCGGATGATTTTGGTTAAGCCAGACGTCCGGAGATAGTAAAGGCTAGTGCAATAGGTAGCTAACAGTTTAGTCAACAAGATGAGTGTTCGTGGCGTTTGCTATGCCAGCAATGGCCCTACTATGAAAAACCAACTATCCACTGAGGAAATCCAACAGATATTTCCTGGCTTCAAAGAGCCTGGACTGCAGCAAGTCATTGCTGACCAGGGGCGTATCCACCATTTCAGGGAGGGGGATATGATAATGGATTACGGTAATTACGTGAAGATGCTCCCCTTAATTATTAGCGGGACGATCAAGGTAAGCCGTTTATCGGACGACGGGGCAGAGCTATTTTTATATTACCTAACCAGAGGAGAGTCCTGCACCATGACCTTTTCCTGTTGTATGTCTGATCGGCAAAGTGAGATCCGGGCGGTAGCAGAGGAAGACACTACCATTCTTGCGCTGCCTCAGCAGCGACTGGATGAGTGGATGATGCGCTATAAAAGCTGGAAAAACTTCGTAATGCGTGCTTACGACCAACGCATGGCTGAGCTTATTGCAACGATCGACCAAGTCACCTTCAATCAGTTGGATGACCGCCTCGTAGAGTACATCACCAAACGTGCCGCCATTAAGGAGGATCAAACGATCAGTACTACCCACCAGACTATTGCCAACGATCTCAATGCCAGCCGGGAAGCCATATCCCGTCTGTTAAAGAACCTCGAGAAGCGCGGAATAATTGAGCTGAGTCGAAACCGAATTAAGTTGATCGGCACAGCTGTTTGAAGTCTAAGGCAGTAGCGCCTACCGGATGAAACTTTTCGTATAGGGGTCCTGATTAGCGGTAGATCGTTGTGTTGTTGCGACTTTGCGCAACCGAAAAACCTCAGCTAATGACGCTAAGCGCTAGAAAAAAGTAGACTTAACGATTGCCCTTTGCTTTGTGTGGTCGATCACAAAAGTTAGTATACCGGGTGGTTAACTTTACCCAAACTGCCACAAGCAGTTGACAAACCTGTTTGAAACAGTAAATTATTACCACCTATGTTCGGTCTTTTAAAAAAACTCTTAGGCCTCAGCGGCCCTACCCTTTCTCCTGAAGACCTCGCTCAGGGCACCGTTGTTGACGTTCGTACTCCCGGAGAGTTCCGTGGAGGCCACGTTCCCGGTAGCATTAACATCCCCCTCCAACGCCTCGATCAGCAGCAAAAAAAGCTAAGCAAATTAAAGACACCAGTCATTTTGTGCTGTGCCTCGGGCAATCGTAGTGGCATGGCTCACCGCAGGTTACAGGGTACGGGTATTGAGACCATCAATGGCGGAAGCTGGCAGAACGTAAAAGCACAGTTGCCCGCTTAAGCGCTTGTGTGATTCAGATCACCGTTTGCAAGACATGGGACAAAGACCTTTGCATAAATCTTTAGAAAGACATGCAAAAAGCTGAATACGTTCCTGCGCTTAAATGGATAAAGAATTACAACAAGGAGTGGCTCCGTGGTGACATCGCGGCTGGGCTGACCGTTGGTGTGATGTTGATCCCCCAGGGCATGGCCTACGCCATGCTGGCCGGCCTCCCCCCGATCCATGGATTATATGCCGTTACCCTACCACTAGCTATCTATGCTATTCTGGGAACAAGTCGTCAGCTTGCTGTCGGCCCAGTAGCAATGGTTTCCCTGCTTACCGCAACCGGTGTCGGGGCAATTGCAGAGGTAGGCACATCAGCCTTCCTCGGGCTTGCCATTACCCTGTCCTTGATGGTCGGCATTATTCAGTTCTTACTGGGGTTACTGAGGCTTGGCTTCTTGGTCAACTTACTCTCCCACCCTGTCGTCAGTGGCTTCACCTCTGCCGCGGCCCTGATTATCGGCCTTAGCCAACTCAAACACCTTTTAGGTATAGACCTTGACCGCTCTCATCATATCCATGAAATTCTCCTTGCTGCAGGGGAGCGTATTAGCGAAACTAATATCTACACTTTAGGGATCGGATTGGCTGGTATTGGACTCATCCTTCTGGCTAAACGCATCAATAAGTCTATTCCCGGTCCACTCCTTGCAGTAGTATTCGGTATTGCAGTCGTAATTACCCTTAACCTCTCCGGCCAGGGGGTAAAGATCGTAGGGACAATTCCTGGCGGTTTGCCCTCGCTCAGCATCCCCACCTTTACCTGGGACCAGATCAGTGCGCTGATCCCTACCGCGTTAACCATTTCGCTGGTAGGCTTCATGGAAAGTATTGCGGTGGCGAAGGCTGTCCAGAAGAAACACAAAGACTACGAAGTTGTCCCCAATCAAGAGCTGCTCGCTTTAGGAGCAGCGAACCTTGCCGGAGCTGTCGTGCAGGCCTATCCGGTTACCGGAGGGTTTTCCCGAACCGCCGTCAATGACCAATCAGGAGCCAAAACGGGGCTCGCCTCCCTGATCAGTGCTGCATTGATTGTGCTAACACTTTTATTTCTTACCCCACTTTTTCATTCCCTGCCAAAAAGCATTCTGGCCTCTGTCATTATGGTCGCTGTATTTGGCTTGATTGACTGGAAGGAAGCTGTACACCTTTGGCGTGTACACAGGTCCGACTTCTGGATGCTTGCCATTACCTTCCTCGCCACCCTGACCCTGGGCATAGAACAGGGAATCGGCGTCGGTGTACTCCTTTCACTTGCGGTCCATATCTTCCGCAGTATGCGCCCCCACCTTGCAGTACTGGGTAAGATTCCGGGGACCAACTTCTTCCGGAATGTGGAACGATTCAGTGAAGCCGAGGAAGTACCTGGCACCCTGATTGTTCGCTTTGATGGTCAACTGTACTTTGCCAATCAGACCTATTTCCAGGCTCAGCTAAACACGCTGGTCAGCTCCAGGGGGGCAGCCCTGAAAACCATCATCATTAACGCCGAAGGTATTTCCACCATTGATAGTAGTGCCATGCACGAACTGCACAACTTCGTAGAGACGCAGCGTTCCAAAGGTCTGAGCGTTGTCTTTGCCGGATTGATCGGCCCGGTGAGGGACTTATTCAAAAAGGAACAGCTGTTCAGCCACATAGGGCCGCAGAATTTCTTTTTCAGCGTACAAGAAGCGGTAAATGGAATAACAGTTACC